>NZ_JBEXNM010000099.1:0-25434 GCF_040611095.1 Streptomyces sp. NPDC003077 | reverse complement strand
GCCGGGCGCCTGCCCGGCTGGACCCGCGGCATGAGCACCGGCTCGCCGGCGCGCCGGTCAGGGCCGCGGGCCACCGCGCCCGGGGACCGGTCCGCCCAGCTCACCGACTCCTGGACGGGCGGCCCGCCGCCGCTCGCCGAGCCCGACGACGCTCCGGCGCCCGGCCCCTCGTCCCCCTCGGCGGAACACCTCGCCGTCCTGGCGGCCCGCCACAACGCCGGGCTGAGCCTGGGGCGGCTGGGGCGCTGGGAGGAGGCGGGCGAGGTGCACCGCGCGGTGGCGGCCGAGCGCGCGCACGCGCTCGGTCCCGAGCACCCCGACACGCTCGCCAGCCGGTTCCAGGTGGCCTTCGCGCTCAGCCGCACCGGCCGCGCGGCGGAGGCGCTGCGGGCGTACGAGGAGGTCGCCGCGGCCCGCGCCCGCACGCTCGGCGCCGACCACGGCGACACCCTCGCCGCGCGCCAGGAGACGGCCTACGCCCTCGGGCGCCTGGGCCGTCACTTCGAGGCCCACGAGGCGTACGTGTCGGTGCTCGCCGCCCGGGAGCGCACCATGGGCCCCGACCACCCCGACACCCTGCGCTGCCGCCACAACCTCGCCTTCAACCTCAGCCGCCTGGGCCGGCTGGAGGACGCGTACCGCATGGCGCGGGACGTGGCCGAAGCCCGTGCCCACGTACTGGGACCGCAGCATCCGGACACCCTCGTCACGCAGTACGAAGTCGCGTACGTACTGGGCCAGTTGGGGCAGTGGCAGGAGGCGCTGCGGATCTACCGAGAGGTCGCCGCCGGACGCGCGCAGGCGCTGGGCGCCGACCACCCCGACACCCTCGCCGCCCTCCACGAGACCGGCATCAGCCTCGGCAGGCTCGGCCGCAGCGCCGAGGCGCTGGAGCTCTACCGCGACCTCGTCGAGGCCCGGACCCGCGCACAGGGGCCGCGCGACCCGGAGACCCTGCGCGCCCGGCACGGCCTCGGCGTCAACCTCGGCCGTCTCGGACGCTGGGAGGAGGCGCTGGCCGAGGCGCGGTCGGTGGCCGCCGCCCGCGCGGGCGTCCTCGGCGCCGACCACCCCGACACCCTCGTCAGCCGCCGCGAGATCGCCGTCGCCCTGGGCTGGCTGGGCCGCTGGCAGGAGGCGCTGACCGTCTACCACGAGGTCGCCGACGCCCGCGAACGGGTGCTGGGCGCCGACCACCTCGACGCCCTCGCCAGCCGCGGCGACGAGGCCCAGTGCCTGGAGCACCTGGGCCGCTCCGCCGAGGCGGTCGCGCTGTACCGCCGGGTCGCGGCCCTGCGGCAGCGGCGTGGGCGGGGCGGCGAACGGAGCGTCTCGTAGGGCACGTAGATGGCTTAGGCCGCGCGGCCCCGCGCCGCCGCAGGTCACGGGCCGGTTTCCCCGGGCTCACCGCTTCCGTACGCCGAGTCGCCGGCTGCCAGGACGGCGTGAAAGCCGCAGCCCGAGATCGGCGTCCGCAAGCACCCGGACGGCACGAAAGCCGCAGCCCGAGGTCGATGTCGGCAATCACCCGGACGGAGCGAAAGCCGCAGCCCCGAGACCGGCGTCGGCAATCACCCGGACGGCTCAACGCGGGACTGCTCCGTGTGGAGGAAGCAAGAAGATCGTGGGTGACTGGGAGGGAAAGTGTGTCGAACCGCCGTTTCCGTCCACGATCCGATCCCGGCGCCGGTCAGCACCCTCTCAGCGGGGGACGCCGGCGCCGTGCGGGAGATCCACCATGTACAGCGCCCCCGACATACGACCCGATCCGGCCATCGCCGTGGTGTGCCACCCGTCCCGGCAGACGGAACTGCCGCGGGTGCGACGGAGCACGATGCCGCAGGTGGACGGCTGTCCACCCGTTCCCGGGATGACGGCGGCCCGTTTCGTATCGCTGACGGACGGGCCCACGGACGGCTCGGCCCTGCACCGGGCCTCGGCGCGCGCCGCACACCGGGTCAACCAGCTCGGCCGGGTTTTCGGCACCGCGCGGCCGATGGCGGGGGACGGGGCACTGAGCATCGACATGGGGGCGGGTACCGCCGTCATCTTCGCGGAGGCATGCCTCGGCCCGCAGCGGCATTTCGTCCATCTGATGGGAGCCAAGCACCTGCCCGCCGAGACGCCCGGCGTCGAGGAGATCAACCTGGTGACCGGCCCGTGCCTGTTCAGCAGCGGGACGCTGTGGGGCCGGGACGAGCAGGGCGGCCGGGTCGACCTCCTGCACGCCCAGAGCGCTCCGTTCCGCTGCCGCCTGGCCGCGATCGAGGCGGCTCCGGAGCTGTCCCTGTACGAGTACGAGTCGGTGCTGCGGCGGACCCGCCTCATCACCGACGTGGCCGCCGTGCTGCCCCGCGCGGTACCGCTGAACATCACCATCGACATACCCCGGGTGCAGTACTACCTGTACCTGCTGGACGCCTTCCGCGGCGGACTGCTCAGCCCCGAGCTGACCCTTGAGTGGTTCCGTACGGTCGATGACCGGCACGCGCTGACCGCGGGTTTCTTCCGGGAACGCCTGGAGGTCGAGCTCGCCGGGACGGGGCGGGCGGACGTCGTCGTCAAGGAGTCCTCCGCGCTGGGCGAACTCGCGCCGCACCTGCGCAGGGCCGTCCGTCAGGGCAGCGTCCCTTCCGCCGACGAGCTGGCAGCGGTGCTCGCCGACGGGGACCCGGTATGGAAACTCCTGCTGAGCCTCGACCCTCCATCGGACCTGGCCGCGTTCGGCCCCGCCAGCTATATCGTCGAGGAGTTGCGCGCCGCCAACGTCCACGAAGACGGTGCCTGCGGCATCGGTGTCGCGGTCGAGAACCATTCCGAGTGGAAGCTCTTCGAGCAGAGCAGAAAGATACTCCGGGAAATAAAGGCCGACCGGGACGATATCTCCGGAGAGCTTGTCGGCCTGTATCCCTTGGAGCGGCTGCTCAACATCGACACGCACGGCCAATGGGCCTACCCCTACTTCCGCGATCCGGGCCGGCACGCCGTGGACGAGGACGGCGACATCGTCGACCTTTTCACCGTGGCCGACGCGCTCTACACCTGACGAAAAGCTGCACGTCCGCGCGGGATTTCCCGAATTCTCCGTCAACGAGTGCGCGACACGGGCGTGTGCTGCCCGTATGTTTCATAGCTGATGAATTCCTTGCGGGCCCGACGCCGGGAGGGGCGGGGTTCGCTCGCGGGGTAACCGATCGGGGCCAGCAGCACCGGCTCGATCGAGGAAGGCAGGTCGAACAGGAGCCGCAGGGCCTCCGGGCGAAAACTGTGGACGGGGCACCCGCCCAGACCGTGCGCGTGCGCGGTGAGCAGCAGATTCTCCACCGCCATGGCCACGCACATGCTTCTGGCCGCTTTGTCCGCCTCCTCCTCAAGGCCGCGGCTGTTGTCCGTACACGCCATGACCACCAGGGCGGGAACGCCGAACACCCCGGGGGCGAAACTCCGCAGCCGCCGGATGTTTCGCGGGTCCTGGACGACGACGAACGACCACGCTTGAGTGTTCGCGGCGTTGGGGGCCGATTCCATTCCCTGCAACAGCGCGTCGACGACTTGCGGGGCGATGGGCCTTTCGGAGTAGGTGCGCATGACGCTACGAGTGGTAATCATCCGCAGGAACTGCTCGGGGGCGATTCCCGGCACCGGGGAATCAGGCGATGGCTCGTCAGTCATGCTTCCGACATACCCGGCGCGCGTTCACCTTCTGCCACCCCGGCGTTCATATCCCTCTTTCTGTCCCCTTACACCGCCCGCTCGGTGCACCGCGGGTTGTGCCGGTGACGCCCGCGTCGTGAATCCGCACCACTCTGCGGACGTTGTGGGCGATCTTTACGCGCCCGTGCTTTACGCGTCCGTGCGCTCAGCGCGCCGGACAACGGTATGCGGCCATGTTGATGGAAAACTGATCTTTTACCGGCCACGTACACGGCATGGGGCACCAATAAGCGCGAGTTCCGCACATGCCGCGGGCCGTGCGGCCCCGCTGCCGACCACGCCCCGCCGGGCCGTCCCACCGGTCCCGACCGGTCGGCCCGCCCCAGCCGTCCCAGCGCCGCGCCAGACGAGAGGTGATCGAACATGACGACGTCGGCCGACACCGACCACCGGAGATTGCACGAAGACCTGACCTCGCTCGCCGCCTACCTGCTCAGCGTCGGCCGGGGGCTACTGGAGGAACCGGACGATTACCCGCCCCTCCGGTGCGTCGACGCCGCTCGGCGCACGCTCGCGGTCCTGGAGACGCACACCACGGCCGACCCCCGTCTTGTGGAGCTGAGGGCCAAGCTTGAGGACGCCGTCACCGCACCCCCGGAGGCCGATCCGCCGCCGATGGAGGGGCTGCTCGACGACCTGTGCATGACGATGGCACGCATCATCAAGGACTCCGGCTGACACCGGCCGGTCGCCCGGCCGCTTTTGTGGAGCGAATGTGCCGCGGACCAGCGCTATGCGGGCCGTTCTCCCGCCGTTGGGGCCCACCGCACCGCATTGCTTTGCGCCCGGCCGCACCGTAGGCGGTCCGTCTCCGGCCGGCCGGCCGGCCGTTCCGGTTCGTGACCGGACCGACCGGAACGGGTCCCGGCATCCGTCCCGGCTCTTGACCGGGCCGGGGTCCGTCCCCAGGATCGCGGCCATGACGCCGGCGGGGAGCAACACGGTGGACGCGGTGCTGCGACGCAGCGCGCGACGGGTGCCGGAGCGCACGGCGCTGCGGTACGGCACCCGCGCCTGGACATACCGGGAACTGGACGAGGCGGTGACGCGGGCCGCCGGGATCCTGCTGCACAGCGGCCTGCGCGACGGTGACCGGGTCGCCGCGTACGGCCACAACTCCGACGCCTACCTGATCGGCTTCCTCGCCTGCGCCCGCGCGGGCCTGGTGCACATCCCCGTCAACCACCACCTGACGGGCGACGAACTGCGCTACATCATCGAGCAGTCCGGCAGCGCGCTGGTGCTCACCGATCCGCGAATCGCCCACCACCTGCCCGCCTCCGTCCGCACCCTGCCGCTGCGCGACGCCACCGGGTCGCTGCTGGAGCGGCTGACGGACCGTCCCGAGGGCGTGGTCTCGGTTCTGGTGGGCGAGAGCGAACCGGCGGACCTCGTCCAGCTCCTCTACACCTCGGGCACCACCGCCCTCCCCAAAGGCGCGATGATGACCCACCGCGCCCTCGTCCACGAGTACGCCTCCGCGATCACCGCGCTGGACCTCAAGGAGACCGACCGCCCGGTCCACGCCCTGCCGCTGTACCACTCCGCCCAGATGCACGTCTTCCTGATGCCGTACCTGGCGGTCGGCGCGGAGAACACCCTCCTGGACGCGCCCGACCCGTACCGTCTCCTCGAACTCGTGGAAGCGGGGCGGGCGGACAGCCTCTTCGCCCCGCCCACCGTGTGGATCGGCCTGACCCGGCACCCCGGCTTCGCCACCCGCGACCTGAGCGCGCTGCGCAAGGCGTACTACGGCGCCTCGATCATGCCGGTCCCCGTCCTGGAACGCCTGCGCGCCCGGCTGCCCGGCCTCGCCTTCTACAACTGCTTCGGCCAGAGCGAGATCGGGCCGCTCGCCACCGTGCTCGGACCGGACGAACACGAAGGGCGGATGGCCTCTTGCGGACGGCCGGTGCTGTTCGTGGAGGCACGGGTGGTGGACGAGGAGGGCCGGGAGGTGCCCGACGGGACGCCCGGCGAAGTGGTCTACCGCTCACCCCAGTTGTGCGACGGGTACTGGGACAAGCCCGAGGAGACGGCGGCGGCGTTCCGGGACGGCTGGTTCCGCTCGGGCGATCTGGCGGTGCGCGACGCCGAGGGGTATTTCACGGTCGTGGACCGGGTGAAGGACGTCATCAACTCCGGTGGTGTGCTGATTCCTTCGCGACAGGTGGAGGAAGTGCTGTACGAGCACCCGGGGGTCGCCGAGGCGGCGGTGGTGGGACTGCCGGACGAGCGGTGGATCGAGGCGGTGACCGCCGTGGTCGTTCCCGCGACGCGGGGGCCGGCCGGGCCCGGCGAACAGGAACTGATCGCCTTCGCCCGGGAACGGCTCGCCCCTTTCAAGGTGCCCAAGCGCGTGCTGTTCGTCCCCGAACTGCCGCGCAACGCCAGCGGCAAGGTGCTCAAGCGCGCGCTGCGCGACCGGTTCGGCGGTCCGTCCGGGGAGGGGTGAGGGGCCGCGCCCGGTACGGGGGGACGCGGTGTTTCCGCAGGTCGCGGCGGGCCTGGGAGCCCTGCCGAGATCGCTCCGACGGCCGTTGTCAGTGCCCCCTGTCATGCTGAGGATTGGCGGCGGTCGTGCCCCCGAATCCACCGCCCGCGGGGCCGGGAGACCGGCCGTGGGACGGGCCGTGCGGTCGCCCCGTACGGCCGTGGCACGCGCCGCATGACACCACCGCGCCACCGCAATGCCGAACGGAAATGCGGCAGTTCCGAGCAGGAACACGGCAGTGCCGAACAGGAGCACAGCAAAGGAACCGAAGCGACAAAAGAAACGAAAGGAAACCAAGGAAACCAAAGGAAGCGAAGAAGCCGCACCAGACCGGCGCGGCGGGTCCGGGACAGCCCGGGGCCGACCACGTCACGACCACAGTGAGAGGAACGCACCATGCTCAGCACATCATTCGTCCCGGGTGCGCCGAACTGGCTGGACCTGGGCGTGCCCGACACCGAGGCAGCCGCCGCCTTCTACGGCTCCGTCTTCGGCTGGACCCACCACTCGGCCGGACCGGACGCGGGCGGCTACGGCATGTTCGCCCTGGACGGGAAGTACGTCGCCGGCATCGGCCCGCTGGTGGACAAGGGCGACCGCGCCGCCTGGAACGTGTACTTCCACACCCAGGACGCGGACGCCACGGCCAAGGCCGTGGAGCAGGCCGGAGGTACGGTCCGCTTCCAGCCGATGGACGTCTTCACCTCCGGCCGGATGGCCGGTTTCACCGACCCGGTGGGCGCCAGGTTCTCCGTCTGGCAGCCGCGCGACCACCCGGGCCTGGGGGTGGTCAACGAAGTCGGCACCCTGTGTTGGACGGAGCTGTTCACCACGGACGCGGAGGCCGCGAAGCGCTTCTACGGCACGGTGTTCGCGTGGCGGACCGAGGAGACGCCGGTGGGCGAGCACATGACGTACTCCGTCGTCCGGCCGGCCACGGGGGACGACGACTCCACCCAGGGCGGCATCATGCGACTGCCCGCCGACGAGATCGCCCAGGGCGGCATATCGGAGTGGAGTCCCTACTTCGAGGTGGCCGACTGCGACGCCACGGTCGCCGAGGCGACACGGCTCGGCGCGACGATGCGGACCGAGGTCATGTCCATGGAGTACGGCCGGTTCGCGTTCCTGCGGGACCCCTTCGGCGCGACCTTCGCGGTGATCACCAGCGTCCATGGGTGAGACGCCCGGCGGTGAGGTGATGCCCTGACCGACCCGGCCCCGTGGACTGGGCCCGGACCTTCCCGGGCCCACGGGGGACCGCGGGGCCGGGTTCCCCGGCCGGTGCCGCGCGCGGGAGCCTGCTCGCCGCGCGCGGGAAACCCGGCCACGGCACCCGGGAAGTCCGGTCGCCGCGCGAAGCTTCGTACGCACAGGTACGGGGCTCTCGCGGCCGGCCTCCCGGAGGCCGTGCGCGGCGGGTGGACTCCGGGGCCGCTACGCGCGCGGGCGGGCGTCCACGATGCGCTTGATCTTGCCCACCGAGCGCTCCAGCGTCCCCGGGTCGACGATCTCGACGGCGATCGACACGCCGATGCCCTCCTTGACGCGCTGGGCGATCCGGCCCACCGCCGCCGTGCGCACCTCCGGTGTCGCGTCCGGATACGCCTCGGCCCGGACGGTGAGGTGATCCATCCGGCCCTCGCGGGTCAGCCGCAACTGGAAGTGCGGGGCGATGCCGGGCGTGTCGAGGACGATCTCCTCGATCTGCGCCGGGAAGAGGTTGACCCCGCGCAGGATGACCATGTCGTCGCTGCGGCCGGTGATGCGGTCCATGCGCCGGAAGGCGGGCCGGGCGGTGCCCGGAAGCAGTCGCGTCAGGTCGCGGGTGCGGTACCGCACGAGGGGCATCGCCTCCTTCGTGAGCGAGGTGAGCACCAGCTCGCCGGGTTCCCCGTCCGGCAGCGGCTCGCCCGTGACCGGATCGACGACCTCCGGGTAGAAGTGGTCCTCCCAGATGTGCAAGCCGTCCTTGCTCTCCCGGCACTCCTGCGCGACGCCCGGCCCCATCAGCTCCGACAGGCCGTAGATGTCCACCGCGTCGATCGCGAACCGCTCCTCGATCTCGCGGCGCATCCGCCCCGTCCACGGCTCGGCGCCGAAGATGCCCACCTTCAGCGAGGTCGTGCGGGGGTCGACGCCCTGCCGTTCGAACTCGTCCAGGAGCGTCAGCATGTAGGAGGGCGTCACCATGATGATCTCGGGCCGGAAGTCCCGGATCAGCTGGACCTGGCGGGCGGTCATCCCGCCGGACGCCGGAATGACCGTGCAGCCCAGCCGCTCGGCTCCGTAGTGCGCGCCCAGACCCCCGGTGAACAGCCCGTACCCGTACGCGACATGCACCTTGTGCCCGGGCCGGCCACCGGCCGCGCGGATCGAGCGGGCCATCAGGTCTGCCCAGGTGGACAGGTCCCCTTCGGTGTAGCCGACGACGGTCGGGCGGCCCGTGCTCCCGCTGGAGGCGTGCAGCCGCCGGATCGCGGTCTCGGGCACGGCGAACATCCCGAAGGGGTAGTGGGCGCGCAGGTCGTCCTTGACGGTGAAGGGGAAGTGGGCGAGGTCGGCGAGCGAGCGGCAGTCCTCGGGCCGCAGGCCCGCCTCGTCGAAGGCCCGGCGGTAGAACGGGACGTTCGCGTAGGCGTGGCGCAGGGAGTCGCGGAGGCGGCGGAGTTGCAGGTCGCGCAGCTCGTCGGGGCCGAGCCGTTCGGCGCTGTCGAGTGGGGACGTTGGTCGGGGCACCGCCGCACCGACACCAGAGGGCCGGTCCGTCCTACCGGCTCCCGATCCTTGAGGCCCCGATCCTTGAGGTCCCGTTCCCTGAGCCGCGCCGGAGCCCGTCCCTCCGCCCGCCGCGCCGTCCCTCGCCGTGTCCGTCGTGCTGCCCGGCATGAAGAATCACCGCCCCGTCCCGACCGATCATTCGGTTGCTGCGTGCGGGACCAAGTAATCAGCGGTGGGCGAACGCGTCAAGGGTTCGGGCCCACCGCGCCCCTGGGTAGCGTGAGCGCATGACTGACGTCCGGAAAGTCCAGGTCGGCGGGGTCCGGTTGGCCTATCGGTGCTGGGGAGAGGCGGACGCGCCGCCGGCCGTGCTGCTGCACTGCCTCGGCGAGGACGGCGAGGACTGGCGCGGCGTCGTCGGCCAGCTCGCCACCACGCACCGCGTGTACGCGCTCGATCAACGCGGTCACGGCCACAGTGACTGGCCGGGCGAGTACGGCTTCGCGCACTGGCGGGACGACGCCATCGGCTTCCTGCGGGCGCTGGAGCTGGAACGGGCGACGCTCGTCGGCCACTCGCTGGGCGGCATGGTGGCTCTGCTGGCTGCCGCCGAGCGGCCGGACCTGGTGGAACGGCTGGTCCTGGAGGAGTCACCGCCGCCGGTGGCGGGCGACCCGCCCCAGGAGGTGCCCCCGCCGCCACCGGGACCGCTCGCCTTCGACTGGCAGGCCAAGGTCGCGGTGGTCGCCCACCGCAACGCGCCGGACCCGGCCTGGTGGGAGGCACCCGCGCGGATCACCGCCCCGACCCTGGTGATCGGCGGCGGACCGACCAGCCCCATTCCGCAGCAGCACATGACCGACCTGGCCGAGCTGATCCCCGACAGCCGCCTCCTGACCATCGACGGCGCCGGCCACCTGGTCCACGAGGAGCGCCCCCGCGAATTCCTCGACGCGGTCCGCACGTTCCTCGGGCCGGGGTGACGTTCGGGGCGGCGTACCGGAGCGGGGCGGTATTGGGGCAGCCGTCCGGGCGGTCGTCCGGGCGGTGTCTCGGACCGGGACGACCGCCGGGCAGGCGACGGGTGATACCTCAGTGCTGAGCGGACGACGGGTGATGCCTCAGGCCGGGCGGACGGCGGGTGATGCACGAGGCCGGGCGGACACCAGGGCGGCCCCCGGGCCGATGTCGGCCGCTGCCTCAGCCCGTGGCAGCGCGGGACCCGCCCGCGCCGACCCACCGCCCCGCTCACCCCCCGGAACGCTCCCCCCGACTGGCCCAGGAGTGCAGGGCTTCCTCGTCCTCGGCCCCGTCCAGGTTCATCGCCGCCTCGATCAGGCCGAGGTGGGTGAACGCCTGCGGATGGTTGCCGAGCATCGTGCCGTCCGCCGTCATCTCCTCCGCGTACAGCCCCAGAGGTCCCGCCCGCGCGCACAGCGCATCGAAGCGCCGTCGCGCCTCGTCGCGGCGCCCGGCCAGCACCAGGGCCGAGACCATGTCGAACGAGCAGAGCAGGAATCCGCCCTCCGGACCGGCCAGGCCGTCGTCGGTGACCTCCGGGTCGTAGCGGTGGACGAGCCAGCCGTCCTCGCCCAGCTCGGCCTCGACGCGGTCGATCGTGGCCAGCATCCGCGGGTCCTTGCCGTCCAGGAAGCCGAGGAGGGAGAGCCGCAGCAGGGAGGCGTCCGTGTTCGGCGCGCCGTAGGACTGCACGAACGCCCCGGTCCCGTCGTGCCCGTTGGCCAGGAGGTCCGCGCGCACCTCCGCCCGCTGGGTGCGCCAGGTCTCCAGCGGGGGCCGGGTGTCGCCGGTCAGTTCGGCCAGCCGGATGCCCCGGTCCAGGCAGACCCAGGCGTACAGCTTGGAACTCGTCCAGTGGCGCGGCCTGTTCCGGATCTCCCAGATGCCGTGGTCCGGCTCCCGCCAGAGGCGGCAGACAGTGTCCACCACGGCGTGCAGGGCCGCGCGTTCCCCGTCGCCGAGCCCTTGATCGGTCCCGTCGGTGACCTGCTGGTAGACGAGGGCGGCGTCCAGCACCTGCCCGTACACGTCGAGCTGGTGCTGGCGGTACGCGCTGTTGCCGTGGCGGACCGGCCGCGAGCCCCGGTAGCCCTCCAGGTGGTCCAGCGTCCGTTCCTCGCTCTCCGTACGGCCGTCGATGCCCAGCATCGGAGTGAGGAGGCCGCGCGAGGCGGTGCAGTGCCCCAGCAGGGCCCGCAGGTACTTCCCGGCCTCCGCCCGGTGCCCCAGCCGCAGCAGGACGAGGATCACCAGGGCCGCGTCCCGGTGCCACACGTAGCGGTAGTCCCAGTTCCGCTCGCCGCCCGGCCACTCGGGGAGCGAGGTGGTCGGCGCCGCGATCAGCGCGCCGGTGCCGCTGGCCATCAGGCCGCGCAGGACGAGCGCGCTGCGCCCCACGTGCTCCGCGCCGTACCCCTGGTACGGGTCCCGCGAGCGCCAGCGCCGCCAGGCAAGCAGCGTCTCCTCCAGCAGGCGGCGGGCGCGCGAGACGCTCGCCGCCTGCCGCCCCGCGCCGTCGTAACCGAGCTCCACGGCCAGGGACTCGCCCTCGTGGAGGGTGGCCTCGATGGTGACGACGCCGGTTCCGTCCGCGGAGACCGGTACCGGCGCCGCCTCCTGGTCATCACCGCCCGCTCCGGCTCCCGGGGCTTCGCCGGGCTCCCTCCCCGAGGCAGCGGTGAGCCGGAGCCCGGCCTCGTCGTCCAGCAGTCCGCCGGTCTCCGGGTCGGCGGCCCAGCGCGCGGCGCGCCGGGCGTAGTCGGGCCGGGCGTCGACGCGATGCCGCACGCGCACCCGTCCGCGGACGCAGCGCACCCACCGGACCAGCGCGCCACCCGGCACGATGCCGCGGTGGTCCGCCTCGCCCGGCGGCCGGGCGGCGAGGAAGTCGTACCCGGCGGCCTCGCCGTCCGGCGTGGTCCAGCGCGTCTCCAGGACCATCGTCGGACCGGCGTAACGCCGCTCGGGGGCCTCCCGCGCGTCCGGCAGCGACAGCTCCCAGCCGCCGCCGACCCGCCGGTCCAGCAGACGGGCGAACACGCTCGGCGCGTCGAACCGGGGCGCGCACAGCCACTCCACCGTGCCGTCCGGGCCGACGAGGGCGGCGGTCCGGCAATCGGAGAGGAAGGCGAGGTCCCGCAGGGGCGGATACGTGCCCTCGGGATCGGAAGAGGCCGCCGGACCGGTGGTGTCCGTGCCCCCGGAACCACCGTGCCGGCCAGATGTCACGCCGGATCTCACGCCGGACGTCACGAGTTCAGCTCCGGGAGCACCTCACTGCCGAACGCCTCCAGGAAGCCGAGCTGGTCGGTGCCCACCTGATGCAGCAGCACCTCGTCGAAACCCGCCTCGCCCTGCCGGGACAGCCAGGCGGTGTGCCGGGCGAGATCGTCGGAGACGTGGACGGCACCCTCCATATGCGAGGCGTCGACCATCCGGGCCGCTTGCTCGAAGTGCTCGGTCAGCGGGAGCTCCCACGCCACGTCGCCACCGAGCGCGACCTCTCGCCACTGGTCGTGCGCCGCCTCCAGCGCGGCTGCCCGGGACGGCGCCCACGACAGGTGCGCCTGGAGGACGGCGGGCCCCCGCCCGCCCGCGTCCCGGTAGGCCGTCAGGGTGTCCACCTGGGCCTCGTCCGGCTGGTTGACGGTGACCAGACCGTCGGCCCAGCGGGCGGCCCGCGCGGCGCTCCCCGGGGTGACCGCCGCCGCGAGCAGGATCGGCGGCCGTTCGGGCAGCGACCACAAGCGCGCCCGGTCCACGCGTACCAGCCCGTCGTGCGACACGGTCTCGCCCGCGAACAGCGCGCGGATCACCTCCACGCACGCCTCCAGCCGCCGCGTCCGCACCTCCTTCGCCGGCCAGGGCTCCCCGGTCACGTGCTCGTTGAGCGCCTGCCCGGTGCCCAGCCCCACCCACAGCCTCCCGGGGAACATCTGCGCCAGCGTCGCGGCGGCCTGCGCCAGGACGGCGGGGTGGTAACGCTGCCCGGGGGCGGTCACCACGCCCATGGGCAGCTCGGTCGTGGCCAGCGCGGACCCGAGCCAGGCCCACGCGTGCCCGGAATGCCCCTGCCGGGCGCTCCACGGCGCGAAGTGGTCCGAGCACATCCCGGTCCCGAAGCCCGCGTCCTGCGCCGCCCGTATCAGGGCCAGCAACTCGGCCGGCGGAAACTGCTCGTGCGAGGCGTGATACCCGTATGCGGTCATGGCGTCCTGACTCCCGTACCGGCCGGGGGAAACGAGCAGGTGTGCCGATATGTCGGCATACCGATCCGGAGACGTGGGGATTCGGAGATCTGGGGACCTGTGGGTCCCAGGGGACTGGGTGAGCCGCGGGCATTCGATCCGGCAGTCGGCCCTGCCCGGCGACGAACCGTGGTCGACATATCGACGAAACGAGACGAGACGAAACGAGACGGAACGAGGGGAGACGAGACGAAACGAGACGAGGGGAGACGAGACGAAACGACGCGCGGCACCCGCCCGCCCACCCGTCCGGCGGAAACGCACCCGTCAGACGGAAACGCGCCCGCCGGATCTCCCCGCCCTCCCAGCCTGCGCGGAAAGCCGCCACCCTGCGTGCGCTGCTGCTCCGTACGGGGCCCACCCCTCAGCCCGTCCGCCAGGGCACGCCGACCTCCGACCGGCCCGCGGCAGACATCCCGACCCGCCCCTCGGCTTTCCCCGCGGATCCCGCACACGTGACCTGTCCGCGACCGGGCCCAGTGATTAGGCTGACGGGCGGATGACGAACCGGGAGGAGCAGCGACGTGGCCGAAGGCATCATCGAGGAACGGCCTGCGGGTGGCACGAGGCCCGAGCTCGACCTCAGCAACGCCCAGTGGCAGTCCAGTAGCCAGGGGATGGGCAACGTCCAGGTCGCCTTCGTCGAAGGCTATATAGCGATGCGCAACCGCCGCAGTCCGGAGATCCCCGCGCTGGTCTTCACCCCCGGCGAGTGGCGCGCGTTCGTCCTGGGCGCCCAGGACGGCGAGTTCGACCTGACGTGAACGCGAGGGGACGAGGGGCCGGGACGAGTCACCGGCCCGTACCCCTCACCCCCTGATCACCAAGTGAGCCGCGCCCCGGCGACCGGGCAGCCCCGGCTCTCGCTCCTGGCGCTACACGTCCCCCAATCGCCCCAGCACCTCCGGCAGGTCCCCCTCGTACACCACCGTCAGCCTGCGCGTCACCCGTGTGAGGGCGACGTAGAGATCGTGGCCCCCCTTGGGTGAAGCGGTGAGCATCCCTTCCGGGTCGGCCAGCACCACGCGGTCGAACTCCAGGCCCTTGGCCTGTCCGGCGGTCAGCAGGACGACGGGGGCGTCCAGCGCTTCGGGGGCGCCGCCGCGGGCCGCGTCCGGGAGCGCGGCGGCCAGCGCGGGCAGCGCGCGCCCGGCCGCGATCACCGCGAGCCGCCCGCCTCCGGATTCCCGCAGCCCGGCCAGTTCGCCGACGACGGCACGCACGGTCTCGTGCGCCAGCCGCCCCTTCGGCGCCCGTATCCCCCTGGGGGCGAACCCCTCCGCGCGGACCGACTCGGGCGGCTCCTGGCCGGGCGCCACCGCCGCCAGTACCTCGCCGGCCAGCTCCATCACCTCGGCCGGCGTGCGGTAGTTGACCGTCAGCCGCTCCTCGCGCCACCGCCCGCCGGTGTACGGGTCGAGCACCTCGCCCCAGGAGCGGGCCCCGGCCGGGCTCCCGGTCTGCGCCACGTCCCCCACCACCGTCATCGAACGGGTGGGCACCCGCCGCATCACCATCCGCCAGGCCATCGGCGACAGCTCCTGGGCCTCGTCCACGATCACGTGCCCGTACGTCCAGGAGCGGTCGGCGGCGGCGCGGTCCGCGGTGGTGCGCGCGGGGCCCGCGTCGTGGTGCCGCCCGGCGAGCGTGGCGGCGTCCACCAGGCCGGTCTCTGCGACGCCGGTCACCTCCAGGACCTCCCGGGCGTACCGCACCTCGTCCCGCCACTCCTGCTCCGCCGCGCGCCGCCGGGCCCGCTCCGCGCAGTCTGCCGAGTCGTCGGGGCCGAGCAGTTCCGCGGCCTCGTCCAGCAGGGGCACGTCGTCGACCGTCCACTCCGGTGCGCCGGGCGGGCGGAGCAGCGCCGTCCGCTCCGCTTCGGTGAGGCCGGGCGCGGCGCGCGCCAGGCGCTCCGGCTCGCACAGCAGCGCGCCCACCACGTCCCGCGCCGTCAGCGAGGGCCACAGCGCGTCGCAGGCCGCGCGGACCGTGGGCTGCCGCCACAGTTCCGCGGGCGCGTGGCGCAGCTCCTCGTCGTCCAGCGGCAGCCCGGCCGCGCGCGCCCGCTCCCGTACGAGCGCGTCGAGCACGTCGAGGACGAAGCGCTTGCGCGCCACGTTGTGCGGCGCCTTCAGGGCGCGCGCCCGGTCCCGTGCCCGCCGGCAGTCCGCGGCCCGCAGCAGCACGGTCTCGGTCTCCCCGGCCCGGAAGCCCTCGACCTCGATCCGCACGTCCCCGTCCGGCACCCGCTGCCGGTCCCGCACGGCCGTCTCGATCACCCGCGCCATGCGCAGATCCCCCTTGACCACCGCGGCCGGCGGCGCGTCCACCGCCGTGGCCCGCACGCCGGGGAAGACCCCGCCGAGCGTCGTCAGCACCACGTCCGTCTCCCCGAGCGAGGGCAGCACCCGGCCGATGTACCGCAGGAAGGTGGCGTTGGGGCCGATGACCAGCACCCCGCGGCGGGCCAGCGTCCCTCGGTGGGTGTACAGCAGGTAGGCGGCGCGGTGGAGCGCGGCCACGGTCTTGCCGGTGCCGGGACCGCCCTGGACGACGAGCACGCCCGGCAGCCGCGAGCGGATCACCCGATCCTGCTCGGTCTGGATGGTGGCGACCACGTCCGTCATCCGGCCGGTCCGCCCCCGCCGCAGCGCGGCCAGCAGCGCCGCCTCCCCGACCAGCCCACGCCGGTCGCGCTCGCTCAGCCCGTCCAGGTCGAAGACCTCGTCGTCGAGGTCGGTGACGGTGCGCGCCCGGGTGTGCAGGTGGCGGCGGCGCAGGACGGGGCCGGGGGCGCCCGGCGAGGCGGTGTAGAAGGGCCGGGCGGCCGGTGCCCGCCAGTCGATCAGCAGCGGCTCCCGGTCCTCGCCGCGCAGGCCCACGCGCCCGATGTACCGCGCCTCGACCGGGGCCGTCTCTCCGCTCTCCCCGGGCTGGTCCGCCTTGACGTCGATCCTGCCGAAGCACAGGCCGTTCTCCACCCCGTTCAGGCGGGCGAGCGTACGGGCGTACTCCCCGGCGGCCACCTCGCGCTCGACCATGGCCTGCCGGGTGCCGCCGTCGGCACCCCCCAACTGCACGGCGCGCAGCGCGGACGCGGCCTCCTCCCGGGCGGCGTCGAGCCGCCGGTACAGGAGGGAGAGCCGGGCCTGCTCGGTCGCCAGGGCATGGCTCAGCGGAGTGGCGGCCGAGGCGGTGACGGCGACGCGGCCTTCGTCCCGGGCCGGTTCGGTGGTGAGGGAGGAGGCGCGCCCCATGGGCTCGTCGGATTCCCGAGCGGACGCAACGGGCCCCATGGGCGCAGCGGGCGGACCGAAGGGCTCTTCTTGACTGATTGCCATGTCGCTTGATACACTCTCAGTGTAGGGTTTTTTGTTTGTGCTTATCTCGCGAGACAATCTCTGAGGGTACCAAGCCGCCACCACCGCTTGCGGGTTGGCGCAGCGAAAAGGCCGGCCGCGGATCGCGGACCGGCCCTTTTTCATGAGCGGACTCACTCAGACGAGTACGACGCACCCCTTCCCCCGCAGAGCCCGGACCGGTGCCGCGTCGTCCTCGACGGCGTTCCACCGCAGGTCCAGCTTCTCCAGCGACGGCAGTTCCGCCAGCCACTCCGGGATCTCCCGCAGCCGGTTGCCGCGCAGGTCCACCTGCCGCAGTACGGGCAGTCCGCGCAGCGCCCCGGGCACCTCGGCGAACGCGTTCTCCCGCAGCTCCACCACCCGCAGCTCGCGCAGCGCGGCGAACGTGGCGGGCAGTTCGCACAGCGCGTTCCCGCGCAGCCACAGCTCCCGCAGCCGCGTCAACCGTCCGAGTGACGCGGGGAGCTCGTCCAACTCGGCGCGCTGGGCCCGCAGTTCCACGAGCGCCGCCATGTCGCCGAGCGAGTCGGGCAGCCGGCCGAGCGGGTTGTCCCCGACGTTGAGGTAGCCGAGCCGGTCCAGCCGTCCCAGCGTGTCCGGCAACGCGGTGAGCCGGTTGTCGTGCAGGTAGAGGCAGTGCGTCAGGCCGGTGAGCCCGCCGATCTCGTCGGGCAGCCGGGACAGGGCGTTGTGCCCGAGATCGAGGGTGCGCAACGCCTGGAGGCGGCCGATCTCGGGCGGGACCTCCGTCAGCCCGTTGTCCGCGAGGATCAGCACCCGCAGCTCGGGGTGGCGCCAGACGTCCGCCGGCACGGAACCGCATCCGGCCCGCCAGAGGTTGAGAGTGTGCGTCATGGGAGAGAGGACGCGTGCGCCGAGGCCTGGGGTGCGTGTGTGAGCGGCCTTCCGCCATCGGAACGTCATCGACGCGGTCTCCGGACCACTGTCGGCACGCCCCCGAACGCCACCCCGGCCCGCGTCTGCCGTCGCGTGTTCCGCCCCGCCCGTTCCCCCTCCCAGGGATCCGCCGCGGCACCCCCGCCCCGGCCGCGTCGGCACCCCCCTGTCAGGGACGCGTCGGCACCGGGTACCGTGCGCGCGGGCGCCCCGGCGGGGCACGTACGATGGCGGTATGTCCTTCCTCCGCCGCCGCAGCGCAGCCACGCCCGCCGGTCCCGACTTCGACGTGCTCGCCATGGACCCCGGTGACTGGCCCGGCAACCTCGGCGCGGGGCTGCTCCCCGCGCCGGACGGGAGCTGCCAGGGCGTCTTCCTCCGGTACGACCTGTTCGGCGGGCGCGGCACCGCGATGATCATCGGCAACCTCCCGGAGAACTCGCCCGCGCGCGAGGTGGAGGAGGGCCAGGTGCCGTTCGAGGTCGCGCAGCTCCTCGCGGCGCTCGGCAACGACGAGCCGGTCGCGGTGGTCTCCGTCGAGGACACCCCCGTGATGCACGACGACAACCTGCTGATCGTCAAGCGCGTCAAGTGCTCGGAGAGCCGGATCTCCTGCGTCCAGTTCGACCGCAGCGACGGCGTCCTCGTCACGATCGCGAGCTGGGACCGGCCGATCACCGACGACCTGTACGCGCTCCTCAAGCCGCTGCCGGCGGAGATGTTCCAGCAGGGCTGAGCCGCGCCACCCCGCCGCCGCACGAGCGACCACACGCCACGGGCCCGCCGCCAGGACGGGCCCGTTCGCGTACCTCCCCGCTACCGGTCGGAGCGGCGCACCTCCACGTCCGCGGCCCGGACGTACCCCACCCGGTGCCCGACCTGGATCTCGTAGTACACCTCGTTCCCGCGCACGACCACCTGCCGGGACCTGTCGAACGTCGGCGAGTAGAAGTACTCGCCGCGCACCCGCTCACCGATGGCGTACCGCTGCCCGGACAGCAGCTTGTACGGCAGCGGGGTGAGGGCCTGGACCGGGACACCCGGCGGATAGGCCGACGCCTCCGGGTAGGCCCGGCCGTAGACGGGGATCTCGGCGAGCCCGGCCCGCGGCGTCGCCACCAGCCCCTTGGCGTCCACGGCGGTGGGCCGGTACCACGGGTTGTGGAACCACGCCTTCTGCCCCAGGTACCAGATCGCCGTCCACGCGCCCCGGCGCTCCGCCACCGCGTACCGCTGGCCGGTGGAGGCGCGGGCGCCGGTGTCGTTGACGCCGGTGGTCGAGGGACTGCCGTCCGGGCGCAGCCCGATGTCCTTCACCAGCGGCGCGGTCCCGCTCGGCTCGGTGTGCAACCGGACCGCCGTCGAACCGTGCGGCGCGCACACCTCGCCCGCCTTCTGGCAGTCCGTGTAGACCGGCCGGTTGCGGTCGTAGTCGGGACGGATGGTGACGAGGCCGCCGTGCGGGCCCGCGGTGCGGGTGAACGGTTCGCCCAGCAGCTCGAAGTAGTGCGCCCAGTCCCAGTACGGACCGGGATCGGTGTGCATGCCCTTGATCGTGGCCGGCGTGGTGCCGGGGACGTTGTCGTGCCCGATGATGTGCTGCCGGTCCAGCGGCAGGTCGTACTCGTCCGCCAGGTACCGCACCAGCCGGGCCGACGCCCGGTACATCGCCTCCGTGTACCAGGCGTCCGGCTGCGCCAGGAAGCCCTCGTGCTCGATGCCGATGGAGTGGCTGTTGACGTACCAGTTGCCGGCGTGCCAGGCGACGTCCTTGGTGGGAACGTGCTGGGCGATCAGGCCGTCGGCCGACCGGATGGTGTAGTGCCAGGACACGTACGTGGGGTCCTGGACGAGCTTGAGCGTCTGCTCCCAGGTCGCCTCGGTGTCGTGGACCACGATCGTGTCGATGCTCTGGTCCTCGGGCCGGTCGGACTTGTCGTGATTGCCGTAGTCGCCGTCCCCGAACTCCTCGTACGGGGCGGGAACGGCCACACAGGCGACCCGGCGCGGGCACTCCAGGTCGTCATCCCCTGTGAGCCGCCCGGACGGCGCCGCCCGCGTTCCGGCCCGGCGCAGCTGCGTGGCGTCCGGCCGCAGGTCCGGCGCACCGGCGAGGGCCACGCGCTGCCCCGCGTCGGTCGTCCGGGTGACGCCCTGCCGCAGCACCGCGAACACCTCGTCGGCGAAACCGGAACCGGCGCCGTCCGTCCCGCTCCCGTACCGCGCGACCGCCGCGTACCAGTCGGCCGGATCGGGGCCGGGCCGCAGGCCGAGCCGGCGCTGCTCGTCGGCGAGCAGCGCGGCGCCGCCGCTGATGTTCGCGGCCGGGTCGGACCGCAGGCGCTCGGCGGGCAGACCGGTGAGCCGGGCGGCCCGCTCCAGCGTCCGCAGCCGCTCGGGCACCCGGAGGTCCGCCGGAAGCTTCCGGGAGGACGGGGCCTTTCGGGTGGACGGCGCCTTCCGGGCGCGGGACTCGTCGCCGCGCGGATCCTCGTCAGCGTCGCTGTGGTGCGGCAGGCCGGCCAGTGCCGTGCGCGCGTCGGTCAGGTGCATCGGGCCGTAGCCGCCGGACACGCTGGGCGCGCCGCCGTGCCCGTCCCAGCGCGATTCCAGGTACGAGACGCCGAGGAGCACGTTCAGCGGAACGTCGTACCGCTCGGCGGCGTGCGCGAACGCCTGCTGGAGACCGTCGGCGGGGGGCGGTGCGTCGGCGCCGGCGGACGGCGCGGCGGAGATCAGGGGCAGCAGCAGCGCGGCGGCGGCGACGGCGGTGGCGGCCCTGCGGGTCAGGGGGCGCCGCAGAGCAGGACGGGGCGTGGTTCTCTCGGTTTCTTCGGTGCCTTGCTCAGGGCCTTCTTCCGGGGCGGATCCTCGCAATGCGGCCTCCTCGGTCCGGACCGTTCCGGGTCGGTGTGACGGATGTGCGCATACGGGCGCGCGGTGCGGAACCGCACCAGAGCTACCGGGTGTTCGACCACCCGTCAATCACCCGTCGGCCGAGAACGTACGGAGACCGCACGAAAAGGCCCCGACACCCGAGCCTGCAAGGAGCCCGCCGCCCGGCCCCGAACGCGAGCCCGGGACCTGGCACCGAACGCGAGCCCGGCACCCGGCCCCGAACACGACGGAGCGGCACGCCCCTCCTGGGGCGTGCCGCTCGTCTTCCCCCGTGGATCAGCGGGTGCCGACCGCCGCCCGTACCGCACGGCGCGCCATCTGGCAGTCGTCGTGCAGCCGGCGCAGCAACAGCCGCTGCTCCTCGCCCACCGAGAGGCCACCGGGCTGTCCGGTGCCCGGCCCTCCCGGGGGCGTGGGCTCACGCATCGTCCGCTGCACCGCGGTCTCGTACCGCCGGATCTCCGCCGTGAGCACCAGCATCAGGTTGACCAGGAAGGCGTCCCGCGAGGCCGGTCCGGCCTGCTGCGCGAGCTGGCTGATGTGCCGCCGCGCCACCGGGGCGTCGCCCAGCACCGACCAGAGCGTCGCCAGGTCGTACCCGGGCAGATACCACCCCGCGCTGTCCCAGTCCAGCAGCACCGGCCCGGCGGGCGAGAGCAGCACGTTGTTCAGCAGCGCGTCGCCGTGGCAGAACTGGCCCTGCGTGTGGGCCAGCCCGTGCAGCAGCTTCTGCAGGTCGCCCAGATCGCGGTCGGTCAAGAGGCCCAGGTCGTGGTACCGCCGGATGCGGTCCGCGTACGCCAGCGGGGCATCGAAGATCCCGGACGGCGGACGCCACAGGTTCAGCCGGCAGAAGGCGCCCAGCGCCGCCCGCACGTCCGCCCGCGGCGGCGTCTCGGACGGGTGCCGCTGCATGGCCGTGATGCGGCCGGGCATCCGTTCCAGGACCAGCGTGCAGTTCTCGGGGTCCGCGGCCACCAGACGGGGCACCCGCACCGGCGGGCGATGGCGCACGAACGCCCGATATGCCGCTATTTCGTGCCGGAAGCGCTCTTTCCACACGGGGGAGTGATCCAGTAAACACTTCGCGACCGCGCTCGCCCGGCCCGTCGAACCGACGAGCAGGACGGACTTGCCGCTGCGACGCAGCACCTGGACCGGATTGAACTCCGGGCAGATGCGGTGCACGGCGGCCACGGCCGCGCGCAGCTGCGCGCCCTGGGGGCCGGACAGGTCGAGTCTGCCGCTGAGCGGTTGGGAACCCGCCCCCTGCGCCCGCCGGGGACGGCCGCCCGGGAGGCCGGGGACCGCTCCCGAGGACTGGGAGGGATCGAGATACGGCCCGCTGGTGTGCTGCGGGCGGTACGGCCGGGCGGGGACTGTCACGGCGGACGATGCTGCGTACATGGGTGAGACGAATCCCTTCGTGCGCCGACGAATTGCACCGCTCCCGGCCCGGGGGAAAGGGCTCGTGAAAGACCCACTCCAAAGGGTTCGCACCCTGGGGAATGCGATCCCGGCACCGGGCCGGGGGCTGCACTTCTACGGAACAACCACGTGCGGGTGGCAGACCATCTGGCGCACCCTGGCGAACCCTGGCGAATGCTCGCCCGGCCCGAAACAGACGGTTACTGTCAACTCAGTCGAGGAACCTGGGGGCTTGGCGTGGACAAGGAGCCGAACACCCGTCTCGCGGACCTCTTCGGCCTGGCCGGATGGTCCAAGGGCGAGCTGGCGAGGCTGGTCAACCGGCATGCGGCGGCCATGGGCCACCCGCAGCTGGCGACCGACACCTCGCGAGTACGGCGCTGGATCGACACGGGTGAGACGCCTCGTGATCCGGTGCCGAAGGTTCTGGCCTCCCTGTTCACCGAGCGCCTCGGCCGTGTCGTAACCATCGAGGACCTCGGATTCGGACGCTCCGGGCGCGCGGGGAAACGGCAGGCCGCGGACGGCCTGCCCTGGCCACCCGAGCGGACGGCGGCGGTCCTCACGGAATTCACGGGAATGGACCTCATGCTCAACCGACGCGGCTTGGTGAGCGCTGGCGCGGCGCTCGCCGCGGGATCCGCGCTCAGCAGCGCCATGCACGACTGGCTCCACACCGACCCGGCCCTGGTGGCCGACGCCCCTCGCTTCGACGACCCCTTCTCCGCCAACCCTCTCGACCAGGTGGGTTTCGACCGTTACGAAGCGGCCCCCGTGGGCTCGCAGGAGATCGACGCCCTGGAGCGTTCGGTCGAGGTCTTCCGCGCCTGGGACGCGGCCCGCGGCGGCGGGCTGCAGCGCAAGGCCGTGGTGGGACAGCTCAACGAGGTGGGCGGGATGCTCGCCTACCGGCACCCGCAGCCCCTCCAGCGCAGGCTGTGGGGGGTGGCGGCCAACCTCGCCGTCCTGGCCGGCTGGATGTCCCACGACGTGGGCCTGGAGCCCACCGCGCAGAAGTACTTCGTCATCGCCACCCACGCGGCGCGGGAGGGCGGCGACCGGCCCCGCGCGGGCGAGGCGCTGTCCCGGGCGGCCCGGCAGATGGTGCACCTGGGCCAGCCGGACGACGCGCTGGACCTGATGAAGCTCGCCCAGTCCGGCTCCGGGGACGAGACGCTGCCGCGCACCCGCGCCATGCTCCGCACCGTCGAGGCCTGGGCCCAGGCGTCCAAGGGCAACGGGCAGGCGATGCGGCGCACGCTCGGCGAGGCCGAAGAACTGTTCGTCTCCGACAAGGGGGACGTGCCGCCGCCGAGCTGGATGCAGATGTTCGACGAGGCGGACATGCACGGCATGGAGGCGCTGGCCTACCGCACGCTCGCCGAGTTCGAGCCCAAGGCGGCCAAGATCGCCCAGAGCCACGCCAAGCAGGCGCTGCGGCTGCGCGACGCCGGCCGCCAGCGCTCCACCATCTTCGACTACATCTCCCTGGCCTCGGCGTGCTTCATCGCCAACGACCCGGAACAGGCCGACCGCTACGCCCGCCTGGCGCTGATGTCCATCGGGGAGAACTCCTCGCACCGCACCTGGGACCGGCTGCGCGAGATGTACCGGCTCACCGGCCAGTACGCGAACTACGCCAAGATCCAGGACCTGCGCGAGGAGATCGAACGGGCCATGCCCAGGCAGCGGGCCAAGAGCCCGACGCTGACCAAGCACCTGCGGATCTGATCATCGTCAGAGCGCCGTAGCGGCGGGCGCACAAGGCAACGAGCCCCCGGCCGGAACCGGAACCGGAACCGGAACCGTCGGAACCGCTACGCGCTCACCTTGGCGATCAGTACGCACGCGTCGTCCTCACGCTCGGCACCGCCGAACTCCTCGGCGATGACACGCACGCAGTCTTGTGCGCCGCGGGCCGCGGTGAACCGCGGGGCCAGGGACAGCAGGCGTGCCGTGCCCTCGTGTGCGGCGTCCGCGTCGTGCGAGCGGCGCGGCACGAGGCCGTCGGTGTGCAGGACCAGCAGGTCGCCGGGCGCCAGCCGCTCCTCGCGCTGGGTGTAGGTGGCGCCCGTCGTCGCGCCGAGCAGCACCCCCTCCGGGGGATCCAGCGCGCGTCCCGTCCCGCCGCGGAAGAGCAGCGGGGCGGGGTGTCCCGCCTGGGCCCACAGCAGCCGGCGGGTCGCGGGGTCGAAGCGGCAGCAGACCGCGCTGCTCAGGGCGGGCTGCGCGGAGACGTCGAGCAACTGGTTGAGGTAGCTCATCAGCGGGCCGGGCTCCTGGCCCGAGACGGCCATGCCGCGCAGCGCGCCGAGCACCAGTGCCATGCCGGAGGTGGCGGTGGCGCCGTGGCCGGTGAGGTCACCGACGCTCAGCAGCGTCCGCCCGTCCGGGAGCTGGAGGGCGTCGTACCAGTCCCCGCCGATCAGGGCGCTCGACCCGGAGGGGAGGTAGCGCGCGGCGAGGTCCAGGGCGACCGGGCCGCCTTGCGGGAACCGCAGGGAGCCGCGCCACGGCGGCAGCACGGCTTCCTGCAGCTCGACCGCAAGCCGGTGCTCGGTCTGCGCGAAGTGCCGCTGGCGCTGCAGCGAGTCACGGGTCTCGCGCACCGCTCGCTGGCTGCGGCGCAGCTCACTGACGTCGCGGAGCACCGCCCACATGCAGGCGGTGCCGCCGTCGGCGTCGAGCACCGGCTCGCCCACCATGTGCACCGTGCGGACGGCGAGGTCGCCGCGCACGATGCGGAATTCGCCGTCGATCGGACGGCCGTCCACCAGGCAGTCCGTGACCATCGAGGACAGCCGTTCCTGGTCCTCGGAGAACACCAGGGACGGCAGTTCGTCCAGGGTCAGCGGGCCGTCGGCCGGGTCCCTGCCGAAGATGCCGAAGAGTTCGTCGGACCAGTGCACCTCGTCGGTGAGCAGGTCCCACTCGGCGCTGCCCACCCGGCTCAGCAGGGAGCCGTGGTCGGGGGCCTCGGCTCCGGCCGGAGCGGTGGCCGTCTCCTGCTCGTCCTCCTGCGGCTCGCTGCTGGGCAGCCCTTCCCGGAGCTGGTCGAGGTGTCCGCCGACGTCGTCGAGGTGGTGGACGGCGAGGTCGCACAGCGCGCGCTGCCAGCGCAGCCGCGGGTCCGTGAGGTCGTCGCCGTCGGCCGAGGTCTCGCGGCGCACCGCGTCCAGGCCGCCGCGCAATCGGCGGGCCTGCGTGATCAGGGCCTCGACCGCCTCGCGCTCGGGCGGCTGGGCCGGTGGTCGGTCCGCGAAAAGAGGGGACGGCATGACGTACTCCGTGTTCAGGCGGCACCGAGGCCAGGTCTGAAGGGAAGGGCCGGTTACGACTGTTGCACAGGCTGCGACCGCCCGTAAGGGATTCGGCATGACCCGATACGGTGGTGCGCTCGGCATATGCCCCTGGCCTCCTTGGGGCACCCTTCACACGAACCGGCGGAATGAGGCCTTCCACGCCGGCGTGGAGTGGTCGGAGCGGGGCCCGGAACGCCGGTTCACGGTGGGAACGACGCATGCGCGCGGCGGTCACCGGCGGGGTCGCCGGCCGATCGAAATCCCGTTGCCAGGGTGGGGTGGGGGCCGGATGCTGACCTCATGTTTGATTCCGACATAGCGCCCAGTGGTTCTCTTCTTGGTCTTGTGCA
>NZ_JBEXNM010000098.1:21714-26005 GCF_040611095.1 Streptomyces sp. NPDC003077 | reverse complement strand
CGGGTAAGCGCAACTGCCGCGAGGAGGTACCCCGGGGCGGCCCCGACCCCGAAAACAACGAAGCGTCCGCCCCACACACCCTCCCGCCGAAGGCGCACGAAGACGCCCCCGGCATCACACGGAAGCGAACGGGCCGCCGCACGGAGACAAGCCGGACACCGCCCGAAAAGGGCCCGGACACCGCCCGAAAAGGAGCCCGCGAGGCGGACGCACCACTCCCACGGGCTGCCCAGAAGCCGCCACTCAGCCCGCCCCCGCCCCCGTCTCCGAATCCCGCACCCGGGCAGTCGGCAGAAGCGCACGGATGTCCTGGGGAAGAGAGCGCTCCAGCCGTTCCATGAGCTCCGGCGCGAGGGCCGCGTCCAGGACCTCGAACACCGCCGTCGCCTCACGGACGGCCGCGTCCTCCGAGACGCCACCCCGCCACGCCACGCGGCCCGAGAAGGCCGTCAGGTCGAAGCGCTCGGCGGCGCCCCGCTGCTCGGGGTCACCGTCCCGGGCGGTGATGACGCGGTGCAGGTGCTCCGCGATCTCGTGCGGCAGCTGGGCTGCGAGGTGGGTCACCAGGCCGTCGGGCAGCCGTTCCGCCAGCGTCTCCAGCGTCGCGCGGACCGCCCGCTCGGCCGCTCCGGGGTCGGGCAGCGCCGCGCGTGCCTGGACCTGGCCGATGAACTCGTCATGGCGCATGGTTCCGGTCTCCTTTCTCGTCCGGCCGCGCCCGGGCCCGCGCGCCCGCCGGCCCGCGCGGCATACCGGCTCGGGGGATGCGGCCGGCCGGGGTCACCCGGCGGTGTCCGCCCGCAGCCGGACCTGTTCGGCCAGCCGCTCCAGGCTCTGGTCCAGGGCGTCGCCGACCGGCCCGTCCCCCGGATCGTGGGACTCGTCGAAGAACGACAGGTGCACGGTCACCTCACTGGCGCCGCTGCCGATCCCGGCGACCTGGAGCCACCCCGCGTACCGGCCGTCGGAGCGGGTGCCCCACTCCATCCGCATCTGGTCCTTCTCGGCGCGGACCAGGGCTGCGGAGTCCTGCCCCGTGTGGTCCTCGTGGACGGTCACCGCGGGCGGGTCGTCGGGGCGTACGTGGAGGTCGCCCGGGAGCCAGGCGTCGAGCCGGTTCAGGTCGCAGGCCTGGTCGAAGACCGTTTCGGGGAGCGCGGGCATGGTGCGGGAACGTTCGTACTCGCTCATCACTGATCTCCTTGGTGGGCACGGGCGGGAGCGGGGCGGCGGCCCGCCGGGAAGGCGGGCCGGCACCGTCCCGGCTCAGCCGCCGCGGCGCTCGCCCTTGGGGCCCCGGCCGCGTTCGGTCCGCGGGCCACGGGACTGCCAGTGCGGGTCCGCCCGCAGCGATTCGTTGGCCTCCTCGTTGGCGTGCTGGTCGGGCACGCCGCGGTCCTCCGCCGCGCGCCGCCGCTGTGCGCGCTTGCGGTCGTACGCCTTGCTTCCGGGCTCGGGCATGTCGCTGGCCTCTCGTGTGGGGTGTGGCTGTCTTGCGAAACGGGCGGGTGCGGGCTTTCAAGGCGGACGGGACCGCGTGACGGGTCCCCGCCGGCCCTCGCTCCTACCGCCCGCCCCCGCGTCGTCCCCCGCCGCGCTCGTCGTCGTCCGGGAGCCGCTCGCCCTCCGCCTGCGACGGGGTGGTGCGCGGCGTCGCCGGGATCTCCTTCCCGGGCCGCTCACCGCTGCGGTTGGACCGCCGCTTGCCGCGCGTGGCCTCCTCGTCGCCCTCGCGCTCGCCTTCGGCCTGGGACGGCGTCGTCTCACTCATGGCGCTGCTCCTCGTACGGCTCCTCAAGTGCACCGGTGGGCGAATGCCCTCTTCGGTGTGAAAACGGACTTCTCGGGGTGGGTGCCCCTCGGGCGGCCATCCATTCCTGACGCCTCAGGACTCGGTTGACTCGGTGCTCTGCGCCGTGAGGAACGCGGGCAGCGCCCCCAGGCCGTCCCGCGCCACCACCCGCCGCTGCCGGTCGGCGGGGCAGCCCTCGCGCAGCAGCCGGTGGACCAGGGAGGTGACCTCCCGGGTGTCCCCCATGTCGTCCAGGGCCGGGGCGATGTGGTCGAGCAGGGCGCACACCACGTCGCCCGCGCTGCGCCGGCGGCCCGCCGGATCGACGAGCAGGCCGCTCAGCCCGTAGCGGGCGGCGTGCCAGTTCGCGGCGTAGAGCAGCTCCGGCGCGACGTCCGGCACCGGAGCGCCCTCCTTCTCCTCGCGCAGGGCGGTCGCCGCCAGCCCGCGCACGATCCCGGCGAACATGACGGCCTCGTCGGCCCGCAACTGCACGTCCAGGCAGCGCACCTCCACGGTCGGGTGGCGGTCGGACAGTCGCGCCTGCCAGTAGATCTGGCCGCGGTCGGCGAGCACGCCCGCGTCCATCAGGGCCTCGATCCGCCGCTCGTAGTCCGCGGCGTCCTCGAACCTCGGCGGCGGACCGCCGACGGGCCACCGGCCGAACACCACCGTGCGCCAACTGGAGAAGCCGGTGTCCCGCCCGTCCCAGAACGGTGAGTTCCCGCACATCGCCACCAGGGTCGGCAGCCACACGCGGAGCCGGTTGAGCAGCGCCACGCCCATCTCCCGGTCCGGGACCGCGACGTGCACGTGCATGCCGTTGACGAGTTGTTCGTCGACCAGTTGGGGAGCGCGGCGGCGCATGGCCAGGTAGCGGGCGTTCTCGGTGACCGGCGGCGGGAGCGGCCCGGCCAGCGGCGCCGCGCCGCACGCGGCGATCCGGCAGCCGGCCCGTTCCGCCGCGGCGCTCACCGCGTGCCGCAGCCGCAGCAGGTGACCGCCGACCTCCGACAGATCCGTGCAGACCGGGGTGACGGCCTCCACCTGCGCTTGCAGCAGTTCGGTCTGGACCTCTTCCTCGTCCGCGATGGGTTGCAGTCCGGCCGCCGCGCGGACCTCGTGTACCCGGGGTGCCGGCAGCGCCGTCTCCGGGTCGATCAGCAGGTACTCCTCCTCGACACCAAGCGTGATCATCCGCTGCGGGTACCCCGCGCGCCCCGACCGAATCGCCACTCGGCCGGGGCGGGGGCTGTTCGGTGGCTGGCCGGTGGGGTCCCTGATGCGTAAGGATGCTCCCGAACACGCTGTCGAAGGGCTCTCGCGGCCCTTCGGGCTCGTTCGCCCTGCCCGGCGGCCCGCTCGTGGCGCCCGGCCCGTCCGTCCGGAGCGGCGCGCCGCGACCGGCGTACCGCCGTGCCCGACGCGCGCGTCCCGTCCGGCCCGCAGGTCCCACACATTTCCCTGATGTCCCGTCGCCACCCCAACCACTGACCACGGAGGACCCGTGAACCGCAGACCGTCATCTACCGCGAGAAGGACGCAGGCGGCGAGGCCGCACCGTTCAGCCCGGTCGTTACGGGTGGTCGGGGCACCGCGCACGGCCGGACCGATCCGCATCGCGCTGTACGGCGTCATCGTGATCGTCCTCGCCTGGGCGGGCACGGTGATCCTGGGACCCACCGCGCAGGCCGCCGGGGCCTGCCGCCCCGACAACGGAGCCCGCGGCAGCGCGGACCGCCCCGTACCGGAGACCCTGGTGACGACGCCCCGCGCCGACGGACGGGTGGCGCAGTTCCAGAACTTCGTCGACGACTCGGCGACGACCTCCCTGTCCTCCTTCCTCTGGCACCGCGAACAGCGAGAGCCGGGCGGCCCGTACGGCGACTGGGAGCGCGTCAGCTCCGTCCCGCTCGGCCCGAAGAACTACCTCGCCACCGCCGTTGAAAACGCCGACGGCCGGCTGGAGGCCTTCCTCCCCTCGTACGGCATCTTCTGCCACACCGTGCAGGGACCGGACGAGGACGAGGCGCAGTGGAGCACCCCGGTGGACTTCGGCCTGGACCCCGCGCCGTACCACGGGGGCGTCGTGCTGTTCCGGGAGAGTGACGGCTCCCTGGACGCGTTCGCGTCCCGAAACGGCGACGGCCAGTCCATGGACGTCCGCGTCCAGCGCGATCCCGAGGAGGGGTGGGGGCCGGTCCGTTCCCTGGGCGGCCTGCCCGAGAGCGGCGTCGGGCTCGGTCAGCCGTCCACGATCACCGAACTGCCCGGCGGGCGGCTGCGCCTGATCGTCCGGGAGTGGAACCGGGACCGCTACTGGGAGACCGTCCGGGGCGGCCGGGAGGGGCCGTGGAACGGGTGGCGGCTGTGCGCGACGGCGGAGTGCGGGTGAGCGCGGAAGCGCGTGGTCGCCACGGCGCGGTGTGCCGGTGAGGCGCTGAGCGGGGGCGGGGGTTTTGGGGGGGGGGGGTTGGGGGGTGTGACGGCCCCCCCCGC
>NZ_JBEXNM010000098.1:0-21704 GCF_040611095.1 Streptomyces sp. NPDC003077 | reverse complement strand
GGGCGGCGCGCACGGGCGGGGCCGCCCGGGCGCGGGGGCCCGGGGCGGCCCTCGGGGGGGGGGGGGGTGCGGGGGGGGCGGTGTGCGGGAGACTCCCGCCCGCCCTCTCCCCCCACCGTTCCTTCTGCGCCCCTCAGCGCTTCTCAGCGCGCCGACACCAGCGTCAGCGCGCACACGAACAGGGCCACGGCGCCCAGCAGCGTGGCCACGCCCGCCCGGACGAGGCGGCGGCGCAGCGTCTCGTACCGGGCGGTGTACTCCTCGCGCAGTTCCTCGCAGCGGTCGGCGATGGCGCGCAGCACCTGCCGGGCCACGACGAGGCGCTGCTCGCGGTACAGCCGGGTGACCTCCTCGCGCTGGGCGGTGGTCAGCCAGGGCATCCGGTCGGCGAACTCCTCGGCCTCCGCCCGCGCCCGGTCCCGTTCGGCCTGCCACAGCAGGTAGCCCTCGACGCGGGCGATCCCGCGCGCCGTGTCGTGCGCGTCGTGGGCCGGCAGCACGGCGCCGTTCCCGGCCGCCTCCCGGCCGTCCTCACCCGGCATCAGCTGCTGCTCCCGCCCCCGCTCCGCGGCCCGCGGTCGCGGTCGCCCTCGCCTTCGGGGGAGTCGATGACGTCCCGCTGCCCGGTGGCCTCCTTCTGGTCGAGGACGGCGATGCCGGGGTGGTGGAAGTCGAAGGCGGGCGCCTCCGAGCGGATGCGCGGCAGGGTGACGAAATTGTGCCGGGGCGGCGGGCAGGACGTGGCCCATTCGAGCGAGCGGCCGTATCCCCACGGGTCGTCGGCGTCGATTTTGGCGCCGTACTTCGCGGTCTTCCAGACGTTGTAGGCGAAGGGCAGGGTGGACAGGCCCAGCAGGAACGAACCGGCGGTGGAGAACGTGTTGAGCGCCGTGAAACCGTCGGCGTCCAGATAGTCGGCGTAACGGCGGGGCATACCGTTGGCACCCAGCCAGTGCTGGACCAGGAACGTGCAGTGGAAGCCGACGAACAACGTCCAGAAGTGGATTTTGCCCAGCCGTTCGTCCAGCATCTTGCCGGTGAACTTCGGCCACCAGAAGTGGAATCCGGCGAACATGGCGAACACGACGGTGCCGAAGACCACGTAGTGGAAGTGCGCCACCACGAAGTAACTGTCGCTGACGTGGAAGTCCATGACGGGCGAGGCGAGGATGACGCCCGTCAGCCCGCCGAAGAGGAAGGTCACCAGGAATCCGGTGACCCACAGCATGGGCGTCTCGAACGACAGCGAGCCGCGCCACATCGTGCCGATCCAGTTGAAGAACTTCACCCCGGTGGGAATGGCGATGAGGAACGACATGAAGGAGAAGAACGGCAGCAGCACCCCGCCGGTGACGAACATGTGGTGCGCCCACACGGTGAGGGACAGCCCGGTGATGGAGATGGTGGCCCCGATGAGCCCGACGTAACCGAAGACGGGTTTGCGCGCGAACACCGGAATGATCTCGGTGACGACTCCGAAGAACGGGAGCGCGATGATATAGACCTCGGGATGGCCGAAGAACCAGAACAGGTGCTGCCACAACAAGGACCCGCCGTTCGCGGGATCGTAGATGTGCGCCCCGAATTTCCGGTCCAGTTCCAAAGCGAACAGGGTGGCGGCCAGCACGGGGAACACCAGCAGCACCAACACGCTGGTCAGCAGCACGTTCCAGGTGAAGATCGGCATCCGGAACATCGTCATCCCGGGCGCCCGCATGCACACGATCGTCGTGACGAAATTGACCGAACCCAAAATGGTGCCGAACCCCGACAGCGCCAGGCCCATCACCCACAGATCACCGCCCGACCCCGGCGAGTGCATCTGGTCCGACAGCGGGGTGTAGGCGAACCAGCCGAAACTCGCCGCGCCCTGCGGCATGACGAACGAACTCACCGCGACCAGCGAGCCGAAGAGGTAGAGCCAGTACGACAGCATGTTCAGCCGGGGGAACGCCACGTCGGGCGAACCGATCTGCAAAGGCATGATGGCGTTGGCGAAACCGGAGAACAACGGCGTCGCGAACATCAGCATCATGATCGTGCCGTGCATCGTGAACGCCTGGTTGAACTGTTCGTTCGACACGATCTGGGTACCGGGACGGGCCAGTTCCGACCGCATCGTCAGCGCCAGCAGCCCACCGAAAATGAAGAAGAGGAACGCCGTCACCATATACAGGGCGCCGATTTTCTTGTGATCGGTGGTGGTCATCCAATCGACCAGCACCGCGCCCACGCCGGGTTTGCGCGGTGGACGCTCCTGCGTCAGATCCGGCTGCGCCGTCTGCGTCGCCACTTCCACACCTTTCCCACCCGCCAGGCGTACGGCGCGTGGCGGGGCGCCCAGAACTCCTATATGACATGCGTCCCAGGTGCCTCGTGCCTCGCGTGCCCTCCGAGAACCGGTTCCGCTCCTCAGTTGGTATCGCACACCGGCGAGGAGAGGCCCGCATTACCCTCTTTCGTGGGCGTGGGGCGGCAAGTTCGGAAACGGACGGCGAAAGCGGGAAGAAAGGCGGGACGGCAGAACTCTCCGGGTTCCCCGGAATCGGGCGGGGAGTTCCGCCGTACGGGGGAATTCACGGGCCGCTTCCCCCAGGGCGAGGTTTTCACGGGGCCGAGGGCACCCGGGGCGTGCGAAATCCGCAGGATCAGCCCAGACGGGATTCCAGCCCCGCCGTGAGCCGGGCGACGGCGTGGGTGTAGCGCCCCGAGCGGCGGTCCTCGGGAGTGCCCCGCCGGGTCCGGAAGTGCAGCGAGGACAGGAAGCGCTCGTACACCTCCCAGGCGTCACGCCGGATCTCCAGGTCGGCCAGGGCGTCCGGGCCCTCCGGGCCGTCCGAGTCGGCGCACCCGCCATCCGCCGCCGCGCCGGTCCGTTCCGCCGCGACCCGCCGCAGGTACTCCACCAGCAGGCCCCGGATCCGGCGGCGGTCCAATGGCACGTACCAGGGCGGGGCCGCCACATAGCCGCCGATATAGGCGAGGTCCTGCGCCGGGTCGCCGATCTCGGCCCACTCCCAGTCGATGTACCGCGGCCGGCCGGCTCCGTCGACCAGGACGTTCGGTACGACGAGATCACCGTGGACGAGGACGAACCGCTCCAGCCGCGCGAACGCCGGGGCCGCCGCGCCGACGAAGGCCACGACCCTGGGCAGCAGCCGGGACACCTCGGGATCGGCGAGCACGTCGGGGCGCGCCTCCCGCCACCAGGAGAGGCCGTCGGCGAGGTCGTCGGTCAGCGACACGCCCGGCCGGGCCGGAGAGGGGTGCGGCGACGCCGACCCCGGAGTCTCGCGTGCCGGGGGCGCGTCGCCGGGCGCCGCGCCGATCGGTCCGCGGCGGTCGTGGATCCGGCCGTGCAGCCGGGCCATCTGACGGACATGGGCGGTCAGAAGACGGTCGTCCCACGCCTGCGACGGCCGCTCCCGCCCTGGTATGTAGCCGGTCACCAGGTACGGCGTGCCCAGTGGGTTGTCCTCGTCCGCTTCGAAGCGGACCGGCGCGGGGCCCATACCGTCCGGCACGGCGGAGAGGGCGGCGAACTCCTGCCCCATGGGCCGCGGCAGCTCGGACACCGGGCGCCGGGGGACCCGGAGCACCAGCGGCACCGCCGCGCCCCCGGTCAGCAGCCAGGCGGTGTAGCTCTCCCCTTGGCCGAGCAGCCGGACGCGCACGCGCGCGCCGGGGGACGGATGCGGCAGTCCGAAGCGTTCGGGGGCCTCCCGGACCAGGGCCGCGAGGGCGGCGGCGGATTCCGGTGCGGCCGAGAAGTGACTCATGGGTGACGTCCTGTGAGAACGAGATCTCGAAGAGGGGCGAGGGGGCGAGGGAGGAAAGAGGCGAGTGGAGCGAAGGAGCGAAGGAGCGAAGGGCCGAGGGGTCGAAAGAACAGGGGGAACAAGGACTCGAAAACAGCGTCCCGCCCTTCCGGCGACCCCAACCCCGCCACCGGCTGCCAACTTCCGGAAAGCGCGAAAGCGCCCAGGCTCACGAGGCCGCCGGCCCCGGGAGGCGCACAGGCCCCCGCCCCGGCCGCCCGCTGTGTTCCGGCAGGCGGAACGGGGTACCCGGCGCGCGCACGAGCCGACGAGGCCGGAGGTACGCACGATGGAACAGCCGAAGCCGGAAGAACCGCGCCCCGAGGCGATGGGCCGCCCCGCCAAGGAGCCCGAGTCGCACACCGAGGACACCCGCGCCAAACGCGGCCGGGTGGTGCCGGGTACCGCGAGCGCCCTGGAGGGCTATCAGGCGGAGAGCGGGACGGCACACGGTGACGCCCTGGAGGGCCTGGAGATCTCGCCGGAGGAGAACCGGGAGCGCAAACAGGTCCACCGGCGCCACGTACGCCCGAGCCGGAAGCCGGGCGACGAGAAAGGGTGAGCGAGCGGGGCCGGGGATACGTCGTGCGGCACCGGCCGGCCATCACCCAATGGGCTTGAAACCCTTGCCTCCGGCGATCCCTGTCGCCCCGTCCGGGTAACGCGGCACTCCGCACCCGTGGTACCACGGCAAAGGCACCCTGCGATGCCACGACAAAGGCACCCCGTGGTACTACGGCGAAGCACGCCGCGATACCACGGCGAAGGCACGCCGTATTCCGTTCCCGGCAAAGCGGCATTCCCATCCGCCGTAATCCGTCCGGCGTCATCCCGATACGCCCGTCCGGCCTAATCATCCCCCGGGGAATGGCCGGTGTAATGGAGTCCGCCGGTGGCCCCGGCTCTCCATGAGGCGCAGGATATGAGGACGGTGGCGGGCAAAGACACGCGGCGCGCCCATCGCACTACGTCGTGGGGCTAATTCCTTCCCGTGCGCGGTGCGGCTTCGGGCACCTACGCGCCGCGCGGTGCGCCACCATTCCAGATCGATTCCACGGACGCACGGCCGTGACGGCGAGGGAGAAGCCGAGACAGAGGCGACCGCGAAGGCGAAGAAGGCGAAGCGAAAGCAGGCGAAGGGGAAAGCGGCGTCGGCCGCGTTTCCCCGGCTCGTCCACAGCGCATGCACCGAACCGTCCAAAGGCTCCCCGGCCGCCGCACCGTGCCCCGCCGAGACCGGAGGCACAGGCACTGTGACGCAAACATCGGGACCGGCCCCCGCGGCGCTGCCGACCACGGACGCGAAGGGCGAGCGCCGCGCGGCGCGGGGCATCTTCGACTCCCTGCGGAACCGCAACTACCGGCTGTTCGCCATCGGGCAGGCGATCTCCAACACGGGTACCTGGATGCAGCGCATCGCCCAGGACTGGCTGGTGGTCGAGCTGACCGGCTCGTCCGTCGCCGTCGGCGTGACCATCGCGCTCCAGTACCTCCCCATGCTGCTGTTCGGGATGTACGGCGGACTGCTCGCGGACCGCTTCCCGATGCGCAAACTGCTGCTGATCACGCAGTCCGCCCTGGGGCTCACCGGGCTCGCCCTGGGCGCCCTCGTCCTGTCCGGGCAGGTCCAGGTGTGGCACGTCTACTTCCTGGCGGGCGTGCTGGGCGTGGTCACCGTCGTCGACAACCCCTCCCGGCAGGCGTTCGTCGCCGAGATGGTCGGTCCCGAGGACCTGCGCAACGCCGTGAGCCTGAACTCCGCCAACTTCCAGTCCGCCCGGCTCCTGGGCCCCGCCGCGGCCGGCGTCACGATCACCGCGGTCGGCAGCGGCTGGGCGTTCCTCCTCAACGGCCTGTCGTACGTGGCGCCGCTCGTCGGGCTGCTGCTGATGCGGACCGGCGAACTGTACGAGTCCGAGCGCGCGCCCCGCGGGAAAGGCCAGGTCAGAGAGGCGTTGCGATACGTCGCCAGGGACCCGGACCTGCTCTGGCCGATCGTGCTGGTCGCGTTCGTGGGCACCTTCGGCTTCAACTTCCCCATCTGGCTGACCGCGTTCGTCGTCCACGTCTTCCACGCGGGCTCGGGGACGTACGGCCTGCTCAACTCCCTCATGGCGGCGGGCGCGCTGGTCGGGGCGCTGTGGGCGGCCCGGCGCACCACCTCGCCCCGGCGGGTGCTGATCGGCTCGGGGCTGCTGTTCGGGGTGCTGGAGATCTGGGCCGCGCTCGCGCCCGCCCTGTGGGTGTTCGCCGCGCTGCTCGTCCTGGTCGGCATGGTGGGGCTGACGGTGACCGTCACGGCCAACGCGCACGTCCAGACGACGGCCGACGCCGCGATGCGCGGACGGGTGATGAGCCTGTACAAGATCGTGTTTATGGGCGGCACGCCGCTGGCCGCGCCGCTGGTGGGCTGGATCACCCAGACCTGCGGCGCCCGGGTCGGTTTCCTGAGCGGGGGGCTGGTCTCCCTCGGGGCGGCGGCGGCCGTCGGTCTGCTGCTGGCCCGCGCTCCCATGGAGCGGGAGGACGGCGTACCGGTGTGACGGCGTGGCCGGAGAGCGCGCCGTAAGCCGCCGGGGAACGGTCCGTAAGACGCCGGAAAGGCACCGGAGAAAGCCGCCGGGAAAGCGCGCCCGGTACCGCGCCTCTGCCGAATACCCGGGGCTTTCGCACGGAACCAGCGGAGTGAACGAGACGGGCCGATTCCCTGACACCGGCCGGAAATCCCCGGAATGAAAGTAAGCCGTGCCTATGCTCCTCCTTAACTCATGATCGGTCCGTGTCATCGTCCGAACAAGTGATTCGCGACATGCCGGGCAGCCGTTCCCGGGAATGCGGGTAGGCATCCGCGCGAACACGTCCGAGGCGCATCCGCCCCCGGCCGCACAGGTCACCTGACGTGTCGGACGCGATGGCGTGGCGATCGGAAAACAGCGGAGGAGAGAGCATGTCCGAGAACCTGCTCACCGAGGCCGGGACAGCGACCCGAGTGATCGCTTTCAGCGGTTCCGAGGCGGTGGGGAAGAAGACCCACGCCCGTATACTGGCTCGCCGGGCCGCTCCGCTGATCGAGTTCTCCTCGTCCGTGGACAGATACGACCCCCGGTGGGCGGCCATCAAGGAAAACGGCGTGCCGGACTGGTGGTTCCGGCGCGCTTCCCTCGAAGAATTGACGGACGTCCTCGCCTGTTCCTATTTGACGCGCGCGCAAACACCCCGGACCGCGCCGATCCGCTGTGTGGACCGCGGTATTCCGCTGCTGGAAGCCACCGTGGCGGCCACCGTCGCCGTCCGCGAGAAACGCGATCCGGCGCGCGCCGCGGAGCGGGCGCACGAGTTGCTGGAACCGTTCCGCGCCGACCTCCGTGCGGTGGAGGAGACCGAGTACGGCATCCTCCTGCTGCGCGCCCAGGATTCCGCCGCCGACCCCGGCCACGCGGCGCTGCCCTCGCACGGGCGCGCGCTCTACCAGCGGTGTCTTGAGGACCAACTGCGCCGGCTCGCCGCGGCGGACCGGTTCGGCGCGACCGTCGTCGTCGGCGACCGGCCGGTCATCGCCGTCCAGGACGACGTGCGCCGCCGGCTGCACGCCTGGAACGACGCCGTGCCCGAGCGCGCGCTCGCCGACGTCCAGGTCCTGGCGCTCGGCGGCCCGTCCGAAAGCGGCCGGAACACCGCCGGCGAATACCTGCGGACCCGCCGCGGTTACGCCCGGTTGACCATGGATTACCTCCTGGAGGAGGCGGGGCGCCGGACACCGGACGGCACCGGCGCGACATCGTCCGACGCCGTCACCCGGGCGGAACTCGTCACCGACAGCCTCGACCGCTATTGCACCGCGCACCCCTTCCTTGACCGCGTCTCCATCGAACCCTTTCCCGACGACGAATCCGCCGCGGCCCTGCACCGGATCCTGGGACCCCAACTCCGCGTCATCCGCCCGGAAACCCCGCGCGAGAACACGGAAAGCCCGCGCGAGAACGCGGAAACCCCGCGCGAAATCCCGGAAAAGCCGTCGGCCACCTCCGCCCAGGGCGACACCGAGCACGGCGATATCGTGATCCGGCCCCGCGCCGGTGTCACACCGGCCGGGACCACCGCGTTCCCCACCCCGGATTGGGCGCGCCTGAGTCTGGAACGCCGGCTGGACCGCATCGCCCTGGACAAGGTCTGGACGTTCCGGCGGCCGAAACCGGTGCCGGTCGACGCTTTGGGGCTTCCCGTCCGGCTCCAGTCCTATCTGTCCGCGCTCATGGCCCGGCTCACCGGAACACCGCCCCTCGTCGACCTCCTCGCGCTCACCGGAAGCGTGGCCAGGAAGAAGTACCAGCACGGCTGGAGCGACCTGGACGTATTGGTGCTCGCCGGGCAGGACCGGCTTTCCCCGCTGCGGCGCGCACTGGCCGAATTGGAGGACGAACTGGGTGGCGTCCGGATGGGCGTCACGGTGCTGACCCAGGACGAATTCCGGGTGGGCGCCCTGCCGTCACGCCTGATGCACGTCCTCACCCTCAGCGGCATGGCTCCTTTGTGGTGCAGTCCGGATCTCGACCTCCCGGTGCCGGACGCGGGTACGTACCTGGCCGCCAGCATGCGCGACGGCGTTCAGGCCGCCATCGGAATTCGCCGGCAACTTCTGCGCGACGACCCCGACATGCGCACGCTCTACAAATCCACCGCACTCCTGGCGAAAATCATGCTGCGCATGGAGAACGGCGCGGAATACCCCGCCGACGACGACGCCATCGTCGCCTTCCAGCGACGGGCTTCGCACGGCGGGTCGGAATGGCTCACCGACGTGCGGCACAACCAGCGGGAAGCCGAGGAAATGGCGCACGTCGTGCTGAAAAGCTGGCTGTCCACCGTCGCGGCTCCGGTGGAGGCCGTATGAACGGCGCCCGCTCCCGTCCCCCGGCGGACGCGTTCCGCCACCGTCAATGCCCATGTTGGGAGGCCCCTCGCCGTCATGGAGGTTGTTGAGACCGTTCGCCGCCCGTTCGACGCCCGCCTTTCCCCCGCCGTACAGACCGTGGAGGTTCCCTGTGTCCGCCGGATGACGGCGGACCAGTGCGCCGAGATGGTCGAGGCGTTCAACCGCCACGGATTCGTCATCCTCCGGTGCCGGGACCGCACCGACAGCCGCCGGGATCTGCTGGAGCTCAAACGGTATTTCGGCCGTTCCACCCCGCACCCGCGGGCGGACGAGGAGGGGGTCGTCGCGATCAACCCCTTCAAACGCGTCGCGGGGTTCCTCGGCTCCACCCGCGCCGAGCACCTGCTGCACACGGACGGCGCGTTCCGTGACGACCCCGAGAAGATCATCACATTGCAGTGCGTGACCCCGGCCGCCCGCGGCGGACTGTCCGTCCTCGCCAGCGGCCAGGCCGCCTACGAACACCTGGAGCGGAGGTTCCCCGGCGGGATCAAGGGCCTCACCGAGCCCGACGCGCTCACCATCACCCGCACGACGCAGTCGAGCACCCAGCCCGTCTTCCGGCGCGACCACGGCACGTGCTCCATCAAGTTCCGGATGGAGGACGGGGTCTCGGAGGTGGTCCCGCGCTCCGACGTGCGGGACCAGTTCCGCGAACTGTGCCGCTTCTTCACGGCGCCGGAGAACCACCTCCGGTTCCGGCTGGAGGCCGGTGACGTGCTGATCGGCGACAACTGCGCCATCCTGCACGGCAGGACCTCGTTCGCCCCGGACGAGCGGCGCGACGTGCGGCGCCTCAACTTCGACGCCTCCGGCCCGCTGTGCGATCGGATGGTCTTCGGCTTCCGCCCGGAGTGCCACGGCGGGTGAGGAGCCGTGGGCACCACGGTGGCGAAGAGCCGTGCGCACCACGGCGGAGGCGGCACCGCCGCCGTGGGCGTCACGGTGAAGAAGAGACACCGCCGGCCCGGCCCCGCACACCCACCGGGCGCGGGCCGGCGGACCGGGGTGGGGGACCGGGGCTCCCCGGCCCTCGAAACCGGGCCCGCCGCTCGCTCCCGGGCGGCGGGCCCGCCCTTCTCACCGCCGGAATCCCCGTGTCAGCTTCCGCAGCGTGGCGCCCAGCCGGCTGAACAGCCCGCGACGGCGCCGGGGCGTCCGGATCTGCCCGGCGGCCCGCCAGGCGGCGGCCTGGTCCACCATCGCGCTCAGGCTCCGGTAGAAGGCCGAGGACCGGTCGGCCCCGTCCAGGTCGCACCACGTCAGGAGGTGCGAGAGCACGCCGTCGTACTCGTGGAACGGCCGTGGTTGCAGGTGGGAGGTCAGCTTCTCGCGGACCATCCGCTGCCGCTCGGCGGACAGCCCGGAGGAGGGCAGTTCGCGCACCAGCCGCTGCCCGTTCGCGACGACCAGGCCGACGAAGGCGTCCCGCTGCTGACGGCCGGTGTTCCGCAGCCGGGCGTTCTGGAAGTCCTCCTCGCGCCCCGGCGTCTCCTCGCGGACCCGTTGGCGTTCTGCGGTGGAGAGCGCCGGGGCCGGGAAGTTCAGCATCTCGGAGTCGTACGCCTGGTCCACCGCGACGTGCGTGAGCTCGTGGACCAGCACGGCCAGGTGATCGGCGCGCGTCATCTGTGCTCCGTGGGCGTAGGAGACGGCGTACCGCCCCTGCCCGAGCCCCCGGGTGTTGCCCCCGGTCCGGCCCGTTGTCCGGGCGAAGTCGACCTGGTCCAGGTGCCGCAGCAGTTCCCCCATGAGTGCGGTGACGTGCGGGTCGCGGGTCTCTCCGGCGTAGTCGCGCAGGAGCTGCCGGTCCTGCGCCGTGCTGTCCTCGGTCATGGGTGACCTCCGTAAGGAGAGCGGTGGGGCGCCGGTGCCGCAGGCCGGGCCGGCGGCACCCGGGCGCGGGGGACGCGTCCCCGGCCGTCAGTGTGCTGACCCACGGCCCGGGGGCGGTATACGCAAACCCGCCGCGCGCCGGGCGCCGAGGACGGCCCCGCCGAACGGCGCACACGGAAGAAGCCCGGCAAGGGGTCCCGAGGGGCCCCGGCCCTCTCACCCCTTGTCCACGTCGCCGTTCCGTCGGCCGGCCGTCGCCGCCCGCGTGAGCGTCTGTGCCGCCGCGCGGGCGTGCCCGACCGCCGCCGGGTCGCCGCCGATCGCGGCGGTGGTGATCGCTCCGTCGACCAGGAGCGTCAACTGCTCGCCCAGCGCCGCCGGGTCGGCCGCGCCGGCGTCCTGGGCCAGGGTGGTCAGGTACTCCCGGACGGCCTGCTTGTGGTCGCGGGCGGCGCGGGCCACGCCGGGCGCGACGGCGCCCAGTTCGCCGAAGGTGTTGACGAACGCGCACCCGCGGAAGCCGGGCCCGGCGCACCACGCGTGCAGCCAGTCGAAGACGGCCAGGACGCGGTCCCGCGGTGCGCCGGCGTCGCGGAGGACGTGGGTGGCCAGCGCCGCCCGCCAGCGGGTGTCGCGGCGGCGCAGCCAGCCTTCCACGAGGTCGTGCTTGGAAGGGAAGCACTGGTAGAGCCGCTTCAAGGAGACTCCCGAGGCGGCCCGGATGTCGTCCATGCCCACGGCGTGCACGCCGCGCGCGGAGAACAGCTCCTCGGCGGCGTCCAGCAGCCGCGAGCGTGCCTCGTCCTGGTCCATGCGTGCCCTCCCGTCACCGATCGCGCTTCCGTTGAGAACGCTCGTTCTCTAGAGTAGCGCGAGCGAGGAGAACGTGCGTTCTCCTCGTGTCCGCCTCCGTTGGCCACGAGCAGAGGAGCCCGTCATGACAGCACCCCGCCCCCCGTTCCCGCCCTTCGACGAGGAGACCGCGCTCCGGAAGGTGCGGGCCGCCGAGGACGCGTGGAACACCCGCGACCCCGAGCGCGTCGCGCTCGCCTACACCGAGGACTCCGTCTGGCGGAACCGCGACCGGCTCGTCACCGGCCGCGCGGAGATCGTGGACTTCCTGCGCGAGAAGTGGTCCCGCGAGCGCGACTACGCGCTGCGGAAGGAGCTGTGGTCCTTCGGGGGCGACCGGATCGCGGTGCGGTTCCAGTACGAGTGGCACGACGGGGCGGGGCGGTGGTGGCGCAGTTACGGCAACGAGCTGTGGGAGTTCGCCGGTGACGGGCTGATGCGGCGCCGCGAGGCGAGCATCAACGACCTGCCCATCGCCGAGGAGGAGCGGCGCATCTTCGGCCCGCGGCCGGAGGGCGGGCCGGTGGCGGGGCTGCCGGTGTGGTGACGGCGTGCCGGGAACTCGTCAACTCGTGTGCTCCCATGCGCGGTTGGGGCCGTGTCCGGCCCGGGCGCGTGGCCGGAAAACGCCTGTCCGCCGACGGTTCCCGCGACGTACGTTGACTCCGTGACCGGATGTCGAATCCGGTCACGGAGTCAGGGCCCGGTCGCCGTCCCAAGGGACGGTCGGCTCACGGGGCGTGCGGGCGGGGAGGGAGACAGTCCGTGGATCACACGGAAAGAGGCGAGCGGATACTCCGGGTCGCGCGGGAGCTGCTGCTCGCCTGGGGCTACCAGCGCGTCACCATCGACGACATCGCGCGGCGCGCGGAGGTCGGCAAGGGAACGGTCTACCTGCACTGGAAGACCAAGGAATCGCTGTTTCTGAGCGTCGTCCTGGAAGCGAAGATGCGCGGCCACCGCCGCCAACTGGAGCGGTTGCGCGCGGACCCCCGGGAGATCCTGCTCAGCCGGATGATGAGCGGCGCCTTCCTGGACACCGCGGGCGATCCGGTGCTGCGCGCCCTCTACCTCGACGACGGCGACGTGCTCGGCCGCCTCAACGGCGTGGCCAAGAAGGAGTACGCCGAACTGATCGAGGAGACACACGGATGCCTCCGCCGCCAGCTGGAGATCCTGCGTGATCACGGCCTGGTGCGCACCGACATGGAGGTGGCGCACCAGCACTACGCCCTGCTGGCGATGTCGTCCGGCTTCTTCTCCGCCGAGGTGCTGCTCGCCGACCGCGCCCCGGACACTCCTGAGGTGCGGGCCGGGCTCCTCGCCCGCACGGTCCACGACGCGCTGGAGACCCCGGCCGCCCCCGCGCCGCCGTCGGGCCCGGACGGTACCCGCGGAGACGGCCCGGAGGATGCCGCTTTGGACGAGGCCACCGCGGCCCTCACCGCCGCGGCGCCCGAGATCGTCGCCCTGTACGAGCGGATCCACGAGGCCGTGCAACAGGAGATGCGCCGGCACCTCCGCGCCTGACGGACGTCCCGTCGGGCGACGCGCGCCCACGGCGAACCACCCCTGCCTCGGGCGCGACACCCCCTCGGAAACCCGGACACGTACCACTCACCTCACTCACCAGGAGACCCACGATGTCCGCTTCTCCCGCTTCCTCCGCCAACCCTCTCCAGGCCCACGTCGGCAAGCACCCGGACGAGCCCAACATCATGGACCCGCGGTTCGTCGAAGACCCGTTCCGCGGCTTCGGTGAGATCCGCGAGCAAGGCCCCCTGGTCCGGGGCCGGTTCGTGGACGACAGCCCCGTCTGGTTCGTGACCCGCTTCGACGACGTGCGCCAAGTGCTGCGCGACCCGCGCTTCGTCAACAACCCGACCACGATCTTCGGTCCGGACGCCGAGGACCCGGTGACCCGGACGCTGGAAATGCTCGGCATCGCGCCCGAGTACCGCGTCTACATGCGCAGTTCCATCCTCAACCAGGACGCCCCGGACCACACCCGGCTCCGCCGCCTGGTCTCCCGGGCGTTCACCGCACGGAAGATCATGGACCTCCGGCCGCGCGTCGAGCGGATCGCCGACGACCTCCTGTCCCGGCTCCCCGGGCACGCCGAGGACGGCGTGGTGGACCTGATCGCGCACTTCGCCTACCCGCTGCCGATCACCGTGATCTGCGAGCTGGTGGGCATCGACGAAGCGGACCGCCCGCAGTGGCGCCAGTGGGGCACGGACCTGGTGTCGATGGAACCGGAACGGCTCGGAACGACGTTCCCGGCCATGATCGACCACCTCCACACGCTGATCGGGGAGCGGCGCACCACGCTGACCGACGACCTGCTCAGCGACCTCATCAAGGTGCACGACGACGACGGCGCGCGGCTGAGCGACGTGGAACTGGTCACCCTCGTCCTGACGCTGGTCCTGGCCGGCCACGAGACCACCGCCCACCTGATCGCCAACGGCACGGCGGCGCTGCTGACCCACCCCGACCAGCTCCGGCTGCTCAAGGAGGACCCGGGCCTCATGCCGCGCGCCGTCCACGAGTTGATGCGGTGGTGCGGCCCGGTGCAGGCGACGCAGGTGCGGTACGCGTCCGAGGACGTCGAACTCGCCGGCACGCGGATCAAGAAGGGCGAGGCGGTCGAGGCCGTGCTGGTCTCCGCCAACTACGACCCCCGGCACTACACCGACCCGGACCGCCTCGACCTGACCCGCCACCCGGAGGGCCAGGCCGAGAACCACGTCGGCTTCGGCCACGGCATGCACTACTGCCTGGGCGCCTCGCTCGCCCGCCAGGAGGGCGAGGTGGCGATCGGCAAGCTGCTGGCGCGCTACCCGGGGGTCTCCCTGGCGGTCGCGCCGGACGAGCTGGAGCGCGTCCCGCTGTTCGGCACCTGGCGCCTGAACCGGCTGCCGCTGCGCCTGTGAGACGACGGGGGCGCGGGGCGTCCGAGGCCGGGTGCGGGCCTCGCGGTCACCGCCGACGGATCCCACGCGTCCGGGGCCGGGCCGGTGGCGAAGGCCGCCCGGCCCGGTCGGCGCACTCCCGACGCGCGCCGGTGCGCGAGCCGGGAGTGCGCCCGCAGCATCCAAGGCGAGGGGCGGTGAAGGGGAGTTCCCCCGTGCTTCTCTTGCAGCATGAAGTGTGGTTTGTGCCATTTGCTCACTGATCGGTCTTTCGTGGCTTCCGTGCCCGGGCACACCACGGGCAACGGCGGTGCGGACGGGTCGCACCGTCCCCGCACGAAGGAGGATTTCCTCATGGAGCAGCAGGCCATCGAGGTGTACGAGCCGCCGACGATGGTGGAAGCCGGTGAATTCACGGAGGTGACGCTCGGCCCGGTCAGCCGGGGCATCGTCGACTCCTACAGCTACTACCGGTCCTGAACGGGGAACACGCGGTGCCGGGCGGCGCGTGGTTCGTCGTCCTCCCGGACGGGGAGGGCGCCCTTCCCGCGTCCCGCGCCCTGCGCCCGCTGGCCACGAGGGTCATCCCGCACGCCTCCGGGCGGCCGTGGCTGATGGGCCGCTGGCCCGCGGAGGCGCTGACGCTCGCGGCGGCCGGCGACGCCCGCGCGGCGGTGGTCGGCACCTGCCCGGCCACCGCCGCCGTGCTGCGGGACCGGCTGGGCCGGGCGCGGACGGCGGACGAGGCCGGCGCGGTCGCCGACGGCCTGCCGGGCTGCTTCCACCTGGCGGCCTCGGTGGCCGGACGGGTCCGCGTCCAGGGCACGCTGGCGGCGGTCCGCCGGGTGTTCCACACCCGCGTCCAGGGCACCGCCGTCGCGGCCGACCGGCCCGAGGTGCTGGCCCGCCTGACCCGCGCCGCGTGGGACGAGGAGTGGCTGGCGCTGCGGCTGACCGGGGCGACGATGCCCTTCCCGCTGCACGAGAGCGTGCCCTGGCGCGGCGTGCGCGCGGTCCCCGCCGACCACTGGCTCGACCTGCGCCCGGACGGCCACGCCACCGAACGGCGCCGCTGGCGCGCCCCGGAACCGCGCCTGACACTGGCCGAGGGCGCGCCCGCGGTGCGCGAGGCGCTCGCCGACGCGGTGGCGGCACGGGTCGCGGACGGCGGGACGGTCAGCGCGGACCTCTCCGGCGGCATGGACTCCTCGTCCCTGGCGTTCCTGGCCGCCCACGGTCCCGCCGACCTGGTGACCTACCGCTGGGCCGAGCGCGACGCGGGCAACGACGACGCCCGGTACGCCGGCCTGGCCGCCGCCCGGCTGCCCCGCGCCCGGCACCTGGTGGACCCGGTGGAGAGCGGGCCGGCGATGTTCGCCGGGCTCGACCCGCGCACCGCCGCGAACGGGGCGGAAGCCGGGGAACCGTTCGGATGGATCCGCAGCCGGGCCCGGGTCGCGCACGTCGCCCGGACCGCCGCCGAGGCCGGCTCGCGGCTGCACCTGGCCGGGCACGGCGGGGACGAACTCTTCCGCCCCGGCGGCCACACCCACCTGCACGACCTCGTCCGCAGCCGCCCGCTGGCCGGCTGGCGGCAGGTACGGGCCTACCGGATCATGGCCCGCGGCTCCTGGCCGGCGACGCTGCGGGCGCTGGCAGACCGGGACGACCCGGCCCGCCAAGTGACCCGGAGAGCCAGGGAACTGACCTCGCCGCACCCCGATCCGCGCCCCGGCGTGGAGGCGGCCTGGGTGCCGCCGCTGCGGATGCCGCCGTGGGCGACCGCGGACGCGGTGACCGCGGCGCGCGCGGTGCTGGAGCGCGCGGCGGCCGGGCCGGTCCCGCCGCTGGCACCCCGGCGGGAACAGCACGAGGTGCTGCTGCTGGCCCGGTGCACCGGCGTGATCGCCGGCCAGGCCGAGCGGATCAGCGCCGCGGCGGGCGCCCGGCTGACCCTGCCCTTCCTCGACGACGAGGTCCTGCACGCGGCGCTGGCGGTCCGGCCGGAAGACCGCAACCGCCCGGACCGCTACAAGCCGCTCCTGGCACGGGCGATGCACGGCCTGCTCCCCGCGCCCCTGCTCGACCGCACCACCAAAGGGGAGTTCAGCGCCGACTTCCACCAAGGGCTGCGGCGCCACCGCGCGGACCTGCTCGACCTGGCGGGGGAGTCCTACCTGGCCCGGCACGGCCTGATCGACGTCGCCGCCCTGCGCGCGGCACTGCTGCGCCCGCACCCCACCGCGCGGACGCTGGCCCCGCTGGACGCCACGCTCGCCTGCGAGGTGTGGCTGCGCGCCGCGGCGGCGCCGCCGTGGGACGCGCCCGAACCGTCGGCGGCCCCCTGCGGGGCCGCGCGAGACCGTTCCCGACCGTGATCCCTCCCTCTCGACCGTTCGGCCCACTTCACGGGGTGCCGGACTTCCGGCCCCCCTTCTCGGCCACCGCCCTTACGACCCACGCCCCCTTCTCCCGTTCCCGCGTCTCTCCCCCCTCCCTCCGAAGGCGTCCCCCATGACCGATCCTCCTTTCTCCCTCCACGACCACGTGACCGCCGCCGAGACCTCCGACGGCATGGTGCTCCTCGACCGGCGCACCGGCAGGTACTGGCAGCTCAACACGACCGCCGCGCTGATCCTGCGGGCCCTCCTCGACGGCACCTCCCGCGAGAAGGCCGCCCTCTTCCTGACCGACCGCCACCCGTCCGCCGCCGACCGCGCCGCCGCCGATGTGGCCGCCCTGGTACGGGCCCTGCGGGACGCGGGGCTGACGGCGGGGGAGTGAGGCTCCGGGGGGCTTCGGCGGGCTGCTGCGTCGGTGGGCCTTGGTGGGCCTGGGCGGGGTCTGAGGGGGTCCGATGGGGTCTGACGGGGCCTCCGATGGGTTCCGACGGGACCTCCAATGGGTTCCGATGGGGCCTCGTCCGGCGACCGGGTGACGCCGCCCACCCGTCGCTCCTCCGGTACTCCTCGCCCGGCCCCGCCGTACTCCTCCCGCTGCCCCGCCGCACTCCTCCCGTACTTCTCGCGGGGTTCCGTCGCACTTGTCCCGTACTGCTCGTGCGGGGCCCCGCCGCATCTTTTCCGTACTCCTCCCGCATCCCTCCCGTACTCCGGTGAAGGACCCGAACCCATGAGCCACGACGTCACCCTGGCCCCCCGCCGTCCCCTGCCCGCCCGGCGCTGGCCGGCCGCGCTGCTGGCCGTCACCGCCGCCCGACTGCTGGCCACCCGCTCCCCGCACCGCATCGCCCGGACCCTGTGCCTGCTGCGCACCGGCGCGCCCCCGGCGAGCGTCCCGCAGGCACTCGACGCCCGGCGCGCCGTCGTCAGAGTCAGCCGCCGCTGCGCCACCGACCAGGGCTGCCTGCAACGCTCGCTGGCCACCACCCTGCTGTGCCGGCTGCGCGGCACCTGGCCCACCTGGTGCACCGGCGTGCGCACCGAACCGTTCAGCGCCCACGCCTGGGTCACCGTCGGCAGCCGCCCCATCGGGGAGCCGCAGGCCGCCGACCACTACACGCCGGTGCTCACCGTCCCGCCGGCGGGGACGCCGTGACCACCCGGCCGGCCGCCCACCCGTCCGGGGCACCCGGCGGTGGCCCGGGGCCGCGCGCCCGCGCGTCCGGGCCCGTGCCGGTGGCCGGCCACGAGCCCTTGGCCATCCACGCCCGCGGGCTGGCCAAGTCCTATCCCGGCCACCACGCCGTGCGCGGCATCGACCTGTCCGTCCGCCCGGGGGAGGTCTTCGGGTTCCTGGGGCCCAACGGAGCGGGCAAGTCCACCACCATCGCGCTCCTGTGCGCCCTGGCCCGGCCCACCGCCGGGCACGCCCGCGTGGCCGGCGCCGACGTGGCCACCCAGCCGCGGGACGTCAGGCTCCGCGTCGGGCTGCTCCTGCAGCACACCGCGGCCGAGCCCCACCTGACCCTCGCGCAGAACCTGTACGTGCACGCCCGGATGCACCAGCTCTCCCGGGCGCGCGCCCGCGCCCGCACCGCCGAGGTGCTGGCCCTGGCCGGGCTGACCGAGCGGCGCCGCGACAAGGTCCGCACCCTCTCGGGCGGATTGCGCCGCCGCCTGGAGATCGCCCGCGCCCTGCTGCACCAGCCCCGCGTCCTGTTCCTGGACGAACCCACCACCGGGCTCGACCCGCACGCCCGCGCCCGCGTCTGGGACCACCTGGTCCACCTGAGCGCCCGAACGGGCACGACCTGCTTCGTCAGCACCCACCACCTGGAAGAGGCCGAGCGCTGCGACCGGCTGGCCATCATGGACCACGGCCGCGTCGTCGCCTGCGGCACCCCGGACGGCCTCAAAGCGGCCGTGGGCCACGACCGCCTCCACCTGCGCACCGCCGACGACCGCGCCGCGTCCGCCGCCGCGCGCGAGGACCTGCGCCTGGACCCCGTGGCCGGGCCCGACGGCGGCCTGGCCTTCCGCGTCCCCGCCGACCCGGCCACCGTCCCGCGGCTGTGCGCCGCCCTGACCGCCCGCGGCATCGGCGTGCACGCCCTGACCGTCACCCGGCCCGGCCTCGACGACGTCTTCTTCCACCACACCGGGCGCAGCATCCGCGCCGGACAGCCGGAAACGGAGCCCTGACCCGGGCCCGGCCCCCGCCCGCACCCATGAGGACCCCACCGTGACCGTTCCCGCCTCCACCGCATCCCCCGACCGGCGCGCAGCCACCCCGACCCGCGGCGCCGGCCCACTGGCCCGGGAACTGCGCACCGTGTGCGGCCTGGTCCACCGCGACCTGCTGCGGCTCGTCCGCCAACCCGTCCAGGCCGGGCTGATGCTCGTCCAGCCGCTGATGTTCCTGCTCAGCCTCGGTGGTGGGCTGGGCGCCCTCATCCCCGACACGGCCACCGGCGGCGATTACCGGACCTTCCTGTTCCCCGGCATCCTCGTCACGGCGCTCCAGACGTCCTCCATCGGCGTCGGCGTCCGCCTGATCGCCGACCGCGACAGCGGCTACCTGCGTGAGACGCTCATGTCCCCCGCCCGTCGCGGCACCGTACTGACGGGACTCTGCCTGGGCGGCACGGCCGTCGCCACCGCCCAGGGCACCGTGCTCCTCGCCTTCGTGGGCACCTCCGCGCTGCCCTACGCCCCCACGCTGCTGGCCGGCCTGTTCGCCCTGATGCTGCTGACGGCCTTCACCCTCGCCGCCCTGTCCTGCCTGCCCGCCGTCGTCATCCGCAGCCTGGACAACTTCCACATCCTGCTCAGCCTGGCCATGCTCCCGCTGGTGTTCCTCTCGGGCGCCTTCTTCCCCCTGTCCGCCCTGCCCGGCTGGCTGCACCCGCTCGCCGCCCTCAACCCCGTGGCGTACAGCGTCGACCTGATGCACCACTGCGTGCAGCACCACGCCCCCACCATCACCCCCGCCGTGCTCGACTGGGGCGGCTGGACGCCGCCCGGCGCCCTCGAAGTCGTCACCCTGCTGGTGCTCGACGTGCTGGTGCTCGGCTTTGCCGCTCGTCGGCTGGCCCGGCCTGGGTGATGCGGGGGGCGGGGGTGGGTCCGCGGCTTGGTTTTGCTGGTGCTCGGCTTTGCCGCCCGTCGGCTGGCCTGGACCGGGTGATCCGGTGGGCTGGACGGGGCCGCGGCTTCCTTGGTGCCGTTCTCACCGTCGGAAGGGCGCCGCCCCCGGGAGTGCCGTCGCTACCGTTCCAGGACGAGGGCCAGTCCCTGCCCCACGCCGATGCACAGCGCGGCGAGACCGGTGCCCGTACCGGCGGCGGCGAGCTGGTGGGCGACGGCCCCGGCGAGCCGGGCGCCGGACGCGCCGAGCGGGTGGCCGATGGCGATGGCGCCGCCGCGCGGATTGACCACGGCGGGGTCCAGTTCCGGCCAGGCCGCCAGGCAGCCCAGCGCCTGGGCGGCGAAGGCCTCGTTCAGCTCGAAGGTGGTCAGGTCGGTGAGGCGGCGCCCGGCGCGGTCCAGCGCGCGCCGCACCGCCTCCACCGGGCCGAGTCCGAAGAACTGCGGCTCGATGCCCGTGACGGCCGACGCGCCGATCCGGGCGAGGGGATCGCGTCCGACGGCCCGCAGCCCCTCCTCGTCCACGAGCAGCAGCGCGGCGGCGCCGTCGTTGAGCGGGGAGGCGTTGCCCGCCGTGACCGTGCCGTCCGCGCGGAAGACGGGCTTGAGCCGGCCGAGCGCCTCCAGGGAGGTGTTCTCCCGTATCGTCTCGTCGCGGGTCAGATCGGTGCCCGGTACCGGCACCACCTCCCCGTCGTAGGCCCCGTCCTTCCACGCCCGCGCCGCCTTCTCGTGGCTGGCCAGCGCGAAGGCGTCCTGCGCGGCCCGGGTGACGCCGTGCCGGTCGGCGATCAACTCGGCGCCCTCGCCGAGCGAGACCGTCCACTCCTCGGGCATCGCCGGGTTGACCATGCGCCAGCCCAGCGTCGTCGAGTACATCTCCTGGTGACCGGTGGGGAAGGCCCGCTCCGGCTTGGGCACCACCCAGGGGGCGCGGCTCATGGACTCCACGCCGCCGGCGATCATCACGGAGGCGTCGCCCAGTGCCACCGCGCGGTAGGCCTGGATGACCGCCTCCAGCCCGGAACCGCACAGGCGGTTGACGGTCGCCCCGGGCACCGTGACCGGCAGCCCGGACAGCAGGACGGCCATCCGTGCCACGTCGCGGTTCTCCTCGCCCGCGCCGTTGGCGTTGCCGAACACGACGTCGTCGATGCGGGCCGGATCCAGCCGCGGCGTGCGCGCGACGAGCGACCGCACGACGTGCGCGGCCAGGTCGTCGGGGCGCACGCCCGCCAACGCGCCGCCGTACTTGCCGATCGGGGTGCGCACCGCGTCGACGACGTACACGTCCTTGGCCATGGCAGATCCTTTCCGGCGGCGCTCCGCGGGCGGGGCCGCGCGGGTGGCGAGAACGCGCCGGTGCGCCGGCGCCCCCGCCTGTGGTGAACGGGCGTTCACATTCGCGTTCCCGAGTCTGATCGGGGGGTTGGGGGATGTCAACGGGTGCGCCCGTCCGCCATTTTCAGCCTGTCCGGTGTTTGAGGACGTGGTGACGGGACCAGCGACGGGTCGCACTTGCCCTGATGGCGTCGGGTGGCAGGGCCAGCCGCACATTCTGGGGCCGGGCCCGCACTTTCCAGCCTGTCCGGCGTTTGAGGACGCGGTGACGGCACCGGCGACGAGTCGCACCCGTCCGACGGCGTCACGAGGCACGGCCTGCCGCACATCCTGGGGCCGGGCCCGCACTTTCCAGCCTGTCCGGCGTTTGAGGACGCGGTGACGGAAGCAGCGACGAGTCGCACCCGTCCGACGACGTCACGAGGCACGGCGTGCCGCACATCCTGTGGCCGAGCGCGCG
>NZ_JBEXNM010000097.1:0-27676 GCF_040611095.1 Streptomyces sp. NPDC003077 | reverse complement strand
CCCGGGGTGTCCTCAAACGCCGGACGGGCTGGGATGGGCGGGCCCGACCCGGAAACAGTGGGCCCTGCCCCTGATGCCGTCGGACAGGCGCGGCACATCGTCGCTCCCGCCACCGCGTCCTCAAACGCCGAACAGGCTGGAATGTGCGGGCCCGACCCGGAAACAGTGGGCCCTGCCCCTGATGCCGTCGGACAGGCGCGGCGCATCGTCGCTCCCGTCACCGCGTCCTCAAACGCCGGACAGGCTGGAATGTGCGGGCTCGACCCCAGGATGAACGGTCAGCCCCGCCCCATGACGCCATCAGACACGCACGACTCATCGTCGCTCCCGCCACCGCGTCCTCAAACGCCGGACAGGCTGAAGATGGCGACCCGCCCCGGAAATGGCGGGCCCCCTGGTATCGGCCGTCGGGCGAGCGCGACTGATCGTCAGTCCCGCCACCACGTCCTGAAACGCCGGACGGGCTGAAAGTGACGGCCCCTGGCTGGAATGGGTGGGCCGGGGCCCGAAAGGGGCGGCCCCGGGGCCCCGCCGTGGCGGGGGCCCGGGGCCTGTTGCGCTGTCAGGGATGGCCGGACGGGATCAGGTCACTCCCCCACGCCTCGGCTGAGCTCCCAGATCTGAAGGGTCGAGGAGGAGTTCAGGGCCCACTCGGCGCCGGTGATGTCGTCGCGCGCCGCGACGTACTGCTTGCCCTGCCACAGCGGCAGGATCGGGACCTCGTCGGCGATGATGTCCTGCGCCTCCTTGAAGCCCTCCGCCGCCGCGTTGCGGTCGCTCTGCTGCCGGGTGCCCGGGATCAGCTGCGACTCGATCTTGTTGTTGCGGTAGGGCGAGTTGAGGAAGTTCCCCTTGCCGATGAACGGCGCGATGTAGTTGTCCGCGTCCGGGATGTCCGCGAACCAACCCATGCCGTACACGGCGTACTTGCCCTGGGACTGCTCCTGGCGGAACTGCGACCAGTTGTCGATGCCCTTGATGTCGGCCGAGAACAGCCCGCTCTTGTTGAGCTGGTCCTGCAGCTCCTTGAACTCCTTGGCGGTGCTGGAGCCGTAGTGGTCCTTGGTGTAGGTCAGCGTCAGCTTGACCGGGGTGCTGATGTGCGCCTGCTGGAGGATCTTGCGGGCGTTGGCGACGTTCGGGCTGCCGTACTTGGTGAAGAAGGAGTTGATGTGGCCGGTGAGGCCGGTCGGGACCAGCGAGTACAGCGGGTCGCCCGTGTAGGAGTACACGTCACGGACCAGCGCCGATCGGTTGACGACCTGTGCCATCGCCTGGCGGACGGCCTTGTCGGAGACCGACGGGTCGTTGGTGTTGAAGGCGAGGTAACGGATTTCCTGGCCGGGCATCTCCTGGAGCGTCACGCCCTTGTCGCGGGCCTCCTGGAGGCCCTTGATCTGGTCGGGCGCCAGGCTGCGGTTCATCAGGTCGATGTCGCCGTCGCGGAGCGCCTTCTCCATGCCGGCGGAGTCCTTGAAGAACCGCATCTCGATCTTGTCGTTCTTCAGCTCGATCCCGCCCTTGTAGGACGGGTTCTTGGTGAAGACGGCCTTCGTGATGCGCTCGCCGCTGCGCTCGACCTTGAGCGTGTACGGACCGGAGCCGGCCACCTCGAACCCCTTGTAAAGGGCGTTCTTCGGGTACGTCTCGCTGTCCACGATGGCCGCGGCCGGGGTCGCCAGCTTCTGGGGGAAGGTGGCGTCCGGCTTCTTGAGGTGGAAGACCACCTCGCTGCTGCTGGGCGTCTCGACCTTGTCGATGCTGTCGAGCAGCGATATCGGACCGTTGGCGTAATTGATGGTCTTCATACGGTCGATGGAGAACTTGACGTCCTCCGACGTCAGCGCGTGCCCGTTGGAGAACTTCAGGCCGCTGCGCAGCGTGCACCGGAACTGCTCTTTCTGGGTGTCCCGGAAGCCGCAGGACTCGGCGGCCTCCGGCACCGGCGCGTTGCCGGTGCGCGGCAGCCGCATGAGCGTCTGCAGGCTGCCGCGGAGCACGTTCCACACGTCGACGTCGTACGCCTGGGCGGGGTCCAGCGGGGCCGGCGCGTCCTTGGTGGCCTCGATCTGGGCGGTGGCCCCGACGACGATCGCATCACCGCCCTCACCTGCGCCGTCCGTGCTGCCGCAAGCAGCGAGTGTGGGGACGAGCAGACCGGCCAGGGCCGGCAGCACCAAGGTCTTGCGATTCATCGTCGGCAGATTCCTTATCAGCGCAGAGGTGTTGCTCGCGATGACATTAGTAGGAACGGTCAGGGGCTCCGGAACGCCCCGGAGTTGCCGCGATATGACGCCCGGATAACGCTCAACGGATTACCGATATCCGGACGCCGGAACGATTCGTACAGCGCTCCACCAAATCCGGACACATACCCCCACGGAAAGCCCCCAAAAGGGCCGGTGGAACGACTGAAGGCGAGGTTGTCGACGGGTCGGGGCGTGAGAAACGTCACTCTCCGGCTTTCGTCGGTACCTACGGGAATTCGACCGGACCGGTGTCACGGAAAATAAGCACCTCGTTCCTGAGAGTTTCCCTGCCATTCCGCGCGATACGCACGGTGCACGGTTACGCCCTTTCGGTGATGAGGGCCCGCAAAAATGGCAGATCGACTTCTTCGAGGGAGCTGACGACGGTTCGTCCGACGGCCGGCGCGATCGGCTGCACCGACGGCACCGCCACCACGGGGCAGCCCGCGGCCTCCGCCGCCGTCACCCCGGTCACGGTGTCCTCCACGACGGCGCACCGCTCCGGCTCCACGCCCAGGCGGGCCGCCGCGGTCAGGTACGGGTCCGGGTGCGGTTTGGTGCGCGGCAGCTCGTCACCGGCCAGCGTCAGCCGGAAGTTCTCCGGGCCCAGCGAGTGCAGCATCCGGTCGATGATGGTGCGGTGCGAGGCCGAGACCAGCGCGGTGGGCACCTGATGGGCGGCCAGTTCGGCCAGCAGCCTGCGCGCGCCGGGCATCAGCGGCACGCCGCGTGCGATGCGGGCCGCGAACCGCGCGTTGAGCAGCGCGGTCAGCTCCTCCAGGCGGATGTCGGCGCCGGTGACCTCGATGAGGTAGGAGGCGCTGCGCGTCATGGGCCCGCCGACGACGACTTCGCGGTGCGCGTCGTCCAATATGTGGCCGAGTTCGGCGAAGACCTCGAACTCCGTCTCCCACCAGAAGCCCTCGGTGTCCACGAGCGTGCCGTCCAGGTCGAGGAAGACCGCCTGGAGTGTCGCGCCGTCCGCCGTACGGGTGCCCGTCATCGGGACGCTGCTGGTCATCCGTCACCTCCGTCGGAGATGTCCCAGAGGGACAAAAGGGCCGGTCGCCTCCCCGAGAGAAGGCGACCGGCCGCTACCGGACCGACAAGTGTACGGGTATGACCGCCCGTACGCCCCAGTACTTCCCCGGCGGCTCCGCCCAGCCCCGCCGCGGCTCCGCCGGGTTCACCTGGTGGACGGCGACCCGCCATATCAGCCCGTCGTTCGGCTCGGCTGAGAAGCGACGGCCGGCACAATCAAGCCCGCCCGTTCGTCCCGGCCGACAAACGACGGCCGGCACAATCAAGCCCGTCCGGCGATTGAGGACAACGCCCCCGGCGTTCACCGGGTCCCCAGACCACCCGCCACCCGCCCCACGAGCCCGCACGCGCGCTCCCGGGGTGTCCTCAAACGCCGGACGGGCTGAAAGTGGCGGACTCGGCCCGCAAATGGCAGGACCTGCCGCCTGGTGCCGTCGGGCAAGCGCGACACGTCGTCAGTCCGTCACCGCGTCCTCAAACGCCGGACAGGCTGGAAAACGCGCCGCACCCCGCCTCACCGCGCGTTGAAGTACTTCGCCTCCGGGTGGTGGATGACGATCGCGTCCGTGGACTGCTCCGGGTGGAGCTGGAACTCCTCGGAGAGCTGGACGCCGATCCGCTCGGGCTCCAGCAGTTCGGCGATCTTGGCGCGGTCCTCCAGGTCCGGGCAGGCGCCGTAGCCCAGCGAGAAGCGGGCGCCGCGGTACTTCAGGGCGAACATGTCCTCGACGTCGGAGGGGTCCTCGCCGCCGAAGCCCAGCTCGGCGCGCACCCGGGCGTGCCAGTACTCGGCCAGCGCCTCGGCCAACTGCACGGACAGGCCGTGCAGTTCGAGGTAGTCGCGGTAGGAGTCGGCGGCGAACAGCTCGGCGGTCGCCTCGCCGATCTTCGAGCCGACGGTGACGACCTGGAGGCCCACCACGTCCCGCTCGCCGCTCTCCTCCGGGCGGAAGAAATCGGCCAGGCACAGCCGCCGGCCGCGGCGCTGGCGCGGGAAGGTGAAGCGGGTGCGCTCGGAGCCGTCCTCGTTGAGGAGGACGAGGTCCTCGCCCTTGGAGTGGCAGGGGAAGTAGCCGTAGACGACGGCCGCCTCCAGCAGGTTCTCGGTCTGGAGCTTGTCCAGCCAGCCGCGCAGCCGGGGGCGTCCCTCGGACTCCACCAGTTCCTCGTAGGAGGGGCCGTCGCCGGTACGGGCCTGCTTGAGGCCCCACTGCCCCTTGAAGAGGGCGCCCTCGTCCAGCCAGGAGGCGTAGTCGGCGAGCTGGATGCCCTTGACGACGCGGGTGCCCCAGAAGGGCGGGGTGGGCACGGGGTTGTCGGTGGCGACGTCGGAGCGGACCGCGCCCTCCTCGGGGCTGGGCTCCTTGATCTCCACCGTCTTCCTGGGCACCCGGCGCTGCTTGAGCTCGGGCAGCGTGGCGCCGGGGACGCCGCGCTTGACGGCGATGAGGGCGTCCATCAGGCGCAGCCCCTCGAACGCGTCGCGGGCGTAGCGCACCTCGCCCTCGTAGATCTCGTGCAGGTCCTGCTCGACGTAGGCGCGGGTGAGGGCGGCGCCGCCGAGGATGACGGGGTAGTCGGCGGCCATCTTGCGCTGGTTGAGCTCCTCCAGGTTCTCCTTCATGATCACCGTGGACTTGACCAGCAGCCCGGACATGCCGATGACGTCCGCCCGGTGCTCCTGCGCGGCCTCCAGGATGGCCGAGACCGGCTGCTTGATGCCGAGGTTGACGACGTTGTAGCCGTTGTTGGACAGGATGATGTCGACGAGGTTCTTGCCGATGTCGTGCACGTCGCCGCGCACGGTGGCCAGCACGATGGTGCCCTTGCCCTCGGCGTCCGACTTCTCCATGTGCGGTTCCAGGTAGGCCACCGCGCTCTTCATGACCTCGGCGGACTGGAGGACGAAGGGGAGCTGCATCTGGCCGGAGCCGAACAGCTCGCCGACCACCTTCATGCCGTCCAGCAGCGTTTCGTTGACGATGTCCAGCGCCGGGCGGGTCTCCAGGGCCGCGTCGAGGTCGGCCTCCAGGCCGTTCTTCTCGCCGTCGATGATGCGCCGCTTGAGGCGCTCCTCCAGCGGCAGGGCCGCCAGTTCCTCGGCCTTGCCGGCCTTCAGGGACTTGGCGGTGGCGCCCTCGAAGAGCTCCAGGAGCCGCTGGAGCGGGTCGTAGCCTTCGGCGCGGCGGTCGTAGATGAGGTCGAGGGCGACCTTGACCTGCTCCTCCTCCAGCCGGGCGATCGGCAGGATCTTGGAGGCGTGCACGATCGCGGAGTCCAGGCCGGCCTTGACGCACTCGTCCAGGAAGACGGAGTTGAGGACGATGCGGGCGGCCGGGTTGAGGCCGAAGGAGATGTTGGACAGGCCGAGCGTGGTCTGCACGTCGGGGTGGCGGCGCTTGAGTTCGCGGATGGCCTCGATGGTGTGGACGCCGTCCTTGCGGGACTCCTCCTGCCCGGTGCAGATGGTGAAGGTGAGGCAGTCGATGAGGATGTCCGACTCGCGGATGCCCCAGTTCGTCGTCAGGTCGGCGATGAGCCGTTCGGCGATGGCGACCTTGTGCTCGACGGTCCGGGCCTGGCCCTCCTCGTCGATGGTCAGGGCCATCAGGGCGGCGCCGTGCTCCGCGGCCAGCGCCGCGACCTTGGCGAACCGCGACTGCGGCCCGTCGCCGTCCTCGTAGTTCACGGAGTTGATGACCGCCCGGCCGCCCAGCATCTCCAGGCCGGCCCGGATGACGTCCACCTCGGTGGAGTCCAGCACGATCGGGAGGGTGGAGGCGGTGGCGAACCGGCCGGCCAGCTCCCGCATGTCCGCCACGCCGTCCCGGCCCACGTAGTCCACGCACAGGTCGAGCATGTGCGCGCCCTCGCGGATCTGGTCGCGGGCCATCTCCACACAGTCGTCCCAGCGGCCCTCCAACATGGCCTCGCGGAACTTCTTCGACCCGTTGGCGTTCGTCCGCTCACCGATCGCCAGGTAGGAGGTGTCCTGGCGGAAGGGGACGGCCTGGTAGAGGGAGGCGGCGCCCGGCTCGGGGCGCGGGTCGCGGGCGGGCGGGACGACGCCGCGGACCCGCTCCACGACCTGGCGCAGGTGTTCGGGCGTGGTGCCGCAGCAGCCGCCGACCAGCGACAGCCCGTACTCGGCGACGAAGGTCTCCTGCGCGTCGGCCAGCTCGGCGGGCGTCAGCGGGTAGTGCGCGCCGTCCTTGCCCAGGACCGGCAGGCCCGCGTTCGGCATGCAGGACAGCGGGACGCGGGCGTTGCGGGCGAGGTGGCGCAGGTGCTCGCTCATCTCGGTGGGGCCGGTCGCGCAGTTCAGGCCGATCATGTCGATGCCCAGCGGCTCCAGGGCCGTCAGGGCGGCGCCGATCTCCGAGCCGAGCAGCATGGTGCCGGTGGTCTCGACGGTGACGGAGCAGATGACCGGCAGGTCGAGGCCGGCCACCTCCAGGGCGCGGCGGGAACCGAGGACCGCGGCCTTGGTCTGGAGCAGGTCCTGCGTCGTCTCGATGAGCAGGGCGTCCGCGCCGCCGGCGATCAGGCCCTCGGCGTTGCGCTGGTAGGCGTCGCGCAGCGTGCGGTAGTCGATGTGGCCGAGCGTGGGCAGCTTGGTGCCGGGGCCGATGGAGCCCAGGACCCAGCGCTGCTGTCCGGTGGCCGCGGTGAACTCGTCCGCCACCTCGCGGGCGATCCGGGCGCCCGCCTCGGACAGCTCGCCGATCCGCTCGGGGATGTCGTACTCGCTCAGCGCGGAGAAGTTCGCGCCGAAGGTGTTGGTCTCCACGCAGTCGACGCCGGCCTCGAAGTAGGCCGAGTGGACGGACCGGAGGATGTCCGGGCGGGTGATGTTGAGAACCTCGTTGCAGCCTTCGAGCTGCTGGAAGTCCTCCATCGTCGGTTCCTGCGCCTGGAGCATCGTGCCCATGGCCCCGTCGGCGACCACGACGCGGGAGGCGAGCGCCTCTCGCAGGGCTGTGACGCGGGTGCTGGCGGACGATGGCGTGTACGAGGCCATGGAGGTGCTCCCCTGGTTGCGACGGCTGTCGGCTTTGCGCCTACCTGGAGAAGGCGCACCGGGCCAGGGTAGCCCGCACCGGCGGATCGGTGGTGTCGCGTTTCAGGGCGTGGACGGTGCCGGGTGATTCCGATCGGTGATCGATCGGTGGCGGTACGGGATCGGCGGATGGCCGGTTCCGGGTGGGTACGGCTCCGCTGGGTGGCGGAATCCTTGCGGTTCGGGGGTTGGGGCGGTCGGGCCGTGGGCCGTGGGGTGACGGGCCGGTGGCCGGGCGGGGTCGTGGGGGCGGGCATTGGTCCGTACGAATCGGTACACGTTCGTTGGATACGGGGCCGCGCCGGGCGGAGGCCCGTCAGGGAGCGCACGAGGGGCGGCGGGGAACCCGTACGCGGCGCGCCGGGGAGGATGTACGGGTCCGCGGAGTCCGCCGGGGAAGGCGCGCCGGTCCGGCCGGGGCCACGCGAGGGGGCGCGGGTCGGAGGGGGTGCGGTCGGCGCCCGGGACGGCAACCAAGATCATCTAGGGCACGGACACGGCGCCGTCCCCTCCCCCGGGGTCGGCATCGGCCGATATCGTTCAGCATTGTCGAACCACATATGACGGAGGTTGCCCCCATGGCACGGACGATCCAGTCGCTGGAGCGCGCCGCCGCGATGCTGCGGCTGCTCGCCGGCGGGGAGCGGCGGCTCGGCCTGTCCGACATCTCCTCCGCCCTGGGCCTGGCCAAAGGCACCGCGCACGGCATTCTGCGCACCCTCCAGCAGGAGGGCTTCGTCGAGCAGGACCCGGCCTCGGGCCGCTACCAGCTCGGCGCCGAGCTGCTGCGCCTGGGCAACAGCTACCTGGACGTCCACGAGCTGCGCGCCCGCGCCCTGGTGTGGACCGACGACCTGGCCCGCGCCAGCGGCGAGAGCGTCTACCTGGGCGTGCTCCACCAGCAGGGCGTACTGATCGTCCACCACGTCTTCCGGCCCGACGACAGCCGCCAGGTGCTGGAGGTCGGGGCGATGCACCCACTGCACAGCACCGCCCTGGGCAAGGTGCTCTCCGCGTACGACCCGGTGGCGCACAGCGAGGCCCTGGAGGCGGAGCGGCGGGCGTTCACGCCCCGCACGGTGACCGGCCCAGCGGATTTCGAGGACGTGCTGGACCTGACGCGGGCGCGCGGCTGGGCCGCCGACGTCGAGGAGACCTGGGAGGGCGTGGCCTCGGTGGCCGCGCCGATCCACGACCGGCGGCGGATGCCGGTGGGCGCGGTGGGCGTCACCGGGGCCGTCGAGCGGGTGTGCCGGGACGGTGAGCTGCGGCCGGAAATCGTCGCCGCGGTGCGGGATTGCGCGCGTGCCGTGTCCCGAGATCTCGGGGCCGGGCGATTCTGACCCGTTTCCGACGGGCGGTTCTGTCCAGCTTTACGGCTTTTGTTCACCTAGCTTTTTCGTCACAGGACCCTTGACGGGGTGCTGACCGTAAACAAAACTGCCGTTCGTCGGTCGGCATTGTCGAACACCACACGACAATAAGCGTTATGGTGGGCATTGCCGCGGGCCGACACCGCTCTCTATCGGAGAGCGCGGACCGCCGGAGGGAAGGCCCCGGAGGTTCGCCTTCCCCTGGACGAAGGACAAAGGAGTCGCGGGTGTCCAGCTCCGACATCTTCATCAGCGAGACCATCGGTACCGCTGTTCTGATACTGCTCGGCGGGGGCGTGTGCGCCGCCGTCACGTTCAAGCGCTCGAAGGCGTACGAGGCGGGTTGGGTCGCCATCGCCTTCGGGTGGGGGTTCGCCGTCCTGACGGGCGCGTACATCGCCGCCAAGTCGGGTGCGCATCTGAACCCCGCGGTCACCGTCGGCCTCGCCGTCAAGGGCGCCACGCCCTGGAGCGACGTGCCGGTCTACTTCGGCGGGCAGCTGCTCGGCGCAATGATCGGCGCGGTGCTGGTGTGGATCGCCTACTACGGGCAGTTCCGGGCCCACCTCACCGACCCCGAGGTGGTGGGCGACCAGACCGGGCGGGAGGGCCTGGTCGAGCAGTCCGAGGCCCCCAAGGCGGGCCCGGTGCTCGGCGTGTTCTCCACCGGCCCGGAGATCCGCCACGCGGTGCAGAACCTGGCCACCGAGATCATCGCCACCACGGTGCTCGTCCTGGCGATCCTCACCCTGGGCCTGAGCGACAACGGCAAGGGCGTGGGCCCGATCGGCTCGCTGCTCGTCGCCTTCGTCGTCGTGGGCCTCGGCCTCTCGCTGGGCGGCCCGACCGGCTACGCCATCAACCCCGTCCGCGACCTCGGACCGCGCATAGTCCACGCGCTGCTGCCGCTGCCCAACAAGGGCGGCTCCGACTGGGGTTACGCCTGGATCCCGGTGGTCGGCCCGCTGATCGGCGGCGCCCTCGCCGGTGGCATCTACCAGGTGGCGTTCGCCTGACGCCGGTCCCCCACCGCCCACGCCCGCATCGAAGAACTTCTGGAGCACCCACCATGAGCGACACCCCCCGCACCACCCCTGAAGACACCCCATCCGCCGAGCGGCACGGCTCGCACGGCCACGGCCCGTTCATCGCGGCCATCGACCAGGGCACCACCTCCAGCCGCTGCATCGTCTTCGACAAGGACGGCCGGATCGTCTCGGTCGACCAGAAGGAGCACGAGCAGATCTTCCCCAAGCCGGGGTGGGTCGAGCACGACGCGGCCGAGATCTGGCGCAACGTCCAGCAGGTGGTGGCCGGCGCCGTCGAGAAGGCCGGGATCACCGCCAAGGACGTCAAGGCCATCGGCATCACCAACCAGCGCGAGACCACGCTGCTGTGGGACAAGCGCACCGGTGAGCCCGTCCACAACGCCATCGTCTGGCAGGACACCCGCACCGACGCGCTGTGCAAGGAGCTGGGCCGCAACGTCGGCCAGGACCGCTTCCGCCGCGAGACCGGCCTGCCGCTGGCCTCGTACTTCGCCGGCCCGAAGATCCGCTGGCTGCTGGACAACGTCGAGGGCCTGCGCGAGCGCGCCGAGGCCGGCGACATCCTCTTCGGCACCATGGACTCCTGGGTCATCTGGAACCTCACCGGCGGCGCCAACGGCGGCGTGCACGTCACGGACGTCACCAACGCCTCCCGCACCATGCTGATGAGCCTGCGCACCCTGGAGTGGGACGAGCGGATCTGCGCCTCGATCGGCGTCCCGACGGCGGTGCTGCCCGAGATCCGCTCCTCCGCCGAGGTGTACGGCACCACCGCCGAAGGCGTCCTGGCGGGCGTGCCGGTGGCCTCCGCGCTCGGCGACCAGCAGGCGGCGCTGTTCGGCCAGACCTGCTTCGACCAGGGCGAGGCCAAGTCCACGTACGGCACCGGAACGTTCATGCTGATGAACACCGGCCACGAGCCCGTCAACTCCTACAACGGGCTGCTGACGACGGTGGGCTACCGCATCGGCGACGAGAAGCCGGTGTACGCCCTGGAGGGCTCGATCGCCGTCACCGGCTCGCTCGTCCAGTGGATGCGCGACCAGATGGGCCTGATCAAGTCGGCCGCGGAGATCGAGACGCTGGCCAGCTCGGTCCAGGACAACGGCGGCGCCTACTTCGTCCCCGCCTTCTCCGGTCTGTTCGCCCCCTACTGGCGCTCGGACGCGCGCGGCGTCATCGCCGGCCTGACCCGGTACGTCACCAAGGCGCACATCGCCCGCGCGGTCCTGGAGGCGACCGCCTGGCAGACCCGCGAGATCACCGACGCGATGACCAAGGACTCCGGCGTCGACCTCACCGCCCTGAAGGTCGACGGCGGAATGACCTCCAACAACCTGCTGATGCAGACGATCTCGGACGTCCTGGACGCACCCGTGGTGCGCCCCATGGTGGCCGAGACCACCTGCCTCGGCGCCGCCTACGCCGCCGGCCTGGCCGTCGGCTTCTGGCCCGACACCGACGCGCTGCGCGCCAACTGGCGCCGGGCCGCCGAGTGGACCCCCCGCATGGACGCGGCCACCCGTGACCGCGAGTACAAGAACTGGCTCAAGGCCGTCGAGCGGTCCATGGGCTGGCTCGACGACGACGAGAGCTGAACAGGAGCAGAATCATGAGCACCCTGCAGAGCGTCCCGGCTTCCGGGGCGCACCCGGCCGACGGTCCGCGTACGTCCTACGGGGTCCCGGGCCGCGCCGAGACCCGGGAACGGCTGTCCCAGTCGACGTACGACCTCCTGGTGATCGGCGGCGGCATCCTGGGCATCTCGACCGCCTGGCACGCCGCCCAGGCCGGGCTGCGGGTGGCCCTGGTGGACGCCGGCGACTTCGCCGGCGCCACCTCCTCCGCCTCCTCCAAGCTGCTGCACGGCGGCCTGCGCTACCTGCAGACCGGCGCGGTCAAGCTGGTGGCGGAGAACCACTTCGAGCGGCGCGCGGTCTCCCGCCAGGTCGCCCCCCACCTGTCCAACCCGCTCACCTTCTACCTGCCCGTCTACAAGGGCGGCCCGCACGGCGCGGCCAAGCTCGGCGCGGGCGTCTTCGCCTACTCCGCGCTGTCCGCCTTCGGCGACGGCGTCGGCCACGTCATCAGCCCGGCCAAGGCCCAGCGCGACGTGCCCGAGCTGCGCACCGACAACCTCAGGGCCGTCGCCGTCTACGGCGACGACCAGATGAACGACTCCCGCATGGCCCTGATGACGGTGCGCGCTGCGGTCGCCGCGGGCGCCACCGTCCTCAACCACGCCGAGGTCACCGGCCTGCGCTTCACCCAGGGCCGGGTCACCGGCGCGGAGCTCAAGGACCGGATGGACGGCGCCGAGTTCGGCGTCAACGCCCGCCTGGTGCTCAACGCCACCGGCCCGTGGGTGGACCACCTGCGCCGCATGGAGGACAAGGGCGCGGCCCCCTCCATCCGCCTGTCCAAGGGCGCGCACCTGGTCCTCAAGCGCACCGCCCCCTGGAAGGCCGCGCTCGCCACGCCGATCGACAAGTACCGCATCACCTTCGCCCTCCCCTGGGAGGACATGCTGCTCCTGGGGACGACGGACGAGGAGTACGAGGGCGACCCGGCCGACGTCGCGGTCAACGACAAGGACGTCACGCAGATCCTGGACGAGGCCGCGTTCTCCATCCGCGACCAGCAGCTCTCCCGGGACCTGATCACGTACTCCTTCGCCGGGCTGCGCGTGCTGCCGGGCGGTCCCGGCGACACCTCCAAGGCCAAGCGCGAGACCGTGGTCACCGAGGGCAGCGGCGGCATGCTGTCGGTCGCCGGCGGCAAGTGGACGACCTTCCGGCACATCGGCCGCACGGTCATGAACAAGCTGGCGGCCCTCCCCGGCCACCCGCTGGGCACGGACATGGAGCCCATCTCGGAGCTCCCCAAGAAGCTGCCGCTCCCGGGCATCGCCAACCCCAACGCCGTCACCCACCGCCTCCTGGTGGACGGCTCGGCGCCCGGCGTCTCCATGGCCCCCGAGACCGCCCGCCACCTGGCCACCCACTACGGCTCGCTGTCCTTCGACATCGCGCGCCTGGCCCAGGAGAACCCGGCGCTGGCCGAGCGGATCCACCCGGACGCCCCGGAGATCTGGGCCCAGGTCGCGTACGCGCGCGACCACGAGTGGGCGGAGACGGTGGACGACGTGCTGCGCCGCCGCACCACGCTGACGATCCGCGGCCTGGACACCGAGGAGGTCCGGGGCCGGGTCGCCGAGCTGCTGGCCGAGCGGGGCTGAGGCCCCGGCGGGCAGGCCGCGGGCGGTAGGCCGCGGGCCCGGGCGCTGATGGATCGGTGGTCGGTGTGCTCGGCCGTCGGCGCTCGGGGGGTAAGGCTCTCCGGCTGGTCGGCCCCTGGTCGGCAGGGCGCGACCGGTCGGTGGGAGCAGAGGGACGGTTCCTCCGGGAGCCGTCCCTTCTGCGTGCGGCGGTCCTCCTCAGCGGGTGGAGTGGGGGCCTTGGGGGCGCACGGCCGGAAGTGGTCTTCACAGCGCGCGGCCAAGAACGGTCACGAACGGTCCTGGACGACGCGCGGCCGAAAACCCCTGTGCGGCGCGGTCGAGGGCGTCCTGTGCCGCGCGGGCACAGTGCGTCCCGTGTCGCGCGCACCGGGGCCTGACCGCGAGGAGGTTTCGGTACCGGCAACGGGAGTGTCCGGCCCTCTCGGGACGCTCAGGAAGGCCATAATTGACGCCCACAGACATCGGATGTCTGCGCGGTTCCTGGGCGAATGCACGGCCGGATGCACGGGCGGGGCCCGGACGGGAGGCTGGGGGAGGTCGTCATGGCGGTCACGGACGAGGCCATCGAACGGATCAAGGGGATGATCGTCTCCGGCGCGCTGCGGCCGGGGGACCGCTTGCCCAAGGAGAGCGAACTGGCGGCGGAGCTCGGGCTCTCCCGCAACTCGCTGCGCGAGGCGGTCCGCGCCCTCTCCCTGATGCGGGTCCTGGACGTGCGGCAGGGCGACGGCACGTATGTGACGAGCCTGGACCCGGGACTGCTGCTCCAGGCCATGAGCTTCGTCGTGGACTTCCACCGCGACGACACCGTGCTGGAGTTCATGGCCGTACGCCGCATCCTGGAACCGGCCGCCACCGCCATGGCGGCCGACCGGATCGGCAAGGGCGAGCTGGACGCCCTGGAGGCCCGGTTGGACGCCCTGGGGACGCGGCCCTCGGTCGACGACCTGGTGGCCTGCGACCTGGAGTTCCACCGGGGCGTCGTCGCCGGTTCGGGCAACGCCGTGCTGTGTTCGCTCCTGGACGGGCTGTCCGGGCCGGCGACCCGGGCCCGCGTCTGGCGCGGCCTGAACCAGAAGGATGCGGTGGCCCGCACGCTCGCCGAGCACCGCGCGATCCTCTCCGCCCTGCGCGACCGGGACGCGGAGGCGGCCCGCGCCTGGGCCACGGCCCACATCGCGAACGTGGAACGGTGGCTGCGGACCGCGCTCTGAGCGGGCAGGTGCGAGGGGGACGGCGGACGCGCGGGGCCGGGGCCGGACCGAGCCGGGGCACCCAGCGAACGGGCGGGCGGCCGGGCGGGACCGCCCGCCCCACACGGCCGCCCCACACGGCCGCCCCACCCGTCCCCCGCACCCGTCCGAGACCGGATCAGACCGCGAACCCGCCGTCCACCGCGATGGCCGCCCCCGTGATGTACCGCCCGCCGTCCCCGGCGAGGTGGGCCACCGTCGCCGCCACGTCGGACGGCTGCCCGTACGCCCCCAGCGCCGTGCCGGCGGCCTGCGTCTCGGCACCCTCCCCGTCGGCCGGGTTCATGTCCGTGTCGATCGGGCCCGGGTGGACGAGGTTCGCCGTGATGTTCCGGCCGCCCAGTTCGCGGGCCAGCGCCTTGGTCAGGCCGGTGAGCGCGGCCTTGCTCGTCGCGTAGAGCGTTCCGCCGGGGAAGGACACCCGCTCTGCCATGCAGCTGCCGATGGTGATGATCCGTCCTCCGGAGGACAGGTGCGGCACGGCGGCCTGGGAGGCCAGGTAAGGCGCCCGGACGTTGACGTCCAGCACCCGGTCCACGTCCTCGCCCCGGATGCCCTCGATGGGGCCGAGCACCCCCACGCCGGCGTTGTTGACCAGGATGTCGAGCCGCCCGAAGTATTCCACCGTCTCCTGGACGGAGGCCCGGACCGCCGCCGCGTCGGCGCTGTCGGCCTGTATGGCCCTGGCCCGCCCGCCGGCCTCTTTGACCCGCTCCACGACCCGCTCGGCCCGCTCCGCCCGGCTCACGTAGGTGAAGGCCACGTCGGCGCCGTCGGCGGCCAGCCGCAGCACGATGGCCTCGCCGATCCCCCGGCTGCCGCCGGTCACCAGGGCCACCTTGCCCTTGAGCCGACCGGTCGTCGTCTCCGTCGTCATCGTCGTCATCTTTTTGTCCGTTCTCGGGTGGTGAGGTGGTGCCAGGTCGTCGGCCGCACCAGGAACACGAGCTCCGCCACGTGCGCGGCGTCTGCTGCCTTTCGCGGCTTTCCTCCGCGTTCGGCGGCATGACTCGATCGTGGTCGACGGCCGCCTGACGGGCTGGCGGAATCCGGACACGACGTCCACGCGGGCCTAACCGGCTCCCCACCCGGCGCGCGCCCCGCCCCCCTCGCCCCGGGAAGCGCCCCGGAAGCGCCCCCGGGGGTGACCTGGCACCCGAGAGCACGCCGAGAGCGGACGAAGAACATCGGATCTTTCACGATCATCCGATGTATCGCCCTCTTGCGTTTCCCACCTCCCCCACCATTCCCGGATTCGATGCACACAAGGATGCGAACAGGTCGGATGAATGAGCACTCGTTCGTGCACAGGGGCTGCGGCCGGGCACCACGGACGGCTTAGGCTTGGGACGCACGCAATGGAACTGTCGCCGGTGGCCGCCCTCAGCGGTCGTGCCGGTCGGAAGGAGGCGCTGGGTGATCGAGCTCGAGGGGGTTCCCGAGCTGGTCGACCCGGTCATGGTGGCCGCGTTCGAAGGCTGGAACGACGCCGGCGACGCCGCCTCCGCCGCGGTCGCGCACCTGGACCGCGAGTGGAAGGGCGAGGTCTTCGCCGCGCTGGACGCCGAGGACTACTACGACTTCCAGGTCAACCGTCCGACCATCTGGCTGGACAACGGAGTACGGAAGATCACCTGGCCCACGACCCGGCTCTCCGTCGTCCGGGTCGGCGGTGACAAGCCGCGCGACCTCGTCCTGGTCCGCGGCATCGAGCCGAGCATGCGCTGGCGTTCGTTCTGCAACGAGATCCTGGGATTCGCCCACGAGCTGGGCGTGGAGATGCTCGTCATCCTGGGGTCCCTGCTCGGCGACACGCCGCACACCCGGCCGGTGCCGGTCAGCGGCGTCACGTCCGACCCCGACCTGGCGCGCACCATGGACCTGGAGGAAACGCGGTACGAAGGCCCGACGGGCATCGTCGGCATCCTCCAGGAGGCCTGCACGCACGCGGGCGTACCGGCGGTCAGCCTGTGGGCCGCGGTGCCGCACTACGTCTCCCAGCCGCCCAATCCGAAGGCCACCCTCGCCCTCCTCAACCGCCTGGAGGACCTGCTCGACCTGCGCATCCCGCTCGGCGAGCTGAGCGAGGACGCGCGCGCCTGGCAGCTCGGCGTGGACCAGCTCGCCGCCGAGGACAGCGAGGTGGCGGAGTACGTCCAGTCGCTGGAGGAGGCGCGGGACACCGCCGAGCTGCCGGAGGCGTCCGGCGAAGCGATCGCCCGCGAGTTCGAGCGCTACCTGCGCCGCCGGGACCCGCACACCTCGGGCCGCGCCGGCACGTCCCGCGGCACGCCCTCGGACCAGCCGGACCAGCCGGACGCGTCCGCCGCCCCCTCCGACAGGCCGGACCGAGCGGAACGAACGGACCGGACCGACCGAGCCGACGGATCGGCCCCGGCGGAAGGAACGGCGGACCGCCCGGCGACCACGGACACCGAAACCCCCGACGAGGCGCCCGCCACGGAAGCAGCGGCGTGCGACGCCGGTGACGAGGACGCCCCCGAGCAGTCCGGCGCCGATCACCCCGGCACCGAGCGCGCCCCCGGCCACGAGGCGGACCGCCCGGACCGTGACGGCGGCCCCGAAGGCCACGCGAGCTGACGCCCACGGTCGGTCCCACCCCGCGGAAGGGATGGGACCGACCGAGCGAAGCCTCCACCGCGCCCGAATCCGGTCACGGGCTCCCGGCTCCCGCCTCACACACGCGGTACCGCCACCGCCGTGTACGGCGTCGTCGGCGTCGGGTCCGTGGTCAAGCGGGCGTTGGGCAGGTAGATCCGGTTCCCGCAGGCCGCCGCCGTGGTCGGGATGTCGAAGCGGGGATCGGTGATCCGGTCGATCGCCTTGCCCCGGGTGCCCTCCGCGTCCAGCAGCAGCACGTCCACGGCGTTCTGTTGCTGTTGCACCACGTACATCGTCCGCCCCAGGAGCAGCAGCCCGTCACCGTTGACGAGGCGGGGGCCGGTGTGCGGCACCTTGCGCGCGTCCCCGGTCCGCGGGTGGACGCGGAAGAGGGCGCCCGCCACGACATTGACGACCAGGAGGGCGCCGCGGTCCGGGGTGCGCTCGATGCCGTTGGCGGTGAAGTCCGGCCCCTGCACCCACTCGCCCTTCAGGGGCAGGGTGACGATCCCGTCCGCGCCGGGCAGTTCGCCGTTCCGGCCGAGCGGCAGCACGTACAACTGCGGCAGGTAGGAGTCGGTGAAGTAGGCGGCGTCCGGCGTGAGGACCACGTCGTTGACCACGGTGCTCGGACCGCCGACGGGGTACGTGGCCAGGGTCCTGCCCTCCCGCGCGTCGACGACGCGCAGTTCGCCGGACCCGGCGATGAACAGCCGCCCCCGGCGGTCGATCTTCAGGCCGACGGACGGTTTGCCGCTGCCCTCGGCGACGACGGCGCCCCGGCCCGTCACCAGGCTCGCGCGGTAGACCGACCCGTCCGCCAGGGACCCGAAGTAGGCGTACGGCCCTTTGCCGATGGCGATGCCCTCGGGCTGGAAGCCGTCCGGCAGCCTGATCGTGGCCGGCCAGGTGCCGGCCGCGCGGGCGCCGGAGGCGAGGGGTCCCAGTACGGCGCCCACGCCCAGCGCCGCCCCGGTGGCGAGCAGGCTTCGACGGTGCGGGGAACGGTCCACGGCATGCGTCCTTCCGACGGGTCCGGGCGGTGGTGGTGCGAGGCCCGGTCGTCGACGTGGCGTGGTCCGGCGGGCGCGCTCCGACGACAGGGCCTGGTGCGGACCCACCCCAGCACATCCCCGCGCCCCCGGAGCCCACCCCGACAACTCCTCCACAATCGAACGGGGGCGCTCCCCGCGGCACGGAGCCGCTGGAGGAACGCCCCCGGGAGCCGGGAAGGCGGGAGAGCCGTCAGAGGGCCACGCCGAGCAGCGCGTCCACCGCCCGCGAGACCAGGCCGGGCGCGCCGGTGTCGGTCCCGCCGGCGGAACGTTGCGCCTCGGCCCAGCGGTCGACAGCCGCCAGCGCGGCCGGCGAGTCGAGGTCGTCCGCGAGCGCGTCCCGCAGCTCCTCCAGGAGCGCGTCGGCGGACGGGCCGTCCGGGCGGGAGACCGCGGCGCGCCAGCGCGCCAGCCGCTCCTCGGCCTCGGCCAGCACCTGGTCCGTCCACTCCCAGTCGGCGCGGTAGTGGTGGGCGAGCAGCGCGAGGCGGATGGCGGCCGGGTCGGTGCCGTCCCGGCGCACCCGGGAGACGAAGACGAGGTTGCCCTTGGACTTGGACATCTTCTCGCCGTCCAGGGCGACCATGCCCGCGTGGACGTACGCCTTGGCGAAGGGGTACTCGCCGGCCAGCGCCTGCGCGTGCGAGGCGCCCATCTCGTGGTGCGGGAAGATCAGGTCCGAGCCGCCGCCCTGCACGTCGAAGCCCATGCCCAGGTGCTCCAGGGCGATGGCCACGCACTCGATGTGCCAGCCGGGGCGGCCCTGGCCGAGCGAGCCGCCGTCCCAGCTCGGCTCGCCCTCGCGGGCGGCCATCCACAGCATCGGGTCGAGCGGGTTCTTCTTGCCCGGCCGCTCCGGGTCGCCGCCGCGCTCGGCGGACAGCAGCCGCATCGCCTCGGCGTCGAGCCCGGAGACCTCGCCGAAGTGGGCGTCGGCCTCGACGGAGAAGTAGATGTCGCCGTCCAGCTCGTAGGCCGCGCCCACGTCCCGCAGCCGCTCCACGAGCGGCACGATCCCCGGTATGGCCTCGACGGCGCCGACATAGTTCTTGGGGGGCAGCATCCGCAGGGCGGTCATGTCCTCGCGGAAGAGGGCGGTCTCGCGCTCGGCCAGCGCGGTCCAGTCGTCCCCGGTCGCCTGCGCCCGCTCCAGCAGGGGATCGTCGACGTCGGTGACGTTTTGCACATAGTGCACCAGGCGCTTCGAGTCGAGCCACACGCGCTGGACCAGGTCGAACGCGTTGTAGGTCGCCGCGTGCCCCATGTGGGTCGCGTCGTACGGCGTGATGCCGCAGACGTAGATTCGGGCGACGGGACCGGGGGTCAGGGTGACCTTTCCGCCGGTCGCGGTGTCGTGGATCCTCAGGTCGCGGCCCTGGCCAGGCAGGGCGGGGACCTCAGAAGCGGGCCATGCATGCATGTCTTGAGCGTAACCGGACGCAGCTTCCGGATACGAACCGGAGCGCGGATCTTGGCTGAACAGACAATCCCGGGATGGCGCCGCCGGAGGCGTTTGTTCCGAGGGCGGGTGCTGTGACCAGGGGGTATGCGGCCCCGTCCAGAGGGCCTGCGAGCCCGCGCTCATCCCGGCGCCCGCGCACCGGGCCCCACAAGGCGCGGCGCCGGGTCGGCCGCGTTCACGCGCCGAGGCCCGGCACCCCACCCCAGACCAGCCGCCCCGCCCTCAGACCGGCGGCCACGGAATCGGCGGCCAGTTCCCGCTCGGCTCCGGGTGCAGGCCCGTCCGCAGCAGGTTCGCGACCCGCTCGCGCAGCGCCTCGATCTCCGCCGCCGTGATCAGCCCGGCGAGCCGGCCGGCCAGCGGGCAACCGGGCGCCAGCTCGTCCGCCAGCCGCCGCAGCACGTCCACCGCCTCCTCGGGCAGCGGGTCGCCCGCCCAGCCCCACAGGAGGGTGCGCAGCTTGTCCTCGGCGTTGAAGGTGACGCCGTGGTCGATGGCGTACAGGCGTCCGCCGGCGGCGGGCAGCAGGTGGCCGCCCTTGCGGTCACCGTTGTTGATCACCGCGTCCAGGACCGCGAGCCGCCGCAGCCGCGCGTCGTCGGCGTGCACCAGCAGCGCCGTGCGCCCCGCGCCGACCTGCGCCGTGCCGACCGCCTTCCATCCGGGGCCCGGCTCCTCGTCCTCGGTCAGCGCCAGCAGCCCGTCCCCTTCCCCGGGCACGGCCTCGATCCACTCCTGGACCATGCCCCGCCCGTAGGGGCCGTCCCGCAGGACCGTGGTGGGGACGAGGTCCCAGCCGGTGGCCCGGGACACCTCGTAGGCGGCCACCTCGCGCTGGGCGAGGGTGCCGTCGGGGAAGTCCCACAGGGGCCGCTCCCCGGCGACCGGCTTGTAGACGCAGGTGCCCGTCACGCCCTCGTACGCGACCGTGCAGTACAGCACGGCGTTGGACGCCTCCCTGACCTGCCCGCGCACGGTCAGCTCACCGTGCACCAGGACGCGCTCGGGCAGCCCGCCCACGGGGCGCGCGGGGACTCCGTTCGGGTGATCGGCGGCCACCGCGACCGGTGCCTCCCCGGCCCCCGCCTCCTCCGGTCTCGCGCCCCGTCCGTTCACCTGTGACGGCTCCGAGGCCGTCAGGCGCCCCGTCGGTATCCGTTCTGGCGCGGACATACGTGTCCCTCCGGGTCGAGCGGCAGGCTGCACAGCGGGCAGGGCGGGCGCCCCGCGTTGACGACTTCCAGCGCGCGCTTGGCGAACGCCCTGGCCATGGGGCCGGTGAGGCGGACGCGCAGCATCGGCGGGCCGTTCTCGTCGTCCTGGAGGAGGCGTTCCTCGGCCTCGGCGAGGTCCTCGTCCGTCTCGACTTCCAGTTCGACCAGCGCCTGCGCCTCGACGATCATGCGCTGTTCCTCGCCGTCCCAGGCCAGCGCCATGGTGCCGACCCGGAACTCCTCCTCCACGGGGGACTCCAGCGGGGCGGTGTCGGCCATGTCGGCGGGCGCGACGGCCGGGACGGGCGCGTTGCCGCCGCTGCGGCGCACCACCTCGTCCAGCAGCTCGTCGATCCGCTCGGCCAGCGCCGCGACCTGGGTCTTCTCCAGGGCCACACTGGTGGTACGACCGGCCTCGCTCGCCTGGAGGAAGAAGCTGCGGCGGCCAGGCAGCCCGACCGTACCGGCCACGAAGCGGTCCGGCGCGTCGTAGAAGAACACCTGACGGGACAACGTCCTAGCTCCGTTTGCTCGACTGCGGGGTCACTGCGGGCACTGCTGTTCTTGCGCGTACTGCTGTTCCTGCGGGGACCTCGGTTCTCGCGGGTACCGCTGTCCTCGCGGGCGCTGCCGTTCTCGCGCTTGTCCGTGCGGTCGGCGCGTCGCCGCGCTCGGTGCGCGGATCACCGGTACGCGGGCGGGCGGCGCCGTCGCCCACCCTACTGCGCGTGCTGATCACGATCCTCCCGAGCCACCGCCGACGGCCGCGTCACGGTCGTCGGCCGCGGAGGTCCCGTCCTCGCGCGGCGCCAGGCCGGCGAAGTCGCCGGTGTCCCCGAGCCGCACGAGGTACGGCCGCAGCCGCGTGTACCGGATCGCGGTCACCGAGCAGGGCTCGACGGAGATCCGCTGGAAGAGGTCGAAGTGCGCACCGAGGGCGTCGGCGACCAGGGACTTGATGACGTCCCCGTGCGAGCACATGAGGTACACGGCCTCCGGGCCGTGCTCGGCCTCGATCCGGGCGTTCCAGTCCCGCACCGCGTCCACCGCGCGGGCCTGCATCCCCCGCATCGACTCGCCGCCGGGGAAGGCCGCCGCGGAGGGGTGCCGCTGGACGACCTCCATCAGGGGCTCGTCGTTCAGCTCGGCGAGTTTGCGGCCCGACCAGTCGCCGTAGTCGCACTCGTTGACGCGCTCCTCGACGTGCAGGGGCAGCTCCGGTCGCTCGGCCAGAAGGGGGCGCAGGGTCTCGTGGCACCGCTGGAGCGGGCTGGTCACCGCCGCGGCCAGCGGAATCCGCGCCAGGCGGCCGGGCAGCGCGGCGGCCTGGGCGACGCCCTGGTCGTCCAGCGCTACGTGCGGCGTCCGGCCGGCGAGCACGCCGGAGGTGTTGGCGGTGGAGCGGCCGTGCCGCACCAGGATCAGCGTGGGCATGGCAGCCAGCCTACGTGTCTCATGAGGGTTCCTAGCACGCGCGTTCCCCATCCGCCCTTCCTGACACGCGCGTTCCCCCCTTTCCCGGCCCCGGGGTCACCACGCCGCCCCCGCTTCGTACGAGGACGGCCGCGCGCCCGGATCCGTTCCCACGCCCCGGCCCGCGCGCCCGCGTGCGCCGCCCTTCCGCGCTCCGCCACGGGCCGGGCGGAACCGGGCGCGCCCCGGCCCCGGCCGCTGTTCCTGGCACGGAGTGGAACGGCGCGCCACAATGCCCGTGTGATCGTCGATTGCGCCGTCTATCAAGAGGGACACCGGACCGAAGGGCGGGCAGAGGACTTCTCCGACGCCCTGGAGATGGCACGCGCCGAAGGCCACTCCTTCCTGTGGCTGGGCGTGCACGAACCGACCCAGGAGGAGTTCGAGCGGATCAGCAGCGAGTTCGGGCTGCACCCGCTCGCGGTCGAGGACGCGCTCAAGGCCCACCAGCGGCCCAAGTTGGAGGTGTACGACGATTCGCTGTTCATGGTGCTCAAACCCGTCCTCTACGACGACGCCGCCGACACCGTCACCTCCACGGAGCTGATGCTCTTCCTCGGCGACTCGTTCGTCGTCACCGTCCGGCACGGCGAGGGCAACCCGCTCGCCGCCGTGCGCCGGCGGCTGGAGCAGGAACCGGGCATCCTCAAGCAGGGCCCCACCTCGGTCCTCTACGCGATCAGCGACGCGGTGGTCGACCAGTACATCGACGTGGCGGGGCAACTCCAGGTGGACCTGGAGGAATTGGAGACGGAGGTGTTCTCACCGGACCGCACGGACACCAGGGACGTGGCGGGCCAGATCTACGCGTTCAAGCGCGAGGTCCTGGAGTTCCGCCGCGCGACCAATCCCCTGGTCGAACCGATGGCCCGGCTCCAGAGCGCCGGAGTGCCGTTCGTGCACGACGAGGCCCGGCCGTTCTTCCGGGACGTCGGCGATCACCTGACGCGGGCGACGGAGTCCGTGGAGGGCCTGGACCGGCTGCTGTCCGACATCCTCTCCGCCCACCTCGCCCAGGTGGGGGTGCGCCAGAACGACGACATGCGCAAGATCTCCGCCTGGGCCGCGCTGGCCGCCGTACCGACCCTGATCGCCGGCATCTACGGCATGAACTTCGACCACATGCCCGAGCTCACCTGGACGTTCGGCTACCCGGGCATCCTGCTGATCATGGTGACGATCGAGCTGTGCCTGTACCGGACGTTCAAACGGCGGGGGTGGCTGTAGGGGCGGGGAACGGGACGCCGGCGTCCGTGCGGTCGGGCCGGTGACGCTTTCGGGGCCGTTGAACCTGCCGAGGGCGCGTCACGGGAGTGGCCGGGGAAACGGAACCCTGGCGTCCGCCCGGCCGGACCGGTCGTTCAATCCCCCAGGGCCCGTCACAGGAGCGGCCGGTGAAACCGGAGGCCGTCCCTCAGGCGAACTCCGGCGATGCCGCCGGTCCTCCCAGCGCGTCCCGCCGCTCCGGCATCCGCAGGCGCACCATCCGCCGCCAGCCGCCGAGCCGTTCGTAGGCGTACACGGCCCGGATGCCGGCCGTGAGCACCCCCGTCTTCAGGCCCCGCCAGCCCAGGATCCGGCCCATCCGCCGCATCACCGCGATGCTGACGTCCCGGTAGACGACGATCTCCGCGAGCGCGCACGCGCGCAGGATCCGCCGGATCGTCGGCCCGTGCCCGGCCGCGGCCAGCCGGAGGAGTTCCTCGTGGCAGTAGGCGAGGTGGTTCTCCTCGTCCTGGCAGATCATCCGGACGGCCTTGCCCACCTCGGGGTGATCGGCGAAGTACGTCTTGAGCATCACCATCTGGTCGGCGGCCCGCTGCTCGGTGACCCGGCTGTGCGCCAGGTAGGTGATGATGTCCGCTTCCGTCAACCGCTCGTCGCGGCGCAGCTTCTCGTGGGTCAGCCCGATGCCCCGGCGCTCCAGGAGGGCGGTGTAGTCGGTGTCCTCGGGGACCTCGACCGGGTCCATGCCGCGCTTGCGCAGCAGTGCCAGGAAGATCCGCCCGTGCTTGTCCTCGTCGGCGCCGTGCCGCGCCACCTTGGGCACCATCGCGCGCTGCGACTCCGGAAGGAGCGTGGCGATCCGCCCGTTCTCCCAGCCCCCTTGCGCCTCTCCACTGGCCGCGATGGAGCAGAACAGCCGGTACGACTCGTCGTTGTCGAGGATTTCCTGGAACAGACTCCTGGCCGAGAGCATCAGCGTCACCTCCGCACAACTCACCCGCAAAGCGCAAGTAAAGTGCCAAACTGCCGCCACCGGCAACACTCTGGTCGGCCAACTCCCCCGAACGTGTGGCCCATCGACGACCCGGCACGTCCGGCACGGCCCTCGCCCGACACCACCCGGCGCGCTTCCACTCCTCCGCGCTCCCGGCCCGGCCCGGCCCGCGGCTGCCCGAAGTGAGCGATCCCCCTCTCGGCGGCCGGGAACGAGCACCCGGTCACGCTCCCGACCGACGAGGGGGACGGCACCGGCAGGGGGTGAGCAGGGCCGCCCCGCCCACCCCCACGTCCTCAGGCCAGCCCGGCGCGCTCCAGCGCCTCGACGCCCGCGCGGAGGGCGGCCAGCCGCTCCTCCAGCGTGAAGCCCGCGGGGGAGAGCGTCAGCGTCGTCACCCCGGCGGCGGCGTACGCCTGCATGCGCTCGGCGATCCGCTCGACGGGGCCCAGGAGGGTGGTGGAGTCGATCAGCTGGTGCGGGACCGCGGCGGCGGCGCCGTCCTTGTCGCCGGCCAGGTACTTGTCCTGGATCTCGGCGGCCTCCTTCTCGTACCCCATCCGCTGGGCGAGTTGGTTGTAGAAGTTCTGCTTGCGGCTGCCCATGCCGCCGACGTAGAGGGCGGTGTACGGACGGAAGACGTCGGCCAGCGCGGACACGTCCTCGCCCACCGCCAGCGGCAGGGTCGGACAGACGTCGAAGCCCTCCATGGTGAGGCCGGCCTTCTCGCGGCCCGCCTTCAGGTGGCGCAGCGCCGTCTCCTCCAGGTGGTCGGCGGAGGGGAAGATCAGCAGCGCGCCGTCCGCGATCTCGCCGGTCTGCTCCAGGTTCTTGGGGCCGATCGCGGCGATGTAGAGCGGGATGTGCTCGCGCTGGGGGTGCACGGTCAGCTTCAGCGGCTTGCCGGGGCCGCCGGGGAGCGGCAGCGTCCAGTGCTGCCCCTCGTAGGACAGCCGCTCCCGGGTCATGGCCTTGCGGACGATCTCCACGTACTCACGGGTGCGCGCCAGCGGCTTGTCGAACTTGACGCCGTACCAGCCCTCGGAGACCTGCGGTCCGGACACGCCCAGGCCGAGCCGGAACCGGCCACCGGACAGCGAGTCCAGGGTCGCGGCCGTCATGGCCGTCATGGCGGGCGTGCGGGCCGGGATCTGGAAGATCGCCGAGCCGACGTCGATGCGCTCGGTCTGGGCGGCGACCCAGGAAAGCACGGTCGCGGCGTCGGAGCCGTACGCCTCCGCGGCCCAGCAGACGGCGTAGCCGAGCCGGTCCGCCTCACGGGCCACCGCGAGGTTGTCCGCGTCCATGCCGGCACCCCAGTAGCCGAGATTGATCCCGAGCCTCATGCCGCTCCCCTTACTGATCAGTAACGTCGCTGTTGCCGGGACTCTAGCGCGGGCGGTCGCGCGGCGTCACCGTCAGGTTGTCCACAGGTGCCGTGAACCGGGCTTCCGGCCAGTAACCTCGGAGCCCATGGAGCAAAGGCACCTCGGCCGCACGGGCCTGCGCGTGTCCCGCCTCGGCCTGGGCACCCTGACCTGGGCCCGGGACACCGGCGAGCAGGACGCCGCCGACCAGCTCAAGACGTTCTGGGAGGCCGGCGGCACGCTCGTGGACACCGCGGACGTGTACGCGGACGGCGGCGCCGAGTACCTCCTCGGGCGCCTGGTCGAGGGCTTCGTCCCGCGCCGGGACCTGGTCATCGCCACCAAGGCGGGCCGCGTCCTGGACCCCCACCGCCGCTCCGACGGCTCCCGCCGCCACCTGCTCGCCGCCCTGGACGCCTCGCTGGAACGTCTCGGCACGGACTACATCGACCTGTGGCAGGTGCACGCCTTCGACCCGCACACCCCGCTCGAAGAGACCCTCCAGGCCCTGGACACCGCCGTGGCCAGCGGCCGGGTCCGTTACGCGGGGCTCGCCAACTTCTCCGGCTGGCAGCTCGCCAAGGCCGCCACCTGGCAGCTCGCCGACCCCGCCCGCACCCGGCTGGCGAGCACGCAGATGGAGTACTCCCTCCTCCAGCGCGGCGTCGAACGCGAGGTGCTGCCCGCCGCCCGCGACCTGGGGATGGGGCTGCTGCCCGCCTCGCCGCTCGGCCGCGGGGTCCTCACGGGCAAGTACCGCCACGCCACCCCCGCCGACTCGCGCGGCGCCTCCGCGCACCTCGCGCCGTTCGTCGCCCCCTACCTGGACGAGGCGGCGGGCCGGATCGTCGAAGCGGTCAGCACGGCCGCCGACGGCCTCGCCGCGACCCCCGCCCACGTCGCGCTGGCCTGGGTCCGCGACCGGCCCGGCGTCACCGCCCCGGTCGTCGGCGCCCGCACCGCGGACCAGCTCAGAGCGGCGTTGTCAGTGGAGACCCTTAGTCTTCCTGACGAGATCTGCCGGGCGCTGGACGACGTGTCGGCCCCGGTGCACCACTATCCCGATCACGACTGGAGCACGCTGTGAGTACCGACCGCCTCACCGATGAGGCCGCGCCCGAACGAGAGGCCGCGCCCGGCACCGCACCGACCCAGTCCCCCGCCGCTCCCTCGGGCGCCGAGGGCACCGAGAGCACCGAGAGCGCGGCTGCCGACGCGTCGGGTGAGCGGGAAGCGACGCCCGATATGTCCGCTCCCGCCGACGCGGCTCCGTCCGCGGTCGCCGCCGGGGCATCCCCGTCCACGCCCATCGACGCCGCTCCGGCCGCGGGGGGCACCGAGACGCCCGCGTCCATGCCCCCGGCCACGCCCGAGCCCGGGGAAGCACCGTCGGCTTCCGACGAGACGCCCGCCACATCCGGCGGAACCCCGGCCTCCGCACCCGAGGGAGTCCCGGCCCCCGCTCCGGAAGAGGCACCCGCCGCATCCGAAGGAACCCCGGCCTCCGCCCCCCAGCAAACCCCGCCCCCCGCGCCCGAAGAAGCCCCCGCCGCGCCCGGGAGCGCGTCCCCCGGCCCGTCCGTCCCCCGGCCGGGCGGCGCCGCGGACGGCCCGGCGGCCGGGCCCGGCACCGGGAAGCAGCGCGCCCCCGGTCCCGACGTCACCGCCGCGCTGGCCGCCGCCGTGCGGGCGGTGGAGAGCGGTGAGCGCTCGGCCGACTCCTTCTTCAACGACCGCCCGCGCCCCGCTCCGGCCGCCCGCCGTCCCAGTGGCACGGACACGACCACACCGGCGGCCCGTCCCGCTCCGCCCGCGACGCCCGCGGCCTCGTACCAGAGCGGCGGCAACGGCGCCGCGGCGCAGGGCGCCCGGGCCGCCGGGCCCGGCCCCGCGCACCCGTCCGGCCCCGTCGCGGACCGGCAGCCCGCCGGCCCCGCGGTGCCGACGGCGCCGGTCGCCCCCGGCCTCGACGGCGTGCGGCAGGTCCTCACGGCGG
>NZ_JBEXNM010000096.1:0-28012 GCF_040611095.1 Streptomyces sp. NPDC003077 | reverse complement strand
ACCCCTGGTTCGCGGTCGGCGGGGGGGCCCCCTAACAAACCCCCCCCCCGGGGGGGGCCCCCCACCACTCGATCACCGCGGATGCACGGAGAGTGATCAGTCCTCCAATGCGTGCAATGCCGCATCCAGCAGCTTCGCCCGTTGTGCGGCGTTCTGCACGTGTTCGAGGCCGAAGCCCAGGAGCACGGTGTCCCGCGTGGTGACCGCCGCGTACGAGCGGAACAGCTCCGGCGAGCGGGCCCAGTCGGTGGCGTTGCCCGGGCTGCCGGCCGGCGGGCCGGGGACGGTCCAGGGGCCGAGCCCGGTCTCGAAGCCCTCGACCGGCTCACTGGTGCCGCCGGTCACGATCCGGGCGTTGTCGACGAAGACGCCGCGCCCGCCGGTGCCCGGGTCGGTGACGTAGGCGATGGCCAGCTCGACCCGCTTGCCCGCGTAGGCGGACAGGTCCACGGAGACCGCGCGCCAGCCGTCGGAGGAGCCGGTGAAGCGGTTCCAGGCGCCGGTGGTGCCGGTGGCCTGGCAGGCGGTCCCGCCGACGGTGAGGTAGTGCTTGAGGAACGGGTGGGCGTTGACGTAGAACCCTTCGGCGCACTCCGCCGGGACCTCGGTGCTGGTGCCGCCGTTGGCGTCGGGCAGCGTCGTCCAGTCGTCCTGGCCCACCGTGTGCGCCTCGATGACGGCGTTGTCGTAGCCGTTCTCGGTGTCGTGGCTGAGCTGGAACTGGAGGGTGGGCTTGTCGGCCGCGGTGACGCCGGTCAGGTCGACCGTGCGGGCCAGCCGCATGTACGCGTTGTCGCTGTGCTTGGCCGCGGCGAAGTAGTCGCCCTCGTACGGCTGGAAGGGAGTACGGACGCCCGGGTACGTGCCCGCGGCGGCGCTGGCGAACTGCGGGAACTGCGCCGGCGGCAGCTCGTCGGAGATGACGGTGTACGCGCCCGCGGCGTCCAGCGGGTTGCCGGTCGCGTCACCGAGGGCCGCCTGGGTGCCCGCCAGCTTGCCCGCGCCCTGGAAGGCGGGCGGGGACTTCAGGGAGATCCGGCTGCCCGCGCCCAGGTAGTACTGGCCGAAGTCGTCGGTCAGCGCCGGGCCCACGACCGACTCGCCGCCCGCCCGCTCACCGGCGTTGACGAGCTTGCCGCCCTCGTTGAGGTAGTCGCGCACGGCCAGCAGCGTGGCGCCGCCCGGCCGGTTGGCGCCGGTGTACCAGATGACGTTCTCGAAGTGCTTGAGGACGCCCAGCGCGTGCGGCGCGCCCTTGGTGGCGACGTCCCAGACGACGCCCTTGTGTTTGGTGTCGGCCAGCGCCTTCAGGTAGGTGGCGCCGTGCCGGGCCGGTGTGGTGCCGCCCTCCTCGGCGATGACGAGGGTGTCCGCGCGGGGCCGCTCGGCCACGGTATAGGTGAAGGGCTTGCTGGCCGTGGGCTTGCCCGCCCGGGTGCGGCCGGTGAACCAGACCTCGACCTTGTCGCCCACGTCCGCGCCCTCGACGCTCGCGCGGTACTGGTCGAAGCGGATGTTGTCCTCGCCGCCGTAGGTCTCGCCGCCCTTCCAGGGCCGCAGTTCCTCGGTCTGCCGGGGGCCGCCGTTGATCCGGTAGTTCAGCTCCTTGTCCCGGACGGACTTGCGCGCGGTGACCGCGACCTCCTGGTCCTCGCCGCGGGCGTAGGAGGTGGTGAAGGGGTCCGTCGTGAAGTCGGGGGCCTCCAGGCCCACCACGGAGGAGGGCTGGTCCGGGTGCAGCGCGGTCTCGGCGACCGACAGCGCGAAGGGCACGTTCTTGGCGAACTCGCCCTGGATCAGCTTCTCGTCGTCCGGGAAGTTGAAGACGGACTGGCAGTCGGCCGGGTCCCACTGGTCGTTGGGGTCGACGCGGGAGGCGGTGGCGCAGGTCGACATCTCCGGGGTGAACATCATCATCCCGTTGACGTTGGCCGCGTGGCCGTCGGCCTCGCCGTTGGTGGTGTAGAGCTCGGAGGAGACCTGCGGGCGGTAGCCGGGGACGGCCGGATTCTCCGGGGTGCCGGCGAGCGCGCGGTACAGGATGTCGTCCGGGGTGGGGGTGGCCACCTGCCAGCCGACGCCGTAGAGGATCAGCTCGGCGGCGGAGTGGTAGTTGATGCCGTAACGGAAGCCGATGCGCTTCTCGAAGGCGTCCAGCGCCTTGGTCTCGGGCTCCGAGCCGGGGCCCGGGCCGCGGTAGGTCTCGCTCGCCGGGTCCGGCGAGGAGCCCTCGTTGTCATAGCCCCACTTGTAGGAGAAGTTGCGGTTGAGGTCGACGCCGTCGCCCGGCGTGATCTTGCCGTCGTTGTTGTTGTCCCGGAGGTTCTTGCGCCACAGCCGGGTCTGCGGGCTCTCGAAGGTGTAGTCGTACCCGTCCGGGTTGGCCGACAGGACGAACCACAGCTCGGCCTTGTCGACGAGCTTGGTGATGCGCTGGTCCTTGCCGTAGTTGGTCAGGTAGTGGTGCATCAGCCGGCGGGTCATCTCCGGCGTGATCCACTCGCGCGCGTGCTGGTTGGACAGGTACAGCACCGCGGGCTTGTCGCCGTCGGCGCTCTTGTTCGCGTCCTTGGTGAGCTTCAGGGCGAGGATGTCCCGGCCCTTGACGGTCTTGCCGATGCTGATGACCTTGGTCAGGCCGGGGTACGCCTTGTGGGTGTCGGTGATCTCCTTGGCCAGGCCGTTCGCCCCGTAGTACGACCGGAAGACACCGTCGCCGGCCGCCTCGACCCGCTTGCGGGCCGCCTCGGAGAGTTGCTTGCGGGTGAGTTCGACGCCCTGGTCGCCAAGCTTCTCCGCCTGGTCGCCGGTCAGGTAGAGCTCGACCTTCGCGGTGCCCTTGGCCGGCACCCGGTCGCCCAGCTCGTGGCCGTCCACACCGGCCCGGAGCAGCAGCGGCACCTGGGCCCGGGTGACCTCGGCGGTCCAGGTGTCCACGGCGTCGCCCGCCATGCGCTTGCCGTCGTCCGGCCGCGGCTGCGCCTGCGCCTGCGCGACGGGGACCGCCGCGACTCCCCCCAGCAGCAGTGAAGCCGCCGCGAGTAACGATCTCGCCTTGCGTCTCATGTGCCCCCCTTGCTGTCGTCCACCTCGTGAATGGGCAGACGACAGATTTGTGACGCAACATGATCATGTCAATACCGTGCGTGGCGGGATTTGACAGGCGGGAGGGAGCGAGAAGCGAGAAAGGAGGAGGGGAGGGACGAGGGTGTGGCGCGTACGGGGCGCTGGGGTGAACAGGCGGCGGCTGGGTGGGGCGCGCAGGGCGGGAAGCGGCCCGGCGCGGGTGCGAGATGGGGCCTCCGAGCACGGGGCGGCGCCGGGTGGCCGCGGGCGGTCCGGGCGCGGCCTTCAGGCGCGGACGGCATCGGGTAGCCGCGGGAGGCCCGGGCGCGGCCTTCAGGTACGGGCGGCACCGGATGGCCGCGGGCGGCCCGGGGCGCGGCCTTCAGATGCGGGCGGGGCCGAATGGCCGCGGGCGGCCCGGGACCGGAGACCCCCGTCCCGGCCCCGCCGGTCCCGGTTCAGCCCACCAGGCCGTCGGCCATCTCGTCCGACAGGTTGGACTCCGTGCCCGGGATGCCCAGGTCCTGCGCGCGCTTGTCGGCCATGGCCAGCAGGCGGCGGATGCGGCCGGCGACCGCGTCCTTCGTCAGCGGCGGGTCGGCCAGGGCGCCCAGCTCCTCCAGGGACGCCTGCTTGTGGTCCATGCGCAGCCGGCCGGCCGCGGCGAGGTGCTCGGGGACCTCGTCACCGAGGATCTCCAGCGCCCGCTGGACGCGCGCGCCCGCCGCGACGGCGGCGCGGGCCGAGCGGCGGAGGTTGGCGTCGTCGAAGTTGGCGAGGCGGTTGGCGGTGGCCCGCACCTCGCGGCGCATCCGCCGCTCCTCCCAGGCGAGCACCGATCCGTGTGCGCCCAAACGGGTGAGCAGGGCGCCGATCGCGTCGCCGTCGCGGACCACGACGCGGTCCACCCCGCGCACCTCGCGGGCCTTGGCGGCGATGCCGAGCCGGCGGGCCGCGCCGACCAGGGCGAGCGCCGCCTCCGGCCCGGGGCAGGTGATCTCCAGCGAGGAGGAGCGGCCGGGCTCGGTGAGCGATCCGTGCGCCAGGAAGGCGCCGCGCCAGGCGGCCTCGGCGTCACAGGTGGCCCCGGAGACCACCTGCGGGGGCAGGCCCCGGATGGGCCGGCCGCGGCCGTCCACCAGGCCGGTCTGACGGGCGAGCTGGTCGCCGCCGGCCACCACCCGGACGACGAAGCGGCTGCCGCGCCGCAGGCCGCCGGGGGCCATCACCACCAGGTCGGAGGAGTGGCCGAAGATCTCCAGGATGTCCTTGCGCAGCCTCCGGGCCGCGCTGCCGGTATCCAGCTCCGCCTCGATCACGATGCGCCCGCTGACGAGGTGGAGTCCGCCCGCGAACCGCAGGATCGACGAGACCTCGGACTTCCGGCAGCAGGTCCGGGTGACGGGGAGCCGGGAGATTTCGTCCTTCACCGCTGCCGTCATCGCCATGGGCCGATCCTTCCATGCATCCGAAAAATACGGTCGTACGCGGCTGCCAGCAGCTCCGGGTCATGTCGTGGGGAACCGTCGCGCGCGGCGACCGCCGCCAGCACGACCTCGCTGCCCACGAACTGCTTGGCAGTCGCGGACAGCCCTTCGAGGTCGGGCACGGCGGCTTCGTCGGCCAGCACCACGTCGAAGGCGAGTTTAGGGGCGTGTCGGGCCAAAACCTCCAAATGACGCTGCGGGGAGAAGCCATCGGTTTCGCCCGGCTGGGGGGCGAGGTTCAGGGAGAGCACCTTGCGGGCCTGGGTCTCCTCCAGGGCCTGGAGCAGCTCCGGCACCAGAAGGTGCGGGATGACGGAGGAGAACCAGGAGCCGGGGCCGAGGACCACCCAGTCGGCGTCCCTCACGGCGGCCACCGCGTCCGGGACGGCCGGGGGGTCCTCCGGGACGACGTGCACGGACTGCACCTCGCCCCGGGTCAGGGCGACGGTGGCCTGGCCGCGCACGGTGGAGATCTCCTCCGGGCGCCCCTTGTTGTGGCCCTTGACCAGGGCCTGGAGCTCCAGCGGGACGGCCGACATGGGCAGCACCCGGCCGTGCGCGCCGAGCAGCTTGCCGACCAGGTCCAGCGCCTGGACGTGATCGCCGAGCTGCTCCCACAGGGCGACGATCAGGAGGTTGCCCACGGCGTGGTCGTGCAGTTCGCCCTCGCTGGTGAAGCGGTGCTGGATGACCTTGGACCACGTACGGCCCCAGTCGTCGTCGCCGCACAGCGCGGCCAGCGCCTTGCGCAGGTCGCCGGGCGGCAGGACGCCCAGCTCGTCGCGCAGCCGCCCGCTGGAGCCGCCGTCGTCGGCGACCGTGACCACGGCGGTCAGGTCGCCGGTGATCCGGCGCAGCGCGGCGAGCGAGGCGGACAGCCCCCGGCCGCCGCCGAGGGCGACGACCTTGGGGGTGGTGCCCCTGTGTGCGCGGCGGCGGCCACTGGGGACGAGGTTGCGGACGCGGCGCAGCCGCGGTGTGCGGCCGGTCACTCGCGCCCCATGTCCCGGTGCACGACGACCGTCTCGACGCCCTCGCCGACCAGGCGGCGGGCCAGTTTCTCCGACATGGCGACGCTGCGGTGCTTGCCGCCCGTACAGCCGACGGCGATGGTCACGTACCGCTTGCCCTCGCGGCGGTAGCCCTCGGCAACGATCTTCAGCAGGTCGGCGTACCCGTCCAGGAACTCCTTGGCGCCGGGCTGGCTGAAGACGTAACCCGAGACCTCGTCGTTCAGGCCCGTGTACGGGCGCAGCTCGGGCACCCAGTGCGGGTTGGGGATGAAGCGGCAGTCCACGACGAGGTCGGCGTCCACCGGCAGGCCGTACTTGAAGCCGAAGGACATGACGGTGGCGCGCAGCTCGGGCACCTCCTCGCCGGCGAACTGGGCGTCCATCTTGGCGCGCAGCTCGTGGACGTTGAGGCTGGAGGTGTCGATGACCAGGTCGGCGTCGCCGCGCAGCTCGCGCAGCAGGTCGCGCTCGGCCGCGATGCCGTCCACGATGCGCCCGTCGCCCTGGAGGGGGTGCGGGCGGCGCACGGACTCGAAGCGGCGCACCAGGGCCTCGTCGGAGGACTCCAGGAAGACGATGCGGCGCTTGACGTTCTGCGCGTCCAGGGTGGCCAGGGACTGCTTGAGGTTGTCGAAGAACCGGCGTCCGCGGACGTCGACGACCACGGCGATCCGGGCCACGTTGCCCTGCGAGCGGGCGCCCAGCTCGACCATGGGCGGGATCAGCTCCGGCGGGATGTTGTCCACCACGAACCAGCCGAGGTCCTCCAGGCACTTGGCGGCCGTGCTGCGACCGGCCCCGGACATCCCGGAGATGATCACCAGCTCGGGGATCGCGGCGCTCTCCCCCGGATCGGACTCACGGATCGTGCCCGTACTCACCTGTGTACCGTCGCTCTCGATGTCGTACCGCGGGCCCGCCGTCGGCGCCGCGCGCCGCGTGTCGCCGGGCCGCGTGCTCTGCTGTGGTGTCCTGCTGCTGCTCATTGGTCCTGCCCCCGTTCCGATGACGACGTGGCCGCCGCGGCCCTGTCCTCCGAAGGCGCGGCCCCTGGGATCCCGGCCTCCGGCGACGCGGCCGGCGCGGCCCCGTCATCCGAAGACGCGGACCCTGGGGACCCTGCCTCCGGCGACGCGGCCGGTACGGCCCCGTCATCCTCAATGATCTCTCCTGTGGCGGTGTTCACCGCCGGGGCGGCCGGTGCCGCCTCGGCCAGCGCCGCCGCCAGCGTCTCCGCGGTCTTCCGGCCGACCCCGGGGACCTGGCAGATCTCCTCGATCGTGGCGGCCCTGAGCTTCTTCAGGGAGCCGAAGTGCTTCAGCAGTGCCTGGCGGCGACTCTCGCCGAGCCCGGGAACGGTGTCCAGGGGCCCGGCCTTGAGCCGCTTGCCGCGCTTGTTCCGCTGGTAGGTGATCGCGAAGCGGTGGGCCTCGTCGCGCACCCGCTGGAGGAGGTAGAGCCCCTCGCTGCTGCGGGGCAGCACCACCGGGTCGTCCTCGCCCGGCAGCCACACCTCCTCCAGGCGCTTGGCCAGGCCGCAGACGGCGACGTCGTCGATGCCCAGCTCCTCCAGCGCGCGCTGGGCGGCGGCCACCTGCGGCTGCCCGCCGTCCACCACCACGAGCTGCGGCGGGTAGGCGAACCGCTTGGGCCGTCCCTCCTCGTCCATCGGACCGGCGGGGCCGGCGGCCTCCAGGTCGTCCTGGATGGCGGGGGCGGTGAGCGCGGGAGCGGGGGTGGCGTGCGCGGAATCCGCGGCGGCGGCGGGGAGGCCGTCGGCGGACGCGGGCGCGCCGGGCGCGTCCGAGGAGGCACCGGGGGCGCCGTCGCCCTCCCACTCGCCCGTCTTCTGCCGCTCCTGGAGGTAGCGCTTGAAGCGGCGCCCGACGACCTCGTGCATGGAGCGGACGTCGTCCTGCCCCTCGAAGCCCTTGATCTGGAAGCGGCGGTACTCGCTCTTGCGGGGCAGGCCGTCCTCGAAGACCACCATGGAGGCGACCACGTCCTGCCCCTGGAGGTGGGAGATGTCGAAGCACTCGATGCGCAGCGGGACGGTGTCCAGCCCCAGGGCCTCGGCGATCTCCTCCAGGGCGCGGGAGCGGGTGGTCAGGTCGGAGGCGCGCTTGGTCTTGTGCAGGGCCAGCGCCTGCTGGGCGTTGCGCTGGACCGTCGCCATCAGGTCCTTCTTGTCGCCGCGCTGCGGGACGCGCAGCGAGACCTGGGCGCCGCGGCGGTCGCTCAGCCACTGCTGGATCGGCTCGACCGGCTCGGGCAGCGCCGGGACCAGCACCTCCTTGGGGATGGCCTCGCCGCGCTCCTCGCCGTAGAGCTGCTGGAGGGCGTGCTCGACGAGGCCGGCGGTGGTGACGGCCTCGACCTTGTCGGTGACCCAGCCGCGCTGGCCGCGCACCCGGCCGCCGCGGACGTGGAAGATCTGGACGGCCGCCTCCAGCTCGTCCTCGGCGAGCGCGATCAGGTCGGCGTCGGTGGCGTCGGCGAGCACCACGGCGCTCTTCTCCATGCCCCGCTTCAGCGCGGCTATGTCGTCCCGCAGCCGGCCCGCGCGCTCGTACTCCATCTCCTCGGCGGCCTCCGTCATCTGCCGCTCCAGACGGCGGATGAACGCGCCGGTGCGCCCGGCCATGAAGTCGCAGAAGTCCTCGGCCAGTTCGCGGTGCTCCTCGGCGGAGACCCGGCCCACGCAAGGGGCCGCGCACTTGCCGATGTAGCCGAGCAGGCAGGGGCGGCCGATCTGGGCGGAGCGCTTGAAGACGCCGGCCGAGCAGGTGCGTACGGGGAAGACGCGCAGCAGCAGGTCGACCGTTTCGCGGATGGCCCAGGCGTGTCCGTACGGGCCGAAGTAGCGCACGCCCTTCTTCTTGGCGCCGCGCATCACCTGGACGCGCGGGAACTCCTCGTTCAGCGTCACCGCGAGGTAGGGATAGCTCTTGTCGTCGCGGTACTTGACGTTGAAACGGGGGTCGTACTCCTTGATCCAGCTGTATTCGAGCTGGAGGGCCTCGACCTCCGTGCTGACGACCGTCCATTCCACCGAGGCGGCGGTCGTGACCATCGTGCGCGTGCGCGGATGGAGGCCCGCGAGATCCTGGAAGTAGTTGGCCAGCCGCTGGCGCAGGCTCTTGGCCTTGCCGACGTAGATGACGCGGCGGTGCTCGTCACGGAACCTGTAGACCCCCGGCGAGTCGGGGATCTCTCCCGGCTTGGGTCGATAGCTGCTGGGGTCTGCCATGACCACCACCCTACTGACCACCTGTGACAATCAACGGATGGACGGCCGTCCGACTCCCGCGACCCGCGCCGACCTGCGGCGGGACCGGGTCGAGGCGGGCCGGGCCGGGGTCCTCGGACGGCTCCGCCGGGCCCCGCGGAAGCGAGGGGTCCGCGAGCGCCCGGGGCGGGGCGGCGCCCCGGCCCGCCTCAGTCCGCGCGGGCGGGGGCCACGACGGGCTTCTCCGGCGGTTCGGGAAGGGCGCACCACCTCTGGAAGAACTGGATGAGCGGCCCGATGGCCAGCGCGTACAGCAGCGTGCCGACGCCGATCGAGCCGCCCAGCAGGAAACCGAGCAGCAGCACCGTGACCTCGATGCCGGTGCGCACCAGCCGGGTGGACCGGCCGGTGCGCCGCCGCAGGCCCGTCATCAGCCCGTCGCGCGGACCCGGCCCGAAGCGGGCCGAGATGTACAGGGCGGTGGCCAGGCCGTTGAGCACGACGGCCCCCAGGAGCAGCGGGATCCGGACACCCATGGACTGGAGGGTGGGCACCAGGCGCAGCGTGACGTCGATGCCGAGCCCGACGAGGACGACGTTGGACAGGGTGCCGAGCCCGGGCCGCTCGCGCAGCGGGATCCACAGCAGCAGGACGGCGACCGAGGCGATGATCACGACGACGCCCATGGAGAGCCCGCTGAGCCGGGAGACGCCCTGGTGGAAGACGTCCCAGGCGCTGAGGCCGAGGTCGGCGCGGACCTGGAGAGCGGCGCTGACACCGAAGAGCGCGAGCCCCGCGTAGAGGTGGACGAGGCGGCGGGCGAGAATCATCGTGGGCAGGCTCTCTTCAGTGACTTCATACCTATGTGAATGAAGGAACAAGCGAATAATTCCGTCAGCGGGCCGATGCGGACGCGCGGCGGCCCTCATTGTCGCGTCGTGCGGCCGGGTCTCTAACAGATACGCCGTACAACGACAAGGAAAGAAGTCGGCCAGCGGCCGGTGGCCCGATCCGTTCGTCGCCATGACGGCTTGTCAAGGGGCACGCCGGACGCTTCAGGGGCACATCGCAGCAAGATCCCCATGCGTGGCATAACGGGATGAATATCCCGATTCACCCGCAAAACCGATCTTCCCTTTGTCGCGGAAGCGCCTCCCGTGCGTCGTCCACCAAAAGGAAGTCTGAACCTGCCGGAATCGCACGATCACATGGTGGTACGGGCGAGAACGAACGGAACGGCAGGGAACAGACGGGACGGCAGAGCGGCGAAAAGCCGGACGGGGGTCGGCGTGACATCTCAGTACTGCCCAACAGCACTCGACATCGCCCAGCAATGGTTCACGGACTATCTCACCCAACCGCACGAGGAGATCGGCAGGAATGGAGCGGTGTGCCCGTTCGTCGAACCGTCCATGAACGCGGGGACGCTGGACGTCCGGGAATGGGACGTCGATCCCGCGGTGGACACCGAAGGCATGGTGGCCCTCGTACGCCGAATGCGGGAGACGTTTCACGGCATCGAATGGGCGGGCCGCAACCGCACCCTGCACGCCCTGGTGATCGTGCTGCCCGGCATCGGCCCGGACCGGTTCGCCGTGCTGGACGAGACGCACCTGCGCATGAAGACCGAGTTCGCGAGGGAGGGCCTGATGCTCGGGCACTTCCACCCGGAGTGCACGGAGCGGGCCGGCCGCAACGAGGAATTCCTGGTGTCGCGATCACCGGTCCCGATGTTCGCGCTGCGTCACATGGCGTTTCACGACGTGCTGTTCCTCAATGCCCGTCCGGAATGGTTCGCCGCCTATCGCGCGCGTTACGGGAAACGCTATGAGCGGGGTTCGGTGCCCGATCCACTGTTCGCGGAGGTATTCGACCGGGCGCGGGAGCGCTGGGGGGACGGCGACGACCAGGAAGACACATTCCCCCGAAGGTGAGACATCGTGACGCGGACCCGTGCCGCCTTGTGAAGAACCGTGCCGCCCTGTGCGGAAAAGAAAGCACCACAGGAGAAGGAAGCACCACAGGAGAAGGAAAAACAAAAAGGAGACCAGTGAGCAGTACATCCCCCGACCTGACGCCCCCGGACCTCGGCACCGGCAGTGACGACGAGCGGGCCCGCACCGCCGCGGACACCGGCGGCACCCCGCTCGTCGACTTCAAGGGCGGCAGCACCCCCTACATCGACTACCAGAGCATCGACATCCTGCTGTCCCTCCAGCACCCCCGTTCCGACGCCCCGTCCGAGCTGACGTTCTACATCCTCGGCCAGGTCAAGGAACTCCTCTTCAAGCTGGTGTACGAGGAAATGGTGCGGGTCCGCGGCCTCCTGGACGACGACCGCGTCCCCGACGCCGTCTGGGCGCTCCGCCGCACCCGGCGCGTCCTGGAACTCCTGGTCGGCTCCTGGGACGTGCTGAGCACCCTGGCCCCGACCGAGTTCAACGCCTTCCGCGACCACCTGGGGCAGGCCTCCGGCTTCCAGTCCTACATGTACCGGATGGTGGAATACGTCCTGGGCAACAAGGTCCCGGAACTCGCCCGCCCGCACCGGAACGTCCCCGGCGTGCGCGAGGCGGTCCACGAGGCGCTGCACTCCCCCAGCGTCTACGACGCGGCGCTCGCGCTGCTCGCCCGGCGCGGCGCGGACATCCCGGCCGCGCACCTGGGCCGGGACGTCTCCCTCCCGTACGAGCCCAGCCCGGCCGTCGAACGGGCCTGGGCGGACGTCTACCGCGCCGCCGACCCCACCGACCCGGCGTTCCTGCTGGCCGAGGCGCTGATGGACGTCGCCGAGGGCGCCTGCCGGTGGCGGGCCGTCCATCTGCTGACCGTGGAACGGATCATCGGCTCCAAGCCCGGCACCGGCGGCACCCGCGGGGTGGCCTGGCTGCGGCGCGTCAGCGAGCACCGGTTCTTCCCCGAACTGTGGACCGCCAGGGGGCTGCTGTGAGCACACGACGGACGGTGACCGCGCTCCGGACCGCCGGGAGGCCGCTGTGAACGCCGCGCACACGCCTCGGACCGCGACCGCCGGAGGGCCGCTGTGACCACCACCCGGCGCCCCGCGCCCACCCTCGACGACGCCCGCCGGCTCGACGCCCGGGACCCGCTGGCCGGCTTCGGCGCCCGCTTCCACCCCGTCCCACCCGGCGCGCTGTTCCTCAACGGCAGTTCCCTGGGACGCCTCCCGGTCGCCACGCCCGGCGTGCTCGACGAGACGGTCGGCGGCCACTGGGGCGACCGGCTCGCGGACGCCCGCACCCAGTGGCTGGACCTGCCGCAGCGGATGGGCGACCGGATCGCCGACGCGGTCCTCGGCGCGCGCCCCGGTGAAGTCGTGATGAGCGACTGCACCAGCGTGAACCTGTACAAACTGGCGGTCGCGGCGCTGCGCGCCCGCCCGGGCCGCCGCACGGTGGTCGCCGACGACGACAACTTCCCCACCGACCGCTATGTCCTGTCCGGCGTCGCCGCCGACGCGGGCGGCGAGTTGCGGACCGTCCACACCGACCCCGACCTGGGGCTGGACCTGGAGGTCCTGCGGGAGGCGCTGGACGAGACGGTCGCCGTGGTGTGCCTGTCCCTGGTCTCGCCGCGTTCGGGCGCGCTGCTGGACATGGCGGCCGTCAACAAGGCCGTGCACGCCGCCGGGGCGCTGATGCTGTGGGACCTCAGCCACGCCGTGGGCGCGGTGCCGATCGCGCTGGAGGCCACCGGCGCCGACCTGGCCGTCGGCTCGACGTACAAGCACCTGCTGGCGGGCCCCGGCGCGCCCGCGCTGCTCTACGTACGGCGCTCCCTCCAGGCGGAAACCACCCAGCCGGTGCAGGGCTGGTTCGGCCACCGGGAACAGCTCTCCATGCTGCCCGACTACGACCCGGACCCCACCATCCGGCGCTTCCTGACGGGCAGTCCGCCGGTCCTGTCCATCGTCGCCGCGGGTCCCGGCCTCGACCTGCTCACCGAGGCGGGCATGGACCGGGTGCGGGCCAAGAGCGTGGCCCTGACCGGCTTCCTCCAGGCGCTCGCCGACGAGGTGCTGGTCCCGGTCGGCTTCCGCCTGGCCGGCCCGCCCGATCCGTCGCTCCGGGGCGCGCACGTGACGTACGAGCACCGGGCGGCCCGTGAACTGGTCCCGCTGTTCGCCGACGCGAACGTCTTCGTGGACTACTCCGTCCCCGACCGCGTACGGGTCGCTCCCGTTCCGCTGTCCACCCGGTTCACGGACGTGTACGAGGCCGTGCAGCGGATGCGGCGGGTGGTGGACGCGTGGGAGAGGGGCGCCGGATGAGGGACGGGGAGTTGCCGGGGAGGGGTGATCGGGCGTGCTTCTCAGCGGGGCCGGAAGGGCTGTCCGTGCCGGAAACGTCGAAAGCGCCGGAAACATCGAAAGCGTTGAAAGCGTCGGAAGGAGCACGCGGTGACCGCGTTCGAGCCCCCCGTTCCGAATCGGCAGCGGGTCCTGGTCACCGGGGCCTCCCGGGAGACCGGCATCGGTGCCGCCGTCGCGCGGGCGCACGCGGCGCGCGGCGCGGCGGTGGCCGTGCACTGCCGGGCCGACACCGCGGCCGGGGAGGCGGTGGCCGCCAAGCTGCCCGGGTCCGGGCACCTGACCGTCACCGGGGACCTCGGCGACCCGGAGCAGGTGGCCCGGGTCGTCCAAGAGGCGGTGGACGGGCTCGGCGGCCTGGACGTGCTCGTCTACAACTCCGGGATGTACGTCGAGCACCCGGTCACCCGCACCACCTACTCCGAGTGGCAGTCCCTGTGGCGGCGCCACCTGGACGTCAACCTGCTGGGCGCGGCCCACACCGCCTGGTGCGTGGTCGATCACCTGATGCGCCGTCCGGAGGGCCCGGCGGGCGGCCGGATCGTCATGATCGGCTCGCGCGGCGCCTACCGCGGCGAGCCGCGGACTCCGGCCTACGGTGCCAGCAAGGCGGGGCTGCACGCGCTGGCCCAGTCGCTGGCGGTGGACCTCGCCCCGCACCGGATCGCCGTCACCGCCCTCGCGGTCGGCTTCACCCGCACCGACCTGACCGCCGGACTGCTCGACGATCCCGAGACCCATGAGGCGGTCCTCGCCCAGCATCCGCTCGGCCGGGTCGCCGACCCCTCCGAGATCGCCGCGGCGGCGGCCTGGTTCACCTCGGCGGAGGCGGAGTGGGCGACGGGCGCGGTGCTGCACCTGAACGGGGGGTCGTACTTGCACTGAGCCCCGCGAGTCCGCACCGAGCCCCGCGAGCACGGCGGCGCGAGCACGGCCCCGCGAGCACGGCGGCGCGATCACGGCGGCGTAAGCACACCGGCGTGAGCACAGCCCCGCGATCACGGCGGCGCGAGCCCGTACGCGTTCCCACCGCGCAAGCCCGGGGCGGAACAGGGCGCCCCCACCCCGTCCCGCCCCGGGCCTGTCCTCAGCGTCGGCGCAGCCTGCGGACGGCGACCGTGCCGCCCAGTCCCAGGACCAGCGCCGCTCCGGCACCGGCCACGGCGGACACGGTCGTCAGCGGCCCGTCGGCGTCCGCCGTGGACGCCTCGGCCAGGGCGGCGGTACGGGGCGCCTGGGCCGCGTCCGCACGCGCTTCGGACGCGCGGGCGTCGTCCGTACGGGCGTGGTCCGGACCGGCGGCCTCCGGGCCGTAGCCGCCCGCCTCGCCGCGCTTGGCGTAGGCGGAGCCGGGGAGCTTGTCGCCGTACGCCTTCGCCACCCGCTTCTGGTAGGCGGCCACGGTCACGCCGCGGGCGCCGACGGCCCGCTTGGCATCCTCGTCCAGCGGGAGGACGCGGTCGCCGCGCTGCACGTACCAGGCGTCGATCTGCGGTTCGCGGAAGACCGTGCCGCCGTCGCCCGCGGCGGCGTAGCGGGTCTCGTCGTCACCGGTGGCGATGTTGACGACCTTCCAGGCGCCGGCCGCCCGCGCGGTCCACACGGACGCCTTCTGCCCGTCGGAGGACACGGCCTTGCTGGCGAGGAACTCCAGTTGGGAGACCGGCGCGCCCCGCTTGCCCCGGACGAAGTCCGGCGACAGCACGTAGACCGGTACGGTGCGCCCCTCGATCCTGGGCCGCGCCTGGGCCAGGCCGACCGCGCCGTCCCGGGCGAAGAAGCGGGAGAGCGTGTCCAGGGTGGCCGGGGCGGTGGCCGCCTCGTGGGCGGCGGCGACCGACGCGGCGGCCGGGGCGGCGGGTGCCGGGACCCCCGCGGCCTGCGCCGGGGCGGCCAGGGCCAGCGCGGCGGCGACCGGCGTGGTGGCCGCGAGCAGGCGGCGGACGGTGACGGCCCGGAGGGAGATCGGCTTCGTCATGCCTCAGGCTCCGATCCGGTAGAGGGAGTGGGTCCACGAGAACGAGGAGCCGTTCACGTAGTAGTCGAAGTCGCCCCAGTTGTAGCGGTAGTTGGAGCCCCAGGGGTCGCCCCAGTAGACCCAGTTCTTGGCGGTGTCGTAGCCGTACAGGACGTGCATGTGGCCGCCGCCGGAGGACCACTGGATGCGGGTCTCGATGGGCCGGCCGGCGTTGATCTCGGTCTGCACGGTGCCGTAGCGCAGGTAGCCGGTGACGTACGAACCGGGGTTGATGCCCGCCCAGTTCAGGGCGTTCTGCACGTTGCCCAGGGTGGCCTGGTTGTTGGGGCAGGTGGTGCCCTGCTGGCGGTTGAAGGCCGCGTTGCAGAACTGGTTCTGGCTGTAGTTGCGGCCGTACCAGCTCGCGATGGTGTTGCCGGACGCGGACCAGCACCAGTTGGACTTCTCCTGGGCCTGCATCGTGATGTTGAGCTGCTTGGCGGCGAGCAGGGGGGCCTGAGCGGTGGCCCCGGGTGCCGAGGCGGTGGCCGCCACCGGGGTTATGGGCGCCGCGGTGGCGGTCGCGGTGGGGACGGCGAACAGTGCGGCGGCACTGATCGCCACGGCCGACAGCCGTCTGCGGCGCGTACGGCGGGCGTGCGGTGCACGGGTCATGGCGTTCCTCCCAGCGAGGGGGTGGTGATGGAGGAGCGCATCCGGATGCTGCTCAGGAGCATCGGGTGTTGTCGCGAGCAGGTCAACACGATTCAATGCGAGGTGACACGGGGATGTGAACGGCCGGTCCGGGATGTGAACGTCCTGTGCCCGTCGTTCCGCAGGAACGGACAGGAGTGGCGCGAGGCGCCGGCGGCGGCTGTGAACGTTCACCCGGCGCGCCGGAAAGTGGGGACCATGACGCAGGAGACGCGCGAGCCGGGCCGACCGGGGCAGGGAGCGGTCCATCCGGGCCGAAGACCGGACCCGTCGAGTCCACCGCATCCGGGCTCGTCGCATCCGCCGAATCCATCGGACGCGTCGCATCCGCCGAACCCATCGGACCCGCATCCGTCGAACCCATCAGGTCCGTCGTACTCGTCGAACCCATCAGACCCGTCGCATCTGCCGAACCCATCGGTTTCGCCAAGCCAGTCGAAAACGGGGCCGTCGAGCCCGGGGACCCCGGGTCGGCCGGACCCAGGCCCGTCCGGCCTGGCGAGCACGGCCCCGCTCGCACCCCGGGGCCGGAAACCGGACCCCCGCTCCCCCGACCAGGAATCCGCCGAACTCGCCCAGGCCCTGCGCACCGGCCCCTTCCACCTCGCCCTGCGCACCGCCCTCTCCGTCCGGGGGCTGGCCCTGCACCGGGTGCAGCACCGGCTCGCCCAGCGCGGCATCAAGGTCGGCGTGACCAGCCTGAGCTACTGGCAGCAGGGCGCCCGGCGGCCCCGGCGGCCCGAGTCGCTGCGCGCCGTCCGCGCGCTGGAGGACGTCCTGAACCTGCCCGCGCACTCACTGCGCCGGCTCCTGAACCCCGAGCGGACCGGCCGCGCGGACGCGGAGCGCCCCGCCGCCCGTTCCTACCGCTCCCTCGTCGAGTCCGCCGACGCCCTGCACCGGCTGTTCGCCGACCTGGAGGCGCCGCCGGACGGCGGCCTGCACACCGTCGGGCACCACGAACGGGTCCGCATCGGGCCCCGGCGCGAAATGCGCGAACGGGACTCCCTCCAGGTCGTCCGGGCCCACCGGGACGGCGTGGACCGCTACCTCGCCATCCACCACGGCGACCCGGGGTGCGACCCGGCGCGGGTGGCGGTCCGGGCGGTGGAGAACTGCCGGCTGGGACGGGTCCGCTGGGACGCCCGGACCGGGGTGGTCGTCGCCGAGTTGCTCTTCGACGCCCGGTTGCGCGCTGGGGACACGTACGTCTTCGGGTACGGCTTCGAGGACGGCAGCGGCGGGCCGAGCGCCGAGTACGTGCGGGGGTTCACCTTCGCCGGAGGCCAGTACGTCCTTCAGGTGCGCTTCGACGAGGCGGCCCTCCCCGTCCGCTGCCGCCGCTTCGCCCAGACCTCGGCCGGCGCGCCCCGCAGCCACCAGCAGGAACTGACGCTGAGCGGGCACCACCGGGCGGTCCACCTGGTGGAACAGGGCGTCCGTCCCGGAATCCTGGGCATCGGGTGGGACTGGGGGTGAGGCGGCACCGGCCGGGACCGCAACAGCCGGGGCGGCGGATACCCAGGACACCCCGCCCCCGCGTCCGTCAGCCCGCGATGAGCTTGCCGCCCTCCACCTTCACCGGCACCTCCGGCAGCGGCTGGGTCGCCGGACCCTGGAGGACCGCGCCGGTGGTCACGTCGAACCGGCTGCCGTGGCAGGGGCAGTGGCCGCCCTCGCGCTTGTCGATCTTGTCCAGGACGCAGCCCTGGTGCGTGCAGGCGGCGCCGAAGCACTTGTACTGCCCCTTGGTGGGCTGGGAGACCAGCAGGCGCTGCTCGCGGTAGAGCTTGGCGCCGCCGACCGGCACGTCGGACGCGGCACCCAGCGCGACGGGCTCGGTGGGTACCGGGGACGCGGTCTTGCCGCTCGGCGAGCAGGCCACCGCCCCGAGGCCCGCGGCGCCCACCAGCGCGGCGCCTTGCAGCACGGTCCGACGGGCGGGGGCCTGACTCATGACGTACTCCATCCATGCCGAGTGTGGCGGTACCTGATGGCTCCGGGGCGCGAACGGGCACGCGGGCGCGTGCGCCCCGCACCGTGCGCCGAGGTACCGGTCTCCGACGATACCGGCACAGATCCCTCCGCTTCGGACCGGCCGGGCCTTACGCCCGGCGACCACGCGGGGCCCGCCCCGAGCAGGCCGTCCACCCGAAGGGCCACCCCCTGCGGAAGCAGCGCCATGCCCTGGACGGAGGGACCCACAGGAGGAGCGCCCGCACCAACAGCCCGAGGGGGCCGCCCTCCCCGACGGCCCCCTCGGTCGTTCCCCCTGCCTACTTCTTCTTCGCCGCCGTCTTCTTGGCGGCACCCGCCTTGGAACCGGCGGTCTTGGCCCCGGTGGCCCGGGCCTTCGCGCTCGTCGAAGCCGTGACCGTCTTCCGCGTCCCGCTCTTGCTCGCGGCGACCGTCTTGGACGGCGCCTTCTTGGCCGCGGCGCTCTTCTTCGCCGCTCTGCGGGTCGCGGCCGGGGCCGCGTCGCTCACCCGGTCGCCCAGGATGTCCCGCAGGAACTTGCCGGTGTGGCTGCCCGGCACGGCCGCGACCTCCTCGGGCGTGCCCTCGGCGACGACGATGCCGCCGCCGCTGCCGCCCTCGGGGCCCATGTCGACGATCCAGTCGGCGGTCTTGATCACGTCGAGGTTGTGCTCGATGACGACGACCGTGTTGCCCTTGTCGACCAGGCCGGACAGCACCTTGATGAGCTTGCTGATGTCCTCGAAGTGCAGGCCGGTCGTCGGCTCGTCCAGGACGTAGACCGTGCGGCCGGTGGAGCGCTTCTGCAGCTCGCTCGCCAGCTTGACGCGCTGCGCCTCGCCACCGGAGAGGGTGGGCGCGGGCTGGCCGAGGCGGACGTACCCGAGGCCAACCTCGTTGAGCGTCTTGAGGTGGCGCGCGATGGCGGGCACCGCGTCGAAGAAGTCCAGCGCCTCCTCGATCGGCATGTCCAGCACCTCGGCGATGGACTTGCCCTTGTAGTGGACCTCCAGCGTCTCCCGGTTGTAGCGCGCGCCGTGGCAGACCTCGCACGGCACGTACACGTCCGGCAGGAAGTTCATCTCGATCTTGATGGTGCCGTCACCGGAGCAGTTCTCGCAGCGACCGCCCTTGACGTTGAAGGAGAACCGCCCGGGGAGGTAGCCGCGGACCTTGGCCTCCGTCGTCTCCGCGAACAGCTTGCGGATGTTGTCGAAGACGCCGGTGTAGGTGGCCGGGTTGGAGCGCGGCGTCCGCCCGATGGGCGACTGGTCGACGTGCACGACCTTGTCGACGAGTTCGTCGCCCTCGACGCGGGTGTGCCGCCCCGGCACCGTCTTGGCGCCGTTCAGCTCGCGCGCCAGGTGGGTGTAGAGGATGTCGTTGACCAGCGTCGACTTGCCGGAGCCGGAGACGCCGGTGACGGCGGTGAGCACGCCCAGCGGGAAGGAGACGTCGATGTCGCGGAGGTTGTTCTCCTTGGCACCGCGCACCGTCAGGTGCCGCGCGGGGTCGATCGGCCGGCGGATGTCCGGCGTGGCGATGGAGCGCCGCCCGGAGAGGTACTGCCCGGTCATCGACTCCTTGTTGGCCAGCAGTTCCTTCAACGGACCGCTGTGCACGACCTTGCCGCCGTGCTCGCCGGCGCCCGGGCCGATGTCCACGACCCAGTCGGCGACCTTGATGGTGTCCTCGTCGTGCTCGACGACGATGAGCGTGTTGCCCATGTCGCGCAGCCGCACGAGCGTCTCGATCAGCCGGTGGTTGTCGCGCTGGTGCAGGCCGATGGACGGCTCGTCCAGCACGTACAGCACGCCGACCAGGCCGGAGCCGATCTGCGTGGCCAGCCGGATGCGCTGCGCCTCGCCGCCGGACAGCGTGCCCGCGGCGCGGTTCAGCGAGAGGTAGTCCAGGCCGACGTCGACCAGGAACTTCAGCCGCTCGTTGACCTCCTTGAGCACCCGCTCGGCGATCTTCTTCTCGCGGGCGACCAGCTTCATGTCGCGCAGGAAGTCGGCGCAGTCGCTGATCGACATGGCCGAGACCTCGGCGATCGACTTCCCCTGGACGGTGACCGCGAGCACGATCGGCTTCAGCCGCGTGCCCTCACAGGTCGGGCAGGGCACCTCGCGCATGTAGCCCTCGAAGCGCTCCCGGCTGCTGTCGCTCTCCGCCTCCTGGTGGCGCCGCTTGACGAACGGCACCGCGCCCTCGAAGGCGGTGGTGTACGAGCGCTCGCGGCCGTAGCGGTTACGGTAGCGCACGTCGATCTGCGTCTTGTGGCCGTTGAGCAGCGCCTTCTTGGCGCGCTGCGGCAGCCCGGCCCACGGGATGTCCGTACGGAAGCCGAGCGCGTCCGCCAGCGCGCCCACCAGGCGGCCGAAGTACTCCTTGGTGTGGCCGTGCGACCACGGGTGGATGGCGCCCTCGTCCAGGGACTTGTCCTCGTCCGGGACGATCAGGTCCGGGTCGACCTCCATGCGGGTGCCGATGCCGGTGCAGTCCGGGCAGGCGCCGAAGGGCGAGTTGAAGGAGAAGGAGCGCGGCTCCAGCTCTTCGAAGGACAGGTCGTCGTACGGGCAGTAGAGGTGCTCGGAGAACATCCGCTCGCGCTGCGGGTCGTCCTCGTCCAGATCGACGAAGTCGAGGACGACCATGCCGCCGGAGAGGCCGAGCGCGGTCTCGACCGAGTCGGTCAGCCGGCGCTTGGCGCTGTCCTTGACGGTGAGGCGGTCCACGACCACCTCGATGGTGTGCTTCTCCTGCTTCTTCAACTTCGGCGGGTCGGAGAGCTGGATGGTCTCGCCGTCCACCCGCGCGCGGCTGTAGCCCTTGGTCTGGAGGTCGGAGAAGAGGTCGACGAACTCGCCCTTGCGCTCGCGCACCAGCGGCGAGAGCACCTGGAAACGGCTGCCCTCGGGCAGCTCCAGCACCTTGTCGACGATCGCCTGGGGCGACTGCCGGGCGATCGGCCGCCCGCACTCGGGGCAGTGCGGCTTGCCGATGCGGGCGAAGAGCAGGCGGAGGTAGTCGTAGACCTCGGTGATGGTGCCGACCGTCGACCGGGGGTTGCGGGACGTCGACTTCTGGTCGATCGAGACCGCGGGGGACAGGCCCTCGATGAAGTCCACATCGGGCTTGTCCATCTGCCCGAGGAACTGCCGGGCGTACGAGGAGAGCGACTCGACATAGCGGCGCTGCCCCTCGGCGAAGATCGTGTCGAAGGCGAGCGAGGACTTGCCCGAACCGGAGAGCCCCGTGAAGACGATGAGCGAGTCACGAGGCAGGTCTAGCGAGACGTTGCGGAGATTGTGCTCGCGAGCGCCACGGACGATGAGACGGTCGGCCACGCCGGTCGGCACCTTTCTGGAGAGGGGCGGGAGCCGCGGAACGCTTGCCGCGGCCCGAGCGCTGAGCGGAGGCGGCGGTGCGAAGCGGGCCCCCCGCCCCAGGGTATGGGGGCCGCTGCGGCAATGTCTTTTGATGCCACTCCCGAGCCTATAGCACGCACATTCGAATTGCGGACGGCACGTGGCACCTTCACTCGAACGTGTGGAGCCCCCCTTGACTTCCCGCGCCACCGCGGTAGCCGAGCCCGCCAACGCCCCGCACCGCCTCCCCCGGGCCGCCAACACACCCCCTCTGACCAGGGGATTCACGTCGACCCGCCACTCGGCGACACCGCCGCCCCTTGTGACCGCTCTCACCCCCGTCGGCCCGTCCGCCCCTCCTCAGTACCCCGGCAGCGCGCGCTCCAGCATGTCGAACGTCTGCCCCAGCAGGACGGCCTGGCCGGCGGCCACCTCGTCCGCCGGATGGCCCGCGAACAGCCGGCGGGCGGCGGTGACGTACGCCGTCCGGTACGCGGCGATCACCAGCGCCGCGGCCAGCCGCGCGGAGTGGCCGGGAGCGGCGGAGGGGCCGGGGCCCGCGACAACGGCGGGATCGGGACCGGCAGCGGGATCGGGACCGGCAGCGGGATCGGAGTCATCGGCGGCGACCGGATCGGGGCCGGCGGAGGAGCCGGGCCCGGCGGCCTCCGCGAGCAGTCGGGCCAGCAGGCCCTCCAGCTCCTCCAGCGCCTCCCGCGCCCGCGCCCGCAGCGCCGGCGAGTCCAGGACCACCTGCCAGAAGTACGTGAAACGGGCTTCGCACGCCGCGAAGGGGTGCCGTCGCTCCAGCAGCTCCAGCGCGAGGTCACGCAGCGCGCCGAGCGGGGTCCGCCCGTCGGGGCGTTCCCGAATGGCGCGGGTGACCAGTTCCCCGGCCTCCGGGATGCGATCCAGGAGGAGATCTTCCTTGCGGGGGAAGTAGTTGAAGACCGTCATCGTGGACACTTCGGCGGCGCGCGCCACCTCGGCGACGGTCACCTGGTCGAACCCGCGCTCCGCGAACAGCCTGCTCGCCACCGCGGAGATGCGCTCCCGGGTCTGCCGCTTCTTGCGCTCACGCAGGGTGAGCGCCGCACCCTCCCTGTTCCGCGCGCCCTTCGCGTCCGGCGTTCTCAGCTCATCGTCCATGGTCGATTTTCCGCACGCCCCCCACTCATGGGCAAAATTTTAGCCGCTACAAACTTTTAGTGACTATAGTTTGGGTCGAGCCTCGGTCGAGCCCCAGCCGACCCTCGGTCGGCCCTCGGCGGCGACATCCGCCCCCTCCCGACCCCCGCGGACGGACATCACCGGGCCCACACGAAAACGACCGGACAACGGGAGAAACACGCCATGAGCACACACACCGGCCCGGCGGACCACACCGCGCCCGAGCAGCCCGGGCCCACCGGCACCCGGCCCGTCCCGGCCACGGAAAGGACCGGACGGGGCGAAGCCATGGGGAACGCCGTGGACACCGCGAACACCGTGGACGTCGTCATAGCCGGCGGCGGCCCGGTGGGCCTGATGCTCGCCTGTGAGCTGCGGCTCGCCGGCGTCTCGGTGACCGTCCTGGAACGGCTGACCGAGATCGACACGACCATCAAGGCGGGAGCGATCAACACCCCGACCGCCGAGGCGTTCTACCGGCGCGGCATGCTTCCGGCGCTCCAGAAGGTGCAGCAAGACGCCCTGGAGCAGTTCGCCGCCTTCCTGCGCGGACGCCGGGCGACCGGTGCCTCCGCCACCAAGGCCCCGCCCAAGTTCGCCGGCCACTTCGCCGGCATCCAGCTCAGCGCGGAGTACCTGGACGAGGCCGACCCCGCCTTCGCCTCCGCCGGCCCGGCCGGCGAGGTCGGTTTCGTCCCCCAGGAGCCGCTGGAACGGCTGCTCAACGAGCGCGCGGCCGAGCTGGGCGTCGTCATCCGCCGGGGCGTCGAACTGACCGGCTTCGACGCGGACGAGCACGGCGTGACCGTCCACACCCGGCCCACCACCGGCACCGCCGCCCAGAGCCCTGCCGACGCCGCCGACACCGGCTCCGGCACCCCCCGTACCACGCTCCGCGCCGGCTGGCTCGTCGGGTGCGACGGCGGGCGCAGCACCGTCCGCAAGCTCGCCGGCTTCCCCTTCCCCGGCACCGCGCCCGAGATCACCGGCCACCAGGCCGTGGTCGAGATGACCGGCTCGGAGGCGCTGGGCTCCGGCTGGCACTGGACCGAGACCGGCACCTACGCCCACGGCCCGATGCCCGGCCGCCTTCTCACCGTGGAGTTCGACGGCCCGCCCATGGACCGCGACAGGCCGGTGACCGCCGAGGAACTGGAGAAGAGCGTGCGCGCCGTGGCGGGCGTGGAGGTGTCGATCACCAAGGTCCACACCGCCACCCGGTTCACCGACAACGCCCGCCAGGTCCCCGACTACCGCTCGGGCCGGGTGCTGCTCGCCGGTGACGCGGCCCACGTGCACTCGCCCTTCGGCGGCCAGGGCCTGAACCTGGGCATCGGCGACGCCGTCAACCTGGGCTGGAAGCTCGCGGCGACCATCCACGGCTGGGCGCCCGAGGGCCTGCTGGACACGTACACCGCCGAACGTCACCCGATCGGCGCATGGGTACTGGAGTGGACCCGCGCCCAGGTCGCCCTCATGCGCCCGGAGCCGCGCGCCCACGCGCTGCGCGAGGTCGTGCGGGAGATGACCCGGACCGTCGACGGCACCACCTACCTCGTCAAGAAGATCTCCGGTGTCGAGCACCGCTACGACCTCCCCGGCGACCACCCCCTCATCGGCCGCAGCGCCCCCGACCTCCCGCTCGCCGACGGCCGCCGCCTCGCCGACCACCTCCACGACGGCCGCGCCCTCCTCCTCGACCTCACCGACGCCCCCGCCCTGCGGGAGCGCGCCGCGGGCTACCGGGACCGGGTCCGCGTCCTCACCTCGTCCTGCCCCGAACGCCCGGACCTGGCCGCCCTTTTGATACGCCCGGACGGCATCACGGCCTGGGCGGCCGGCACCGGCGACCGGACGGACTCGGGCGGCACGGCGGCCCCGGCCGGACTGGACGAGGCGCTGCGGCGGTGGTTCGGGGCGGCGGTGCGTGCGGCGGATTGAGGGGGACGGTCCGCGCCGGACCGGGGCCGAGGGGGAATCGTCCGGCTGGGCGTAGGCCTGCGGTTCCGTGACGAGCCCGAGGGCGTGGAGCCGCCCCGCACCGGCGACGGACACGGTGCGGGGCGGCGATGAGGCGGACGACGATCAGGGGGCGGAGATCTCCACGTCTCCCGAGGACGCCTTGGCGGTGATGGTGGAACCGGCGGCGGGGTCGGAGGGGACCTTCACGTCGCGCTCGCCCGACGAGGTGGTCACCTCGACCTTGTACGGGCCGCCGGGCACCTTCAGCTTCGTGCTGCCGGAGCCGGTGTCCGTGGAGACCGTTCTCGGCGCCTTGGCGAAGTCCAGCGCGGTGGCGCCGGAATCGGAGCGGACCTCGGCACTCGGGCCGCCCAGGCCGGAACCGGTGACGCTGCCGGAGGAGGTCTCCACCTTCAGCGGTCCGCCGATCCGCTCGACCCGCACGGCGCCGGAGTCGGTCCTCACGTCGGCGCCGGCGACGCCGGTCACCGTGATCGCGCCACTGCTGTTGCCGAGCTTGACCTTGACGGAGGCCGGGACCTTCAACTCGTAGTCGATGTAGCAGTCTTCACAGCCGTTGACGAAGGTGAGCACTCCCCCGGAGACTCGCTGGGAGGGCTCGGGCTCGGCGTCGTCGCGGTAGTGGACCGTCCGGTGGATCGTGACGCCGGGGCCGTTACCGGTGGTGACCTCTATCGAGCCGCGCCGCGCGTCGGCCACCTCCACCGAGGTGACGGCCTCTTGGACCGTGGCGTCGGCGGTGGCGCTCTTCAGGTCCCCGTCCGAGCCGGAGCAGCCGGCCGCCAGGAGGACCGCGGCGAGGGCGGCGGGCAGCAGGACGATCCGGCGGTGGGTGGTCATGGTGGTGTCGCTCCTCGTGTCGTTTCGGAGAGGTCCCCCGCGGGATCCTGCTCCCGGCTTCTGAAATTTTTTCCTTCACCCGCGGGGCGGCGGGCCGTCCCGCCCGGCCACCACGGGCGGCGGCCGATGCCGGTGGGGAACATCGGTGCCCATACCTTGATCAACCGCGGAGCGCCCATGTCGGCCATAACGCCGATTTCCGCCATGGCCACCGACGGCAGGACGGCGAGCACGGCAAGCACCGGGAACATCACGGGCATCGCGGACATCGCGGCGAGGACCGGCGAACGGCGCGACGAGGACAGTCCGCCGCGCCGACGACGGGGCCCCCGCGATGCCCGAAACCCACGAAACGCATGAAACGCACGTCGAACGCACCACAGTTGACCCCCTCCCCCCACGCCCACCGGAGCCCGCCGCCTTCCGTGCGCCGTCCGCTCCCCCGCGTGCGCCGGGACCCCCACCAGCCGACTCCCGGCACAGGCTACGGGGCGATAGGTTCTGCCCATGACCGACAACGCACCAGACAAGGCACCCCACCCGGAACCCCACCAAGGTCCGGCCACCACACCGGACTTCGCGCGCGACGCGGCGGCCGTCCACGAGGCGACCGAGCGTCTGCTCGTCTCGGTCGGCAAGCTCGACGACGAGGCGGTCGGCGAACCCTCCCTCCTCCCCGACTGGACCCGCGGCCACGTCCTGGCCCACGTCGCGCGCAACGCCGATGCCCTGGTGAACCTGCTGACGTGGGCCCGTACGGACGTGCCGACGCCGATGTACCCAAGCGGCGCGGCGCGCGACGCCGACATCGAGCGCGACGCCGACCGTCCGCTGTCCGTCCACGTCGCGGACCTGCGGGCGAGCGCCCAGCGGTTCGACGCCGCGGCGGCGGCGCTGCCGGCCGACCGCTGGACGTTCGAGGTGGAGATGCGCAACGGCGTGGTGGAGCGGGCCGCGCGGCTCGCGCTGCGCCGACTGGCCGAGGTCGAGCTGCACCACGTCGACCTCGGGGTCGGTTACACCGTCGAGCAGTTGCCCGCCGGGTTCGTCGACGGCTGGCTGGATTTCATGACGGGGGTGAAGTTCGCCGGTCACCCGGCGGTGCCGGCCATGGAGCTGCGGGCCGACGACGGGCGGCGGTGGCGTACGGGCACCGAGGCCGCGGGCGGGGCGGTCACGGTCGTCACCGGTCCCCCCACCGCGCTGGTGGGCTGGCTGACCGGCCGTACGCGTGGTGCCGGGCTCGACACACAGGGCGGTGCGCTGCCGGCCGTCCCGCCGCTTTAGAGTGAGGTCATGGCCTACACCGGAGCAGTCAAGGTCGGCGGACCGGCCGACGTGCATGAGCTGACCGACCTGATCATTTCCAAGGTCGCGGTCGGCCCCATGGACAACAACGCCTATCTGCTGCGCTGCCGCGCCACGGACGAGCAGCTCCTGATCGACGCCGCCGCCGAGCCGCACACCCTCGTCGCGCTGATCGGCGACGGCGGCCTCGCCTCCGTGGTCACCACCCACCGGCACGGCGACCACTGGGGCGCGCTGCGCGAGGTGGTGGCGGCGACCGACGCCCGGACGTATGCGGGGCGGTACGACGCCGAGGCGATCCCCGTCCCCACGGACGTGCTGGTGGAGGACGGCGACACCCTCACCGTCGGGCGGGTCGAACTGACCGCCCGCCACCTGGTGGGCCACACCCCGGGCAGCATCGTGCTCGTCTACGACGACCCGCACGGTCACCCGCACGTCTTCACCGGGGACTGCCTGTTCCCCGGCGGGGTCGGCAACACCCGGGGCAACGCGAACAACTTCACCCGGCTCATCGACGACGTCGAGAGCAAGCTGTTCGACCCGCTTCCGGACGAGACATGGGTCTACCCGGGCCACGGCGCCGACACGACCCTCGGCGCCGAGCGCCCGCACCTGGCCGAATGGCGCGAGCGCGGCTGGTGAGTGAGCGGCCCTCAGGGGCGGCGGGCACAGCCGGCCGCCCCTGAGAGGCCGACAGGTCAGCAGCCGACAGGTCAGCAGACGACCGAGGAACGGCGCGGGTTGTTGTAGCTGCAGCTGTCGGCGCGCGCGCCGGACGCCTTCTTGAGCGTCGCGGTGTCCCGGTCGTTGTTCCAGACGTACGCCCGGCGGTTCTGGTAGCGGTGGGCCGCGGTGTCCCGGCCCTTGCCGGTGTGGATCGTCACGGACTTGCCGGCGCCCAGGGTGTAGGTGCCGAACTTGTACGTGTGCCGCGAGGCGTCGGTCAGCGTCCAGCCCTTGAGGCTGACGGCCCGCGAGGTGGAGTTCTTGATCCGCACCCACTCGGCGTTCAGGCTGGAGTTGGAGCGGTTGTCCGCGCCCGGGCTGTTGTAGTAGATCTCCGCGATGTGCACGGAGCCGGCGGCGCTCGCGGGCGCGGCGGTGGCCAGGCCGGTGAACGCGGTGCCGATCGCGAGCGCGGCGGCGGCGACGCCCTTCATGTGATGACGCAAGGGTCCCCCCTCGGGACGGGCGCCCGGCGGGAGGCCGTACGCGTCCTACGGGACCGTGGCTTCCGTCCGGGCGCGTACGAGATGTGCGTGAACTGTACGCAGGTCATGCGCAAGTTGCGCAGATGTTGTGCGACATCTGCGTTCATGCGCAAGCATATGCGAATCCGGTCGGGGGCGGAGGCGCCGGATCGAGGACAGGGACGTCGGTTTCCGGGCGGGCGAGGACGCCTGGCCGGGGACGGGGACGGGGACGTCGGGTGCGGGGCTGGTCGTGGACACCTGTCCGGGGGCGCCTGATCGGGGTTGCCTGATCGGGGGCGGGGGCGGCCCGCGGGACGTGGCCCCGCCGGCCGCGCCGGAACGGCCGTCGGCCCGCTCCCGGGCGGGGAGCG
>NZ_JBEXNM010000095.1:0-28026 GCF_040611095.1 Streptomyces sp. NPDC003077 | reverse complement strand
CCCGGGAAGTCCGGGGCGCCCCGCCTCTTCGCATGTCACGGCCGGGGACTCTCGCGTCGCGCGTCGTCGGACGGCGGGCGCGGAGGACGGGCGTCGTCGGACGGGCGTCGTCGGACGGCAGGCGCGAAGGACGGGCCCACGGGAAGAAACGACGGGAAGAACAAAGCCGACGAAAACCGGCGGAAGCCCGACGGACGGACCTCCAAAACCCTTACATCACGCGGGGCCCCGCCCCGGTTCGGACCACACCCCCGTGCCGGTCCGAACCGGTCCCGTCCCGTGCGCCGCACGGCGGGAGACAAGGCGGGGCCACCGCGGAGCCCCATGACGCGGCGCCCAAGTGCCGCCGCGCCGGACCAACCCCGCCGGTCCGTACGGCCACCTCACCTCGGCGCTCTCCGCGCGTCCGCGTGACACGGCGCGCGAGCGCTCCGCGTCACACCAGAGTCTTTGACTCAGATGTGAGAATAGATGGTTGAAGGACTCGGTGCCAGCCCGTGACCTGCCGGGTCTCCGGATCCCAGCGACAACCGCTCCATTACAGTGGATGTCTGACCGTTTGTGGCCTTGAAGGGAGCGCGGCACATGGGGGACGAGGCCCGCGAGCCGGCCGGCCTGGCGGAGAAACTGGACCGGTTGTTCCAGGCGCGCAGCCGCGAACGGGGCAGGACGTTGTCGGCCAACGACGTCGCCACCGAGATCAACATCCGGGCCGGCGAGCAGGTGATCTCCGGCAACTACATCTGGCAGCTGCGCAAGGGAAAACGGGACAACCCGACCAAGCGTCATATAGAGGCGCTGGCCGAGTACTTCGGCGTCCCGGCCGCGTACTTCCACGACCACCCCGATCCGCCCGTCGGCGGCGACGGCACCGCGGGGCAGGAGGCCATGGTGGACGCGATGCGCGACGCCGGGGTCATCGCGATGGCCGCCCGGTTCATGGACATGTCCGAGGAATCGCGCAGCGCCGTCCTCGAAATGATCAACCGGGTGCGCAAGCTGGAGGGCCTGTCCGACACGCAGGGGACGGGCGACGGGCCGCCGCGACCGCTTCCGTAGACCGCCAACCCGTCATGCCCCGGTACGGGTCCGCCATCAGGGGCGGCACCTCACGCTCCCGAAGGGACCGGCCGCGCGCCACCCGCTCGCGGGTGGTTCCGCGAGCATGGGCACGCCCCCCGCCCCCGACGACCGGCCCCCCGGTCGCGAGCCCGGCCTCCGCCGCCCCCGCCCGCCCCTTCGCGAGGGCGCCCCGCCCACTCCGTCCGCATCGCGCACCGGCCGGTTCCGGCCGACCGCCGCCGCACCCACCCGGAGGACCGATCACTCGCTGTATGAGACTGGCCCGTGTCCCCGTCATGGCAACGGCCGAAGGAGAGCGCGCCATGAAGTTCACCCGGCGCCGGGCCCGCATGCTCGCCGAGTCCGCGGAACGGATCCGCGATCTGCACATCCCGCGCCCGTTCGACCTGGGCGACTTCCTCGGGCACCTGGCCGCCCGCCGGGCTCGTCCCATCCATCTGCAACCGCAGGTCACCCCGCCCGCGGGCCCCTGCGGACTGTGGATAGCCACCGCCGCGGCGGACTACATCTTCTACGACGAGGCCACCACCGCCCTGCACCGCGACCACATCGTCCTGCACGAGGTCGGCCACATGCTCAGCGGCCACACCAACCTCCTGATACCGGACCCGGCCGCCACCGCGCAGCCCGGCCCCGAGGTGGATCCCGGGGAGATCCAGGCCGTTCGGGCGCGCAGCCACTACAGCGACCGCGAGGAACAGGAGGCCGAAATGATCGCCTCGCTGATCCTGCGGCACGCCGACCGCGTATCATCGGCCCGCCGCCCGGCGACGTCCCAGCAGGCACAGGTCATCAGCCGGATGGACGACGTCTTCGGTCCCAAGCGACGGTAGCCCCGACACATGGTCAACGCCCTCTTCCTGTCCATAGCCGCCCTGCTCCTCCTGGCGGCCCTCTACAAAGCGCGCCCCCTCCTGACCCGGCCACGGCCGCAGGGGCTGGGCGCGCTGTGCGGTTTCCTGACGGCCCTCGGGTTGTCCCTGGTCTTCCTCACGCCGGCCGTCGGTTCGGTACTGAGCGCCGTGACGCCGAAACTGGGCCGCCTGCTCGGCAACTGCTCCACCCTGGCCGCCGCCACCTGCGTGTCCATCCTCCTGCTGCGCTTCAACGAGGAACCGGCCGCCGCGGACCGCAAGGCCCGGCGCCGGGTGCTCTCGCTGGTGCTGGCCGTGTGCGCGCTGGCCGTCCTGTTCCTCTCCTCTCCCGTAGGGGACTCCCCGGACGCCCCCACCTTCGGCGATCTGCCGCGCACCGCGCCCCTTTTGAACGTCTATATCCTGGTCTTCACCGGTTACCTCGGCGCCGCCGTCATCGACCTGCTGCGCCAGGCGCTCCGGTACGCGCGCCACGCGCCGCGCGCCGCCCTGCGCCACGGGCTGCGGATCATCGCGCTCGGCTGCGGCATCGGCCTGGTCTACGCGACGTACAAGATCGTCCACACCGTCAGCCTGTGGACCGACTCGGACTGGCTGCCGCCGGAGCAGCTGTGCTCGTCCCTGTTCACTCCGGTGACGTGCACGTTCAACGTGGGGCTGCCCGCCCTGTGCAGCGTGGTGCTGCTGATCGGCATCCTGCTGCCGGCGATCGGCCCGGCCCTCGGCAAGCCCTGGCGACGGATCCAGATGTGGCGGCTGCACCGCGGGCTGCACCCCCTGTGGGCCGCCCTGTACGAGGCCGTGCCGGAGATCCAGCTCACCGCGGCCGAGGGCCGGGACGCCGCCCCGGACACCGAGTTCCGGCTCTACCGCCGGGTGATCGAGATCCGCGACGGCATCCTGCTGCTGCGTCCGCACCGCAGCGAGGAGGTCCGCCGGGCCGCCGAGAAGAATCTGCGCGCCCTTGGCCGCCAGGGCCGGGATCTCGCCGCGGAGACCGAGGCCATCGTGCTGACCGCGGCCCTCGCCGCCCGTGCGGACGGCCTGCCGCCCGCCCACCCCATCAGCGCCGAAGACGCCACCCTGACCCACCCGGAGCTGAACAACCTGCTGGACGAGGCCCGCTGGCTGCACCGCGTCTCCCGCGCCTTCGCGTCGTCCGGCGCCGCCGCACCGCACGAGCCTGCGTCCGCGGCCGGGCGGAGCGAGGGCGAGGCGTGATCCGCGCTCCGCGCGCCCGTCCGCCCGGAACACGCCGTTCCACCGTCCCCGGCGGCGCCCACCGGCGCGGAGCCGCGACCGCCCGCCTTACCCTCCCGTAGCCCGTCCCCCACGAGGTCACCCCGCATGAGCACCAGCGCCCCCCTGGACTCCCCCGAATACTTCCGCGACCCCTACCCCACCCTTGCCGCACTGCGCCGGCGCGGCCCCGTCCAGCGGGTGCGCACCGGCCCGTTCGGGGACACCTGGGCGGTCACCGGCTGGTCCGAGGCCCGTGCCGCGTTCGCCGACCCCCGCCTGTCCAAGGACACCACCCGCTACTTCGCCGACAAGCCGCGCACCCGCGACCTCGCCCCCGCCGTCAGCGCCACCATGCTCGCCACCGACCCGCCGGACCACACCCGCCTGCGCCGACTGGCCATGAAGGCGTTCACCCCGGCCGCGGTGGCCCGGCTGGAACCCCGCATCGCCGCGCTCGCCGACCGCCTCATCCAGACGATGGCCGACCGCGGCACGGCCGACCTCATCGAGGACTTCGCCGTCCCGCTCCCCATCGACGTCATCGGCGAACTCCTCGGCGTCCCGCCCGAGGACCGCGCCACCCTCCGCCGCCTGTCCAACGCCCTGTTCGCCACGGGCGACAAGGCCGCCGTGGACGCCGCCTCGCACGCCATCAGCGACTACATGACGGCCCTGATCGCCACCAAACGCGCCGCCTTGTCCACCGAGGAGGGCCCGGCTGACGCTCCCGACCTGCTCACCGCGTTGATCACCGTTCGCGACGAGAACGGGAACGGGAACGCGGCGGACGGGAACGCGGACGGACGCGCCGCCACGAACGGGAACGCGGACGGGAACGCCCCCACGAACGGGCACGCCCTCACACACGAGGAACCCGAAACCGGAGAAGCCAACGGACGCACCACCCCCGCACCCCCGCCCCACCGCCTCTCCGAGCCCGAACTCGTCTCCCTCGCCGTCCTCCTCGTCGTCGCCGGCCACGAGACCACCACCAACCTCATCGGCAACGGCATGCTCGCCCTCCTCCAGGACGACGCCCTGCGCGCCCGCGTGCGCGAGAACCCCGAGCTGCTCCCCTCCGTCATCGAAGAGCTGCTGCGCTACGACGCCCCGCTCACCACCGCGACCTTCCGCTACGCCACCACCCCGCTCACCCTCGGCGGCGTCGACATCAAGGCGGGCGACGTCGTGCTCGTCCTCCCCGGGGCCGCCAACCGCGATCCGTCCCGGTTCCCCGACCCGGACGTCCTCCAGCTCGACCGCCCCACCAGCCACCTCTCCTTCGGCCACGGCATCCACCACTGCCTCGGCGCCCCGCTGGCGCGCCTGGAGGCCCGCATCGCCTTCCAGGCTCTGCTGACCCGCTTCCCCGGCCTCCGCCTGGCCTGCCCCGCCGACGAACTCCCCTGGCGCCACACCCGTCTGGTGCGCGGCCTGGCCCACTTGCCGGTCACCTGGACGCGCCCGGCGCACTGATCCCCGTACGCGCCCCGCGCCCCACCCCCACCTGCCAACCTGGAGGGACCAGCCCACCCGGAGGAACCCCACCGCCACCTGCTCACCCGCCCGCCCCCGAGGGAAGGAAGCAGCGCCATGGCCCCACCCGCGACCGAACCGACCGCCGCCACCCGGCCCGCCGCCCGCCGAGCGCTGCTGGCGGGTTCGGTCGGCAACCTCATCGAGTGGTACGAGTTCGGGGTCTACGGCTACTTCGCCACGATCATCGCCGAGCGCTTCTTCACGCCCGAAGGCGGCAGCGCGACCGAGGGACTCGTCAAGACCTACGCGTCCTTCGCCCTGGCCTTCTTCTTCCGCCCCTTGGGAGCCGCCGTCTTCGGCCGCCTCGGCGACCGCCTCGGCCGCCGCCCCGCCCTCATCCTGGCCGTGACCACGATGACCGGCGCCACCACCCTGATCGGCCTGCTCCCCGCCCACGCCACCGCCGGCGCGCTCGCCCCGTGGCTCCTCACGCTCCTGCGGGCCGTGCAAGGGCTGTCGGCGGGCGGCGAGTTCGGCGGCGCGGTCGCCGTCATGACGGAGTTCGCCCCACCGCACCGCCGCGGACGCTACGGAGCCTGGCAGTCCTTCACCGTCGCACTCGGCCTGCTCACCGGCGCCGGGTTCGCCGCCCTCCTCGCCACCGTCCTGACCGAAACGTCCCTGCACACCTGGGGCTGGCGCCTCCCCTTCCTCCTGACCCTCCCCCTCGGCCTGACCGCCCTCTGGCTCCGCCTCCGCCTGGACGAAACCCCGTCCTTCCGCCGCAGACAACGGGCCGACCGCCGGCCCCAGGCGCCACACAAAGAGCCCTACCAGCAAAAACCCCGTCGGAACCCACCCGGGAAACCCCCCGCTCCCCCTTCCCTCCCCAAAGCCATCGCCCTCGGGGCCGGACGCATCATGGGCTGGTCCGCCGCCGGCTACACCTTCCTCGTCGTCCTCCCCGGCTACCTCCAGAGCACCCTGAACGCCACCTTCCAACAGGCCCTGATCGCCACCGCCCTGGCCAACCTCGGCTTCGCCGCCTCGATCCTCCCGGCCGGCGCCCTCAGCGACCGGTGGGGCCGGCGCCCGGTGATGGTCGCCGGTGCCGTCCTCGTCACCGCGCTCGCCCTGCCGCTGCTCGACCTGCTCCAGAGCCCGGGGGCCTCGACGCTCGGCAAGGGGTTCGCCCTCGTCGGCGCGGGCGCGGTCGTCGGGCTGCTGGCGGGCCCGGGCCCGGCGATGCTCGCCGAGATGTTCCCCACCATCGTCCGCTACACCGGGCTGGGCCTGGCCTACGCCCTGGCCAACGCGGTCTTCTCCGGCAGCGCGGGCCTGATCATCACCGAACTCGTCCAGCACACCGGCGACGCCGACATCCCCGCCTACTACGCCGCCGCCACCTGCGCCCTCAGCATCCCGGCCCTCCTCACCCTCCGCACCGCCGACCAGCGCCGCACGCTCCACGACTGAGCCGAACACCCCGCGACCGCGGGCCGACGCGGTCCCGCCACCCCGCCGCCGAAGGGCCTACGGAAGAACGGCACGCGGGTGAGCCATGCGCGACCCGCGACATCGCGGCGCGAAACCAGCAGGTTGTTTCCCGGCAGACCCGAAGCCGACATCCCCGGAACCCAGCGGAGGCGAAGCACCCCCATGCGCATCCTCGCCCTGATGTCCGGCACCTCCCACGACGCCATCGACGCCGCCGCGGCGGACCTCGCCCGCGACGGGGACACCCTCCGCCTCACCCCCTTGGGCACGGTGAGCGCCGCCTACTCCCCCGGCCTCCGCGCGGATCTGATCTCCGCGCTCCCGCCCGCACCGACCACCATGGAGCAGGTCTGCCGACTCGACACCCGCATCGGCCAGGAGTTCGCCGCCCTCGCCGTGCGCGCCGACCGCGAACTGTGCGACGGTCGCGCCGACCTCGTCGTCTCACACGGCCAGACGGTCTACCACTGGACCGACGACGGCCGGGCCCTCGGCACCCTCCAACTCGGCCGGTCCGCCTGGATCGCCGAGGCCACCGGCCACCCCGTCCTCTCCGACCTGCGCCCCCGCGACATCGCCGCCGGCGGCCAGGGCGCGCCGCTCGTCAGCCTCTTCGACGTCCTGTGGCTCCGCGGGCGCCCCGGCCGCCCGGCCGCCGTCAACCTCGGCGGCATCGCCAACATCACCGTCCCCGCCCCGGACGGCCCGCCCCTCGCCTACGACACCGGCCCCGCCAACGCCCTCCTCGACGCCGCTACCCACCACTTCACCCACGGCGCCCTCCCCTACGACACGAACGGCGCCCTCGCCGCCCGAGGCACCGTCCACCGACCCCTCCTCCACCACCTCCTCGCCGACCCGTACTACGCCCGCCCCGCCCCCAAGACCACCGGCAAGGAACACTTCCACCTCCCCTACCTCCTGTCCGCCCTCGCGGCCCTCCCCACCCGCACCCACCCATCCCCCGAGGACATCCTCGCCACCCTCGCCCACCTCACCGCCCGGACCGTCGCCGACGCGGCCCACTCCGCCGCCGTCACCGAAGTCATCGCCTCCGGCGGCGGTACCCACAACCCCACCCTCCTGTCCGCCCTCCGCACCGCCCTCGCCCCCGTCCCCCTCCTCACCTCCGACACCCTCGGCCTCCCCACCACCGCCAAAGAGCCCTACGCCTTCACCGTCCTGGCCTGGCTCACCCTCCACTCCCTCCCGTCCACCCTCCCCTCCTGCACGGGCGCCCGGCACCCGAGCCTGCTGGGGACCCTGACTCCGGGGCGCGAGGGGTGGCGGTTGCCGGAGCGGGTGGGGAAGGGGCCGGAGAGGGTGGAGTTCGAGGGTGGGCCGTGACTCCGGCCCGCTTCGCTCCCCCGGAGAGTGCGGCCCGCCCTCTCCGCGTGCGGCCCGTCCTCTCCGTGGTTTTCGCGCCGCACACCGGCGCCCGTGCGGCGTTCACATCCGGATCAGGGCCAGCCCCGCGCTGAGTCCGCTGGCCAGGCCGATGAGAGCGACCGTGTCGCCGGGTTCGACGCGGTTGCTCTCCAGGGCGGTGACCAGTTGGAGGGGGAGGGACGCGGAGGCGGCGTTGCCGTGCTCGGCGACGGTGGGCAGGCAGCGGTGGGCGGGCAGGCGCAGTTTCTCGATCGTCTCGTGGTACTGCGCGACGGTGGTCTGGTGGAAGGCGATGAAGGCGCTGCGCCGGGCCTCCTCCGCGTCCGCGCCCCAGTGTTCGAGAGCCGAGGGCAGGAAGTCGAGGACGATGTCGCGCAGCAGGTCTCCGTTGAGCCGGAGGTAGGTGGGCTCCGGGTCGGCCAAGCGGTGGTGCATGGTGCCGCCTGCCGCGAGGGTGCAGGCGTTCCACGCCGTGGAGTCCGCGCTGAAGGTGGCTTTCAGGATGCCCGGCCCGCCGTCGGTGGCCGGGGTCGCCGTGAGCAGAAGGGCGGCGCCCGCGTCCGAGACCGTGTATCCGGGCATGGCGCGCAGAAAGGTGTCGTGGTTGGGCAGGTGCCAGCGAGCGGAGAGCGTGCACGCCTCACCGCAGGTGATCAGCACGGTCCGGTACCGGCCCGCCTCGATGAACGCGGAGGCGATCTCCATGCCGTTGAGCACGCTGTTGCAGGCGTTCTTCACATCGAGTGCCGGGCAGGTGGCGCCGAGTTTCGCGGCGACGATGTGCGCGGTGGCCGGCTCGATGAGGTCTTGGCTGCAGGCGGTGAAGAGCAGCAGGTCGATGTCGCCGATGGCGTATCCGGCGGTTTCCAGGGCCTTGGTGGCGGCGGCGACGGCGAGGTCGGACGCCTGTTCGTGCTCGCCCTTCTCGTGCACGCCGCGCACCCCCGTCAGGTCTTCCAGCAGACCGGCCGGGGGGGACGAAGGCGCTGCCCGCCCGGGCGATGCGCGTCCGTGCCTCCTCCATCGTCCGGTATCGGGCGGGCAGATGGACCGCGGTGGTCACCAACCGGGCACGCTCGGCAGAAGACATGCCATCACCGTAAGCGAACGGAAGGACAATAGCGGCTTTTCGTTACCAGCTCATGCAAAGGGTTGAAATATCGTACTGATCAACGAATCAGTAAGTGCTTCTGCAATTGGGAAAAATTTAGGAGGAAAGAGAAGAAAGGACGGCATGTATGGATGTGACCGATCGAGCGATCGCCATCGTAGGGGTGGGCTGTCGTCTGCCGGGCGGGCTGACGGACCTGGACGGCCTGTGGGAGGCCCTGTCACAAGGCCGGGATCTGGTCGGCCGGATGCCGGAGGACCGTTTCGACCGGGCGCTCTGCGTGGACCCGGGACCGCAGCGGCCGTTCCGCAGCTATACGGCGGCCGGCGGGTTCCTGGCCGACGTCGCGGGGTTCGACGCGGGCTACTTCGGCATCGCACCGATCGAGGCCGCGTCCATGGACCCCCAGCAGCGGTTGGTGCTGGAGCTGGCCGTCGAGGCTCTTGACGACGCCGGCATCCCCGCCGAGTCCCTGGCCGGCTCCCCCGGCTCGGTCTTCATCGGCGTCTCCGACCTGGCCTACGCCCGGCTCCAGTCACGGCTGCGGGAGGGGCAGACGCCCTACGGCATGAGCGGTGGCGCCCTGTCGATCGTCGCCAACCGGCTGTCGCACTTCCTCGACCTGCGCGGTCCGAGCATGGTGATCGACACCGCCTGCTCCTCCTCCCTGGTGGCGCTGGACCGCGCCTGCCGCACCCTGCTGGAGGGCGCGGGCCGCGTCGCCGTCGCCGGAGGGGTCAACGTCCTGGCCGGGCCGGAGGGGTTCGTCGGATTCTCCGCCGCGTCGATGCTGTCGCGGCGCGGGCGGTGCGCGGCGTTCTCCGCCGAGGCCGACGGCTTCGTGCGGGCGGAGGGAGGGGGCGTGGTCGTCCTGAAGCGGCTGGCCGACGCGGTGGCCGACGGGGACCGCGTCCACGCGGTGATCGCCGGTACCGGTGTCAACTGCGACGGGCGCACCGCGGGGTTGGCGCTGCCCAGCTCCGCGGCGCAGGAGGCGTTGCTGCGCGAGGTCTACGAGGGCACCCGCGTGAGCCCTGACGACCTGGTCTACTTCGAGGCGCACGGCACCGGGACGGCGGCGGGGGACCCGGCGGAGGCGCGAGCGATCGGCAGGGCTCTGGGACGGCACCGGGCGGGCGGGCGGCTGCCGATCGGTTCGGTGAAGTCGAATCTGGGGCACCTGGAACCGGCCTCGGGGATGGCCGGGCTCTTCAAAGCGCTGCTCGTGCTGCGGCACGGCACGGCGCCGACGACCCTGCACGCGCGGCCCCTGAACCCGGAGATCGACTTCGCGGGCCTGGGGCTGGCCCCGACCGTCGAGCCGGTCGCGCTGCGCCCGCGTCCGCGGGCCGCGGTCGGCGTGAACTCCTTCGGCTTCGGCGGCGTCAACGCCCACGCCGTGCTCACCGCGCCCCCCGCCTCCCCTCCCGCCGCGCCGCCGGTGACCGGCCCGCTGCCGGTGACGGTCTCCGCTCGCTCGGCCACGGCGCTCAAGGAGCTGGCGGCCCGGGTGTCCGCGCGACTGAGGCAGGCCGCCCCCGAGGAGTTCTACGACCTGGCGCACACCAGCACCCGGCGCCGCAGCGCGCACGCGCACCGGGCCACCGTGTTCGCGGGCAGCGCGCGGCAGGCGGCCGACGAACTGGAGAACCTGTTCGCCGGCCGGCCGGCGGCGGGAGCCGTCAGGCCGCCGGCCGACCGCCGCTCCGTGGCCTACGCGTTCTGCGGCAACGCCTCCCAGTGGCCCGGCATGGCCGCCGATCTCCTGGCCGACGACCCCGCCTTCCGGACCGCGGTCGACGAGGCGGACGCCGCGCTCGCCCCGCATCTGGGCTGGTCGGTGGCACGGGAGCTGGCCCGCCCGGAGGCGGACCGGTGGCGCCGCACCGAGGTCGCCCAGCCGCTGCTGTTCGCCGTCCAACTGGGCCTGTCCGCCCACCTCGCCGCGCGCGGGGTGCGTCCGGCGGTGGTCTTCGGGCACAGCGTCGGCGAGATCGCCGCCGCCCGTGTCGCCGGGGCACTCACCCTGGAGCAGGCCGCGCTGGTGATCGCCGCGCGCGGCCGTGCCCAGGCACCCACCGCCGGGAGCGGCCGGATGGCGGCCGTCGGACTGCCGGAGGACCGGGCCCGCGAGGCGCTCGCCCGCTACGAGGGCGCCTTGGAGATCGCCGGAATCAACAGCGACCAGGACGTCACCGTGGCGGGAAACACGGAGGCACTGGCCGCTCTGGGCGCCGAACTGGCGGCCCGCGACGTCTTCTTCCGCGACCTGGACCTCGACTACGCCTTCCACAGCCGCGCCATGGACCCCGCCGCCGGTCCCCTGCACGATGCCCTGGCGGACCTCCGTCCCTCCCCCACCGGTGTCCCGTTCGTCTCCTCCGTCACGGGCGGTCCCCTCGCGGGCCAGGAGCTGACGGCCCGGTACTGGTGGCGCAACGTCCGCGAGCCGGTCCGTTTCGCCCAGGCCACCGCCCACGCGCTGGGGGAGCGGGCGGGCATCGTCGTGGAGATCGGCCCGCAGCCCGTTCTGCGCCCGTACCTGCGGCGCACCGGTGCCGTCCACGTACCGGCACTCCACCGCGACGCGCCCGGGCCGCAGGCCGTGGCCTCCTGCGCCGCCGCGCTGATCGCGGCGGGCGCCGACACGGACTGGCCCGTCCACTTCCCCCACCCCGCCCGCGTGGCCGACCTGCCCCCCTACCCCTGGCAGCGCAAGCGTCACTGGCACGGCGGGCCCACCGACTGGAAGCGCAGCAGCGGCACCGGCCACTTCGAGCACCCGCTGCTCGGCGAACGGCTGCCCGGCCCGAACCCGTTGTGGGAGGCCACGGTCGAACCGCAGCTCGTGCCCTGGCTCGGCGACCACCTGATCGACGAGACCGTGGTGATGCCCGCCGCCGCCTACGCCGAGATGGTCCTGGCCGCGGGGCGGCGCGCCCTGCGGGCGCCGGTCGAGGTCAGGCACCTGCGCATCACCCGCCCGCTGCCGCTGCCCTGGCCGGACCCCGGGGACCAGCGCCTGCAGACGACCGTGCAGCCGGACAGCGGCACCGTGATCGTCAGCGCCGGAGAGGGCCGCGGCGCGGAGTGCCGCCCCGTGGCCACCGCCCACGTGCACGCCCTGCTCGGCCATCGCCCCGAGGCCGTCGACACCGAGGCCCTCGACACCGAAGCCGCGCGGGCGCGCGGCGCGCACCGGATCGACGCCACCACGCACTACGACGCGTGCCGGCGCCTCGGCCTCGCCTACGGCCCCGCCTTCCGCCTGCTGCGCGACCTCGTCACCACCGGCGACGGCGACGTGCTCGCCTCCTACCAGCACGACGGGCCCGGCCCGGCGTGGGAGATCTTCCCGCTCGTCCTGGACGCGGCCTTCCAAGCGGGTGCCCCGCTGCTCGCCGGACGGAACGCGGACCACGAGGCCTACCTGCCCACCGGCCTGCACGCCCTGCGCGTGTGGCAGGCCCCCGGCCCCTGCGGCTTCGTCCGCGTGCGCGAACGGACGGCCGTCGAGCCCGAGGCGTGCTGGGACATCACGATCACCGATCAGGACGGCACGGTCGCCGTGGAGATCGACCGCCTGTGCATGCGGCGGATGCCCAGTGGCCGCACCCCTTTGAGCGTCCAGCGCACCGTTCTGCGGGCCGCGCCCCGGCCGGGCACCACGGGCCCCGGTATCCAACTCCCCCCGCCCGCCGCGCTCCTGGCGTCCGCCGACGGCCGGATCAGGGAACTCGACAGGTCCTGGCGGGACACCGGACAGCATCACGCCACCCACGCCTCGCGCGACCTCATCGCGCGCTGCTGGCCCGAGGTGCTCGCGGACTTCCTGCCGGATCCCACGGCCCCCTTCGCCGTGAAGGATCTCCTCGAAGCCGGTCTGCTGCCCCAGCACCGCCGGCTGCTCAAGGCCGGCCTTCCCGACCTGCGACGGCACGGCGTCGTCCGCCTGCGCCCCGACGGCCGCTGGCAGCTGACGGGCTCACCCCGCCGGGACGGGGAGCCGCTGCGCGCACTGCTCACGGAGAATCCCGCCGGCGGCCCCGAAGTGGGCCTGGCCGCCCGGCACCTGCAGCACCTGCCCGGCCTGTTGCGCGGCACCGTCGACCCGATCCAGCTCCTGACCTCCGACACGGTCCGCTACCAGCAGTTCTTCGACCTCGGCCCGCGCAACCGGTTCACCAACCTCCTGACCCGCGCCGTGGTGGAGGAGATCGTCCGGTGCTGGCCCGAGGACCGGCCGCTGAGGATCCTGGAGATCGGGGCGGGCACCGGAGGGCTCACCGCCACCGTCCTTCCGGCGCTGCCCGCCGAGCGCACCCGCTACACCTTCACCGACGTCTCGGCGACCTTGCTCAGCCCCGCCGAACACCGTTTCGCCGCCTACGACTTCGTCGACTACCGCACCTTCAACCTCGACGCCGACGTGGACGAGCAGGGACTGCCCGAGGACGGGTTCGACGTCGTCCTGGCCGCCAACGCCCTGCACACCGCGGCCGACCTGGCCGCCGCCCTGCGCCGCGTCGGCCGGCTGATCGCTCCCGGCGGCCGGCTGCTGGCGGTGGAGTCCCACGACACCGTTCAACTGTGCGCCCTCTTCGGGGCCCTCGACAGCTTCTGGCGCCGCGGTGACCACGCGCTGCGCCCCGACAGCCTCCTGCTGCACCACGAGCAGTGGCCTCCCTTGCTGGAACGGTGCGGCTTCACCGGCGTGGCACGCGCCGGCACCGAGACCGGGCCCGACCCCACCCAGTTCTCCCTCTACGTCGCCGCCGCGCCCGACCGCACCGGCACGCCGCCCGCGCCGCCCGACCCTCCGGCCGGCACCACCTGGACCATCGGCGCCGAAAGCCCGGCCGAGGAGCCGCTGGCCCACGCCCTGGCCGCGCTGCTGGGCGACGCCACCGTCACCTCCCTCGACGACCCGGCCGCCCCGGTCGCCCCCGGCACGCAGGAGGCCGTCACCATCCTGCTGCTCGCCGAGCCGGAGGAAGACCCCGCGCGGATCGTGACCCGCACCGTCCGCAGGATCGCCGCCCTCAAGGCCCTGATCGCGGCCCGCGACCGGCTGCCGGACGCGGTGCGGACCAGGACCTGGCTGGTCACCCGCCCCAGCGGAGTGCTGCCCGCACCCGAACGGGCCGCCCACCCCGGCGACGCGCCCGTCTGGGGCGTCGCCCGCACCCTGGCCAACGAGCGGCCCGAGCTGGTGATCCACCGGGTCAGCCTCGACCGCGGGGACGACCCGGCCGACGACGCCTGCCGTCTCGCCCGGGAACTGCTCGATCCCTCGGACGAGGACGAGGTCGTCCTCACCCGGAGCGGCGGCCGGTTCGTTCCCCGCGAGACCGAGCACCCCGCCGACCACAGGCCCGCCACCGCGCCCGCGGGCTCCTTCGCCCTCGCGGTGCACGACCCCGGGCTGTCCTACCGGCTGGTCTGGCAGGAATGTCCCACTCCCGATCCGGGCCCCGGCCGGATCACCATCACGGTCAGGGCCGTGGGCCTGAACTACCGCGACACCCTCCAGGTCAACGGCCTGCTGCCGTCCGAGGCCATCGAGGGCACCGTCACCGCGCAGGGACTGGGCATGGAGTGCGCGGGCGTGGTCACCGCCACCGGGCCCGGCGTCACCGCGTGGTCGCCCGGCGACCGCGTCTTCGGCCTGGCGCCCTCGGCCCTGGCCTCGCACGCCGTCGTCGACGCGCGGGCCGTCGCCCGCGTCCCCGACGGCATGAGCTTCGCGGAGGCGGCCACCCTGCCCGTCGTCTTCGCCACCGTCCACCACAGCCTCGCCCACCTGGCCCGACTGGCACCCGGAGAGACCGTCCTGGTGCACGGGGGCGCCGGCGGCATCGGCCTGGCCGTGCTGCGGTACGCCCGTCTCACCGGGGCCAAGGTCATCGCCACGGCGGGCAGCGAGACCAAACGCGACCTGCTCACCGCCCTGGGAGCCGACCACGTCCTGGACTCCCGCACCCTGGACTTCGCCGTCCGGGTACGGGAACTGACCGGTGGGCGCGGCGTCGACGTCGTCGTCAACTCCCTCAGCGGACCGGCCATCGCCCGCAGCCTGGAACTCCTCGGCCCCGGTGGCCGCTTCATCGAACTCGGCAAGCGCGACATGCTGGAGGACAAGCCCCTGCCGGCGCGCCCCTTCCTGCGCAACCTCGCCTACTTCGGGGTCGACCTCAACGGCCTGATGTCCGGCCCCGACGCGGCCAAGGACCTGTTCACCGAGGTCGCGGCCAGGATCCACGCCGGTGACTACCGGCCGCTGCCGCACGTCGCCTATCCGGCGGCCCGCGTGCACGAGGCGTTCCGGCTGCTGCAGCACTCCCGCCACACCGGCAAGGTCGTCGTCTCCCTGGCTCCCGTCGACGAGCCCGTCCCCGTCCGGCCCGCACCGGCAGCCCCCCGGCCGCTGGACCCCGCCGGCACCTACCTGATCACCGGCGGCCTGGGCGGCTTCGGCGCCGCCACCGCCGACTGGCTCGCCGATCACGGCGCCCGCCACCTCGCCCTCGTCAGCCGCCAGGGCCCCGACGCGCCCGAAGCGGCCACCGTGCTCGAACGGCTCGCCCGGCACGGCGTCACCGCCACCCCGTACGCCGCCGACGTCACCGACGAATCCGCCGTGCGCCAGGTGCTGGCCGCCGTGGCCACCACCGGTCACCCGCTGCGCGGCGTGGTGCACTGCGCCATGCGACTCGACGACGCCCCCCTGGCCGACCTCACCGACGAACGCCTCACCGCCGTCCTGGCGACCAAGGCGGCCGGCGCCGCCGTCCTGCACCGCCTGACCGCCGGCCTCGACCTCGATCTGTTCCTGCTCTGGTCGTCGATGGCCTGCTGTCTGGGAAACGTGCACCAGGCCCCCTACGTCGCGGGCAACAACTACCTCGAAGCCCTCGCCCGGGCCCGGCGGCACGCGGGACTGCCCGGCACCACCGTCTCCTGGGGAGCAGTCTCCGAAACCGGCTACGTCGACCGCAACAACCTGCACACGGCCCTGCACACGCTCGGAATCGAACCCGTGAGCCCCCGGGCGCTCTTCGCGGCGGCGGACGGCGTCCTGGCCGACGGCCCCGATGTGGTCGGGGTCGGCAAGATGGGCTGGGCTCGTGCCCGGCGGGTGCTCCCCGCTCTGGCCGCGCCCCGCTTCTCGGGCGTCATCCCGGCCCACGCGGCCGTCGCGGACGACTCTCGCGAGGAATTCCTCCGCTCCCTGACCTCCATGGCGGCCGAGGACGCGGTACAGGCCATCACGCAGACCCTCGCCCGTCTGCTCGCCACCGTCCTGCACACCGACCCGTCCGAGCTCCCCACCGGCCAGCCGCTCGGCGAGTTCGGCCTCGACTCCCTCATGGGCGCCGAACTCCTGGTACGCACCCGCGAATACTTCGACGTCCGCCTCTCCCCGACCGAACTCCAGACGGAGGAAGGCAGCCTGACGCGCCTGGCCCGCCTCATCCACCAACGCCTCGGCTCCCAGCACGCCGACCCCGCGACGGCCGCGTCGCCGACGCGGGCCGAAGCCCCGGGGACCACCTCCCCGACGGACTGACGGCACGCCTTCCCGCGCTCCACGACCTGGCGCGGGGAAGGCACCGGCTCGACCGGTGCCGCCCGGCATTCACCCCCACCACCGAAGCGGCGGCGGTCCCGGAAACCGGCCCCCGTCCGCGCCACGGCGAACCCGTGGAACCCGCCCCTACCCGCCCGCCATCTCGCCGACGGCCCTCGCACGACGCCCGGCACACCCGCCCGCCCCGCCCCTGCCGCCGCGCCCCGGCGTGTCCCGGCTCACGCGGCCCCCGCCCGTCCCCTCCGAACGCCCAAGCGGTTCCACGGCTCCGGCGGTCCGGCCCGCACGTCCCCCGCGAAAGGAATCCGAGCATGGCACGCACGGTGGTGGTGACCGGCGCGAGCAGCGGCATCGGCTACTGCACGGCCCTGACCCTGGCGCGGAGCGGCTTCGAGGTCATCGGCACCGTCCGCGACGAGAGCAAGGGGCGGCCCCTGCTCGACGCCGCGGCGGCGGCCCGCCTCCCCGTCCGCACCGAACTCCTCGATGTCACCGACCCGGACTCCTGCCGTACGGCGTTCGAGCGGATCGCCGCACGGACCGGCGGCGGTCCCTGGGCCGTGGTCAACAACGCGGGCACCGCCCTGCCCGGCGCGGTGGACGACCCCGGGGAAGAGCAGATCCGCGTCCTGCTCGACACCAATCTCCTGGGCCCGGCGCGCATCGCCGCGCACGTCCTGCCCGTCATGCGCCGCCGGGGCGAGGGCCGGATCGTGAACGTCTCCTCCATCGCGGGACGCGTCGGCGTGCCGCTGCTGGGCTGGTACAGCGCCAGCAAACACGCCCTCAAGGCCCTCACGCACGCGCTGCGCATGGAGAACGCCAGGGACGGTGTGCGCGTCATCCTCGTCGAGCCCGGCATCATCGCCACCCCGATGTGGGAGACCGGCACCCGCCTCCTCGACGGCCTGGACGGATCCCACTTCGCGGCCGGCTACCGCGGCATCGCCCTTGCCGCGCGGCTGGCGGCGCGGTTTCCCGGCCCCGAGACCGTCGCCGCCGCCATCGAACGCGCTCTGCGCGCCCGGCGCCCCCGCCCTCGTTACCTGGTGGGCGCTGACGCGTACTGGTCCGCCGCGGCCGAACTGTGCGTGCCCTTGCGGTGGAGCGACCGCGTCAAGGAGATCTCCGTCGGTCTGCGGCCGTCACCGGTGGCCCGGCTGCTCCGGCAGGCCCGCGACTGCGGGGCCGGGCACGTCTCCCGCCGCGGTGCGTGACGGCGGCCCGTGCGCCCGCGACCCGGACGCCCGAGCAACGAAACAGCCCCACGATCTCGTCGAGATCGTGGGGCTGTGGTGTGTGTCCGAGGGGGGACTTGAACCCCCACGCCCGATAAAGGGCACTAGCACCTCAAGCTAGCGCGTCTGCCATTCCGCCACCCGGACCAGGTGTTGTCTTCGCGGGGTGTTCCCCGCGGCGACATGGACAACAATACCAAGGTTTCGGAGTGCCTTTCACCTCGCGCGTTCGCCCTGGCCAGGCGAGAGACACCGGCCGGGCGGGATCGGCCGGGCCGGCGTGCGAGCGGTGACGGAGAGCTCAGAAGTCCGTCACGGACCGTGGGCGCGGGGCCCGCCCGGTCGCCGCACGGCCGGTTCTTCGCTCCGGCCGGATCTCGCCCATCCCCTGGACACCTCGCCGGTGCGTGCGGGATAACTTCCTCATACAGTATTCGTCGACTGAGGACTGTATACAGTCGGCAATCGGGAGGCGCCGTGCGCGCCGGGTCAGGCCCGGTGCTCGCTCGCGCTCCCCTCTCGCAGTTCGCCGCACCATCCGCCGGGGCCGCCCCTGGGAAAGCCCCGGCCTCACGAAGGGAAGCGACGCACCATGCCCGAAAAGGACAGCCGGCAGGTCATCCGGGAGCAGGCACCGCCACCGGGTCGGCCCTCATCGCCGCTCGCGGGCCCCGCGCCCGCCGCTTCCGTGGCGGAGAGGCCGGCGGAGAAGGCCGCGACCGGGTCACCGGGGTCCGCGGATTCCGTCTCCGGCGGCCACCTCGTGGCCAAAGCGCTCAAGGCCGAGGGGGTCGACGTGATCTACACCCTCTGCGGCGGCCACATCATCGACATCTACGACGGGTGCGTCGACGAGGGGATCAAGGTCGTCGACGTGCGGCACGAGCAGGTGGCGGCGCACGCGGCCGACGGGTACGCGCGGATCACCGGGCGGCCGGGGTGCGCGGTCGTGACGGCGGGGCCGGGGACGACGGACGCGGTGACGGGGGTGGCCAACGCGTTCCGGGCCGAGTCGCCGATGCTGCTCATCGGGGGGCAGGGGGCGCGGGGGCAGCACAAGATGGGGTCGCTGCAGGATCTGCCGCACGTCGAGATGATGACGCCGATCACGAAGTTCGCGGCCACCGTGCCGGACACCGCGCGGGTCGCGGACATGGTCTCGATGGCCTTCCGCGAGTGCTTCCACGGGGCGCCGGGGCCGTCCTTCCTGGAGATTCCCCGGGACGTGCTGGACGCGCGGGTGCCCCGGGAGGCGGCGCGGGTGCCGGTGGCCGGGCGGTACCGGGCCTCGACGCGGTCGGTGGGGGATCCGGCGGACGTCGAGCGGCTGGCGGAGTTGCTGGTGCGGGCCGAGCGGCCGGCCGTCCTGCTGGGGAGCCAGGTGTGGACGACCCGGGGGACGGACGCGGCGATCGGGCTCGTGCGGGCGCTGAACCTGCCCGCCTACATGAACGGGGCGGCGCGCGGGACGCTGCCGCCGGGGGACCCCCACCACTTCCAGTTGTCGCGGCGGTACGCGTTCTCGCGGGCCGATGTCATCGTCGTCGTCGGCACGCCGTTCGACTTCCGGATGGGCTACGGCAAGCGTCTCTCCCCCGCCGCGACCGTCGTCCAGATCGACCTGGACTACCGCACGGTCGGGCGGAACCGGGACGTGGATCTGGGGATCGTGGGTGATGCGGGGCTGGTGCTGGCGGCGGTGACGCAGGCCGCGTCCGGGCTGCCGTCCGGGGCCGCGGCCCGGCGCAAGGAGTGGATCGAGGAGTTGCGGGGGGTGGAGCGGGCGGCGCTGGAGGAGCGGCTGCCGTGGCTGCGGTCGGATGCCGCGCCGATCCACCCGTACCGGCTGGTCAGTGAGATCGACGACTTCCTGACCGAGGACTCGGTCTACATCGGGGACGGCGGGGACGTCGTGACGTTCTCCGGGCAGGTGGTGCGGCCCAAGGCGCCCGGCCACTGGATGGACCCCGGGCCGCTGGGGACGCTGGGCGTCGGTGTGCCGTTCGTCATGGCGGCCAAGCAGGCGCGGCCGGAGAAGGAGGTCGTGGCGCTGTTCGGGGACGGCGCGTTCTCGCTGACGGGGTGGGACTTCGAGACGCTGGTCCGCTTCGACCTGCCGTTCGTCGGGATCGTCGGCAACAACTCCTCGATGAACCAGATCCGTTACGGCCAGCGGGCCAAGTACGGCGTGGCGCGGGAGCGGATCGGCAACACGCTCGGTGACGTGCCGTACGACGCGTTCGCGCGGATGCTCGGCGGTTACGGCGAGGAGGTCCGCGATCCGGCGGACATCCGGCCCGCGCTGGAACGCGCCCGGGAGTCCGGGAAGCCCTCGCTGATCAACGTCTGGATCGATCCGGACGCGTACGCCCCCGGGACCGTGAACCAGACGATGTACAAGTGAGGGAGTGCGCGGATGAGCGGCACCTACGGTGACAGCGGCAAGGCCCTGGAGGGCGTGCGCGTCCTCGACATGACGCATGTGCAGTCCGGACCGTCCGCCACGCAGATGCTCGCCTGGATGGGGGCGGACGTCGTCAAGGTGGAGGCGGTGACCGGGGACATCACGCGGCGGCAACTGCGTGACCTCCCGGACGTGGATTCGCTGTATTTCACGATGCTCAACTGCAACAAGCGGAGCATCACGCTCAACGCCAAATCGGAGCGCGGCAAAGAGCTCTTGAGCGAACTGATCCGGCGCAGTGACGTGCTGGTGGAGAATTTCGGGCCGGGCGCCGTGGACCGGATGGGCTTCTCCTGGGAACGGGTGCGACAGCTCAATCCGCGGCTGGTCTACGCGTCCATCAAGGGATTCGGGGAAGGGCCGTACACCGATTTCAAGGCGTACGAGGTCGTGGCGCAGGCGATGGGCGGCGCGATGGCGACCACGGGATTCGAGGACGGCCCGCCCTTGGCCACGGGGGCGCAGATCGGTGATTCGGGGACGGGAATCCATTGCGTCGCGGGCATTCTCGCCGCCCTGTACCAGCGCACCCGGACGGGCCGCGGGCAGCGCGTCACCGTCGCCATGCAGCACGCCGTCATGAATCTGTGCCGGGTGAAATTGCGCGACCAGCAGCGGTTGGCGCACGGACCGCTGGCGGAGTACCCGAACGAGGATTTCGGGGACGAGGTGCCGCGCAGCGGCAACGCCAGCGGCGGCGGCCAGCCCGGCTGGGCGGTGCGGTGCGCGCCCGGAGGGCCCAACGACTACGTGTACGTCATCGTGCAGCCGGCCGGCTGGGAGCCGATCGCGCGGCTGATCGGCAGGCCGGAGCTGGCCGATGACCCGGAGTGGGCGACGCCGCGCGCCCGGCTGCCCAAGCTGGCGAAGATGTTCCAGCTCATCGAGGAGTGGAGCGGCACGCTGCCCAAGGGGGAGGTGCTGCGGCGGCTCACCGCGCACGGTGTCCCCTGTGGCCCGGTGCTGTCCACCAAGGAGCTCATCGAGGATCCGTCGCTGGCCGCCAACGGGATGGTCGTGGAGGTCGAGCATCCGGAGCGCGGCCGGTTCACCACGGTCGGGTCGCCGGTGAAGCTGTCCGACTCGCCGGTGGACATCGTCCGTTCGCCGCTGCTCGGCGAGCACAACGAGGACGTGTACGGCGGCGAGCTGGGCCTGGACGAGGACGAGTTGCGGCTGCTCAAGGCGGAGGGGGTCATCTGATGCGGCACCTGGCGGGCACGGACACCGGCGCGTCGTTCTCGGGGGACGGGGGGACGAGCGCGTTCCCGGGCCCCGACCGGGAAGCCGTACGGGCGGTGCTGCGGGAGGCGCGGGCGGCGGGCCGGACGGCGCTGACCGCGCCCGAGGGGCGGCTGCTGGCCCGCGCGTACGGGATCGCGACGCCGGAGGAGGGGACGGCGGCCGACGCGGACGAGGCGGTGGCGCTCGCCGCGCGGATCGGGTTCCCCGTGGTGCTGAAGATCGTCTCGCCGGACGTCTCCCACAAGACGGACGCCGGCGGGGTGCGGGTGGGGCTCCGTTCGGCCGACGAGGTGCGGGAGGCGTACGAGGCGATCGTGCGCGCCGTGCGCGCCTACGACCCCACGGCGCGGATCACGGGCGTGCAGGTGCAGCGCATGGTGGCGCGGGGGCAGGAGGTCATGGTCGGGGTGACGACCGACCCGACCTTCGGGAAGGTCGTGGCCTTCGGTCTCGGCGGCGTCCTGGTGGAGGTGTGGAAGGACGTCACCTTCCGTCTCGCCCCCGTCGCGCGGGCCGACGCCGCCTCGATGCTGGACGACATCCGGGCCGCCGACGTGCTGCGCGGGGTACGGGGCGCGGCGCCGGCGGACCGGGCGGCGCTCACCGACCTGATCGTCCGGGTCTCGGAACTCGCCGCCGACTTCCCGGACATCGCGGCCGTCGACCTCAACCCCGTCTTCGCCGCCCCGGACGGGGCGACGGCGGCCGACGTCCGCGTCCTGCTGCACGACCGGCCGCCGGTCCACCGGCGCCGCCGCCACACCAAGGAGGACATGCGCGCCGCGATGGAGCGGCTGATGCGCCCCCGTTCCCTCGCGGTGGTCGGAGCGTCGAACGAGCCGGGGAAGATCGGCCACGCGGTGCTGCGGAACCTGATCGACGGCGGTTTCGCCGGGGACGTCCATCCGGTCAATCCGCAGGCCGGTGACGTTTTGGGCCGGAAAGCGTACCCGTCGGTGGCGGAGATACCGGGCGAGGTCGACGTGGCCGTTTTCGCCATTCCGGCGCCCGCCGTCCCCGCCGCGTTACGGGAGGCGGGCCGCAAGAAAATCCCCAACGCCGTCCTGATTTCCTCGGGTTTCGCGGAGACCGGCGAACACCGCTTGCAGGACGAGATCACGGATATCGCGGAAGAGTACGGAATCCGGCTGCTCGGCCCGAACATCTATGGCTATTACTCCCCCTGGCACCAGGTGTGCGCGACGTTCTGCACTCCCTATGACGTAAAAGGAGGCGTCGCCCTCACGTCGCAGTCCGGGGGCATCGGCATGGCCGTTCTCGGATTCGCCCGGTCCACGAACACCGGGGTCTCGGCGATCGTCGGGCTCGGCAACAAGGCGGACGTGGACGAGGACGACCTGCTCACGTACTTCGCGGACGATCCGCACACCCGCTGCGTGGCCATGCACCTGGAGGACCTGAAGGACGGCCGGGCGTTCGTGGCGGCGGCGCGCGCCACCGTCCGCGAGAAACCGGTCGTCGTCCTCAAGGCGGGGCGGACGGGCGCGGGCGCGCGGGCCGCCGGGTCGCACACGGGCGCGCTCGCCGGTGACGACGCGGTGTACGACGCCGTCCTGCGGCAGGCCGGGGTCATCCGCGCGCCGGGCCTGCGGGAGTTGCTGGAGTACGCGCGGGCGCTGCCCGTCCTGCCCACGCCCGAGGGCGACAACGTCCTCGTCGTCACGGGGGCCGGTGGTTCCGGCGTCCTGCTGTCGGACGCCCTGGTGGACCACGGGCTGCGCCTGATGGAGGTACCGGCGGACCTGGACGCGGCGTTCCGGCGGTTCATCCCGCCCTTCGGGTCGGCGGGCAACCCGGTGGACATCACGGGCGGCGAGCCGCCGGCCACCTACGAGGCGGCGCTCCGGCTGGCCCTGGAAGACCCGCGCGTCCACGCCCTGGTGCTCGGGTACTGGCACACGATCGTCACCCCTCCCATGGTGTTCGCCGAGCTGACGGCCCGGGTCGTGGCGGAGTTCCGGGACCGGGGCATCGAGAAGCCGGTGGTGGCGTCGCTGGCCGGGGACACGGAGGTGGAGGCGGCCGGCGCGTACCTCTTCGAACGGGGCGTCGCCGCGTACCCGTACACCACCGAGCTGCCGGTGGCGGTGCTGGGCGCGAAGTACCGGTGGGCGCGGGCGGCCGGGCGGCTGCCAGGGGGTGACGCGCGATGACGGCCCACGGCATCGCTCCGGAAGGGCGCCGGGACCGGGACGCCGGTCCGTTACCCCTCCCGGACGGGGAACGGATCGTCCGCGGCGCCCAGGGGCGGGTGTACCGCGTGGGCCGGACCGACCGGGAACTCCTCGGCTACCCGCGCTGGACGATGGTGCTGCTGCCCTGGGTGGCGATGCTGGCCATCAGCGTCTTCGAGTACGCCTACGGCGCGGCCGAGGCGACGCTCGCCGCGGCACACCACTGGTCGCACACCGGCACCTTCTGGGTGCTCAGCGTCTGGATCTTCTTCCAGGCGGCGGTCGCGTACCCGGCCGGACGGCTGCGCGAGAAGGGCGCGGTCAGCAGCCGCACCGCGATGCTGGCGGGATCGGTGCTGTGCCTCCTCGGCTTCGTCAGCCTGGCGCACGCCCCCGCCCTCTGGTGGGCCGTCGCCGGGTTCGGGCTGCTGGGCGGCACCGGGGCCGGGCTGGTGTACGCGACCTGCATCAACACCGTCGGCAAGTGGTACCCGGAACGGCGGGGCGGCAAGACGGGTTTCGTCAACGGCGGCTTCGCCTACGGGGCCGTGCCGTTCATCTTCCTGTTCTCCTACGGCTTCGACGCGGGCAACTACCGCGCGGTGCTGGACCTGGTCGGCGTATACGTCCTGCTGCTGACGGCCCTCGCCGGCTTCTTCTTCAAGGACCCGCCGAAGAACTGGTGGCCGGCGCATGTACCGGTGCCGGGGGCGGGGGGCCCGCGGGGTTCGAGTCTTCCGGACGCGCCGGGTGGCGCCCGCGCGACGGATCCCCCCGGTCGCGTCCGCGCGAAGGTGGCGGATCAGGACGTGCGGACGGCGCTGGCGCTGCGCAAGAACCCTCCCGCGGCCGGGCAGTTCACGCCGCGGCAGGCCCTGCGCACCGGCAGGCTGCCCCTGATGTGGCTCTGCCTGCTGTGCACCGCCGGGGTGTCCATCTTCGGGATCTCCTTCCAGGTGCCGTTCGCCAAGGATGTCGGGTTCGGGCCGCTGGTCGCCGCGTCGTCGATGGGCATCATGTCGGTGGTCAACGGGACCGGTCGCGGGGTCGTCGGCTGGGTGTCGGACCGGTTGGGGCGCCGGGTGACGCTGACGTATGTGTGCGTCGTCCTGGGGCTGGCCCAGTTCGGGGTGCTCTGGGCGGGGCAGAGCGGCAACCAGCCGCTGTTCCTCGTGTTCGCCTTCGTGTCGGGGTTCGGGGGCGGTGCCTTCTTCCCCCTGTTCGCGGCCCTGGTGCCGGACTACTTCGGCGAGAACCACAACGCGTCCAATTACGGCCTGGTCTACAGCTCGAAACTGGTGTCCGGCCTCCTGGGCGGCGGCCTGGGCGCGGCGGTCGCGGCGGCCTGGGGGTACGCGGGCGCGTACGCGACGGCCGGGTGCGTGGGGCTGCTGGCGGCGGGGCTGTCCTTGCTGCTGCGCCGCCCGGGGTCACCGCCGGGCCGGAGTGACGGGCGCGTGCCGGGGATGCCGGGCGCAGTGCGGCGGGCGGCGGGGTGAGCGCCCTCGGGGCCTCGTCACGGTGCGGCGGCGGTTCTCTCGTGGAGGGCGCCCTGCCGCGTCTCCCCCGGACGACCGGTGGGGAGCCGGTCGCCCCTCTCACACAGCGGTGTCGCCGGCGGCGGGTCCCCGCCCGGCGATCGCCTTATGGTGCTGCACGACCTCGCCGATGATGAAGTTGAGGAACTTCTCGGCGAACGCCGGGTCCAGCTTGGCGTCCTCGGCCAGCCTGCGCAGGCGGGCGATCTGGGTGGCCTCGCGGGCCGGGTCGGCGGGCGGGAGGTTGTGCCGGGCCTTGAGTTCGCCGACCTGCTGGGTGCACTTGAACCGTTCGGCGAGCAGGTGCACCAGCGCGGCATCGAGGTTGTCGATGCTGCCGCGCAGGTAGAGCAGGCGCTCGCGCGCCACCTCGTCCGCGACGGCGGTCGCGTCGCCCGCCGCCGGTGTGGTGCCCTCACTCATTGGTTCTCGCCCATTCTGGTCGGTGGTGCCTGATCGTCCGAGAACACTACCCGGCCCGGCGAAGACCGTTAAGCGCGTGCGGGGAAGCACCGGGGCGGGAGGGGGAACGACGGCGCGTGCCGGACGGGGCGCGCGGGCGCGGCGTCGGGAAGGGCGCGGTGGGAAGGGCACGGTGGGAAGGGCGCGATCCGTCCGGAGGGGAAGGCACCGCACCGGCCCGCCCGGAGGCCGATGCCGAGGCCGACGTCGCGGTGGGCTCCGCGGAGAGAGTCATGTTCGCGGAGAGCGCGGTCGAGGCCTTGGAGCGCCTCAGGACGCCTTCCGCTCGTGGTACGTACGCCGCGTGTGTTCCGTGTGGGCGCGCATCACCGCCGTGGCCCGGGCCTCGTCCCGGTCGGTGATGGCCGCGATCAACTCGCGGTGCTCGGCCCACGACTGGGCGCCGCGCTGCCGCGCCACCGGCTGGTAGTACCAGCGGACCCGCCGTTCGACCTGGCCCGCCAGCTCCGCGAGGACCGCGTTGCCGGCCAGTTCCATCACCTTGGCGTGGAAGGCGGCGTTCATGGCGACCGCCTCGTCCACGGCGTCCTCGCGCACCGCCCGTTCGCCCTCGTCGCACAGCGCGGCCAGCTCCGCGATACCGGCCGTACCGGCGTTGGCCGCGGCGAGCCGGGCGGCCTCCGCCTCCAGGAGGGTGCGGACGGTCAGGAGCTGGTCGGCCTCCTCTTCGGTGGGCTCGTGGACGAACGCGCCCTGCGCGGGGCGCAGATCGACCCAGCCCTCCGTGTTCAGCCGCTGCAGTGCCTCGCGCACCGGTTGCCGGGAGACGCCGAGGTGGCCGGCCAGTTCGCTCTCGACCAGGTGCTGGCCGGGGCGCAGGGCACGGGTGGTGATCAGTTCCAGGAGCGCTTCGTAGACGCGCTCGCGCAGCGGGCCGGGACGTTCGAGTTTCGGCACGGTGCCCGGCGGCAGCCCTGCGGACAGCATCGGCGGTTCCCCTCCATGGGCCGGGTGCGTCCCGCCACGCGGCGGCCGGTCGCCCCATCGGGTCGGGTCGGTGCCGGGCCCGATGGGCCGACCCGCCGGCCGGCGGGCGCACACCCGATGCGCCTCGGGACGCGATTGGTTATCGTCTACAGTCTACCGAGGACGCCTCGCCCCGGAACAGGCCGGACGCCTCACGTCCCGTCCGGGCCACCCGGTGCGGGAGAATCGATCCTCCGAGGTCACCCCGCCGTTCGGCGTCCGGGTGGCCGGTACGACCTCGCGTCGGCGGGCCGGGGGCCGCGACGCACGACCGGGACGGGTGGGACATGGGACGGGTCACGGAACGGCGTCGCGTCATCCGGGTCCGGGACGGTGTGGTGAGCAGCCGTCCGGACACCCTGGTCGCCGAGGAGCCGTTGGAGATCCGGCTCGGCGGCAAACCGCTGGCCATCACCATGCGCACGCCGGGGGACGACTTCGCGCTGGCGGCCGGGTTCCTGGTCAGCGAGGGGGTGCTGGGCGCCGCCGAGGAACTGGCGAACATCGTGTACTGCGCGGGCGCGACGGAGGACGGGTCCAACACCTACAACGTCGTGGACGTCCAGCTCGCCCCCGGCGTCCCGGTCCCGGACATCAGCCTCGAACGGAACGTCTACACCACTTCTTCCTGCGGTCTGTGCGGCAAGGCCAGTCTGGACGCGGTCCGTACGACCGCCCGCTGGAGCCTGACCGAGCACGAGCGAGCGGGCGCCCCCATCGGGCTCGACACCCTCAGTTCCCTCCCCGACCGGCTCCGGGCCGCCCAGCGGGTCTTCGACCGGACCGGGGGGCTGCACGCCGCCGCGCTCTTCAGCCGGGACGGCGAGCTGCTGGACGTCCGGGAGGACGTGGGGCGGCACAACGCCGTCGACAAGGTCGTCGGGCGTGCCTTGCAGCAGGGGCGGCTGCCGCTGGCGGATGCCATCCTCATGGTGTCCGGGCGCGCCTCGTTCGAACTGGCCCAGAAGGCCGTGATGGCGGGCATCCCCGTCCTCGCCGCCGTGTCCGCCCCGTCCTCGCTCGCCGTCGACCTGGCCGCCGAGACCGGCCTGACGCTCGTCGGCTTCCTGCGGGGGGCGTCCATGAACGTCTACGCGGGCGCGCACCGGCTCGCCCTGGAGTCCGCGGTCCCGACGGCCTGACCGACCAGGGAGCGCGGACCCGCCCCCTCCCCCACGGCAAGCGAGCGAATTCCGGCCCCATACGGCGCACATGCCTTGTGTCGGTACCCGGTGCCCGTTAGCTTCCTGCGCACCGTACGTCAGGACATGGGACATGGGACGTCGGATGTCCGGACGAGCCGCACCAAGCGTGGGCTCCTTGAACACGCCCGCACCGAACCGTCATACGAACCGCGCTCCCGGCATCCGCCGTGCACCCGTGACCCGCCACGCCTCGTCGGCGTGCCAGTGAGGCGGCGAGGCGCAGACCCGAAGGGCAGGTCGGATCATGACGTCAGCCGCCTTCGTACGCCGCGGCCCGCGTTCCAGACCCTGGCGGCGGCGGTGTCCCGTCGCCGCCGGGGCGGTGACCGTGGCGCTCGCGCTCCTTCAGACGATCCCCGAGCCGCCGCCCGCCCAGGCCCGCCCGGCCCCTGCCGCTTCCCCGGCGTCGCCGACCGCCCGGTCGG
>NZ_JBEXNM010000094.1:0-28683 GCF_040611095.1 Streptomyces sp. NPDC003077 | reverse complement strand
GCGCGCCCCCCAAGCCCCCGCCGCGACCCCCCCACCTGCCGCGCCGCGCGCTGCGGCCCGCTCACCGCCGCGCCGCCGGAAGCCCGGGTGTCCTCGGCTTCACGGGGGCAGCGCAGGGCCCGCGCGGAAGGGCACGTCAAGCGGGGCAGCGCGCAGGCCCCGCCGAAGTGCACGTCAGGTGGGGCAGCGCGGACCGCCCCGCCGAAGTGCACGTCAGGTGGTGTTCAGCGCGACCGTGGGGTGCAGGCGCGAGGCCCGCGCCGCCGGGTAGAGGCCGGCCAGTACGCCGATGAGCAGGGTCGCCGCCAGCGCGACCGCCACGGACCACGGGGGCACCACGGCGGTCCAGCCCTGTGCGAGGGCGAAGCCGTAGGTCGCCACCGCGCCGAGGACGGCGCCCGTGGTGCCGCCGAGGAGTGACAGCAGCAGGGATTCGGTGAGGAACTGGAGGCGGACCGCGTTCTTGGTGGCGCCCATCGCCCGGCGCAGGCCGATCTCCTGGCGGCGTTCCAGGACGGAGACGACCATGGTGTTGGCCACGCCGACCCCGCCGACCAGCAGCGCCACCGCGCCCAGGCCCAGCATCAAGGTGGTCAGGCCCTGGTCGGTCGCCGCCTTCGCGGCGAGCGCGTCCGAGGGGCGGGAAACCTTGACGGAGCCTTCGGCGCCCGGCAGCACCGTGCGGGCCAGGACGGCGCGTACGTCCTCGACCGTCGCGTCCGGGGAGCGCTCGAAGATCATCGACGGGTGGCCGTCGAAGCGGAAGTACCGCTCGGCCGCGGGGAAGCCGATCATCGCGACGCGGTCCAGGGCCGGGACCAGTTCCACAGGCCGCAGGATGCCGACCACGACGACGTACCGGTCGTTCATCACGATCTTCTCGCCCGGCTCGGTGACACCCAGACGGCGTGCGGCGATCGCCCCGAGGACCGTGACGGGCAGGCGCTCGTCGGCCCTGTTCAGCCACCTCCCCTCGGCTACTTGGGCGTTGAGGGCCGACAGGAGATCCGTGCGGGCGGCCTGGGTGCCGACGGCCGCCGTCCGTTCCTCGGGCACCACGTCGCTGCGCCGGATCCTGGCGTCCACGTTCGCGGTCGCGGTGGCGTGCCGGACGGGGCCGATCCGCTCGACCATCGCCACCGCCGACTTCGGCAGTTTCACCTCCTGGCCCAGCGCGTCCTTGCCCGCCTCGACGGTGAGCAGGTTCGTGCCGAGGCGGTCGAGCCGGGCCATGAGGTCCGCCTTGCCGGACTGGGACAGGCCCACCACGGCAACCATCGTGGCGATGCCGATGGCGATCCCGAGGGCCGACAGGACGACGCGGGCCCGGCGGGCGCGCAGGCCGACCGCGCCCAGGCGCAGGACGTCGCGGGCCGGAAGCCGTGCGGGCGCGAGCCGGGGCGACCGGCCGGCGGGCACGAACCGGGGCGACCGGCCGACGGGCGGCGGCTGCCGATCCGAAGGGGTCAGCGGATCCGAAGGATTCAGCCGGTCCGAAGGGCTCAGCCCGTCCGAAGAATTGAGCCGCTCTGAAGAATTGAGCCGATCCGAAGAGTTCAGCCAGCCCGAAGGATCCAGCCGGTCCGAAGAATTCATCATGAACTCGCTTGCCGGTTGCGGGTGTCGGAGACGATCGCGCCGTCCCGGAAGCGGATCCGGCGCGGCAGCGAGTCCGCGATCTCGTGATCGTGGGTGATCACGCAGATCGTGGTGCCCGCCGCGTTCAGCTCGTGGAGCAGTTCCATGACGACGGCGCCGGACGCCGTGTCCAGGGCACCGGTCGGTTCGTCGGCGAGCAGCAGGTCCGGTTCGCCGACCAGCGCGCGGGCGATGGCCACCCGTTGCTTCTCGCCGCCGGAGAGTTCGGCGGGCCGGTGGCCGAGGCGGTGGCCGAGGCGGACGCGTTCCAGGGCGGCGCGGGCGCGGACCCGGCGCTCCTTGTGGGGGACGCCCGCGTACAGGAGTCCGTCGGCGACGTTGTCGAGGGCGTCGCGGCCCGCCGCCAGGTGGAAGTGCTGGAAGACGAAGCCGATGTGGCGGGCCCGCAGCGCGGACAACCGCGCGTCCGAAAGGCGGCCCACGTCGTACCCGGCCACGCGCACCGTGCCCGAGGTGGGCGCGTCCAGGGTGCCGATGACGTTGAGCGCCGTCGACTTGCCCGACCCCGAGGGGCCGACGACGGCCAGGAGTTCCCCGGCACGGACGGTGAGGCTCACCCCGCGCAGGGCGTGCACGCCCCCGGCGTAGGACTTGGTGACCTCCCGCAGCACGACGACGGGGTCCGGCTCCGGTCCGGAAGTGGCGGGCGTCATTCGGTGGCCACCCCCACTTTCAGGCCCTCCTTGATCTGCGGGCCGCTGACCTCGATGCGGCCGTCGGCCGTCATCCCCGTCTTCACCCGCACCATCCGGGACCCGTTGCCCTCGACGATCTCCAGCCCGTAGCCGCCGTCCGCGCCGCGCAGCGCGACGACCGCCTCCACCGGGACCGTGAGGACGCCCTCGCGGCTCTCGCTGACGAACCGCACGCTCGCCGTTGCCCTGGCGTCCTCGCCGGAGACAGCCGAGGCGCCGCCGTCCAGGGTGACCTCGACCGTGATGCCGTCCTGGGGCGCGGCCTCCTCCCCGGACTCCTGCGGCTGGATCGTGCCCGTCACCCGGCCCCGCCTGGTGGTGCCGCTGGGCAGCGTGACCTCGACCTTGGTGCCCTGTGCGGTGAGCGGGGCGTCGGTCCGGTCGAGCTGTGCGCGGACCACGGGGCGGGTGGAGGCGACGGTGAGGACGGCGGTGTCCGGCCCCACCTGGTCGGCGAGCGCCGCGTCCGCCCGGACGACGGTGACCCGTTCGGGCTGGAAGACGACGTCCCCCTTGCCGACCCTGCCGGTCGGTGTGCGGCGCAGGGATCGCTGCCACCGCTTGACGGCCGCCTCCGTCGCCTGGTCGAAGCGCGGATCGACGTAGAGGCCCTGCCCGTAGCCGAGCGCGACGAGATTGCGCTCCAGCTCCAGGACGTCGCTGCCGCGCGCGCCGACCTTCATCTCGCGGAAGGCGGGCACCGGGCCGTACAGCAGGGTGACCGGCTTGTCGTCCAGTTCGTAGAGGGCCTGGCCGCGGGTGACCGTGGCGCCCTCGCGCGCCGCGACCGTCACCGTCCCCTGGACCGCCGCCTTCACCGCCCGGCGCTGCGCGAAGTCGATCCTTCCGTCGACCGTCTTGGACTGGACGAGGTCGGTGCGGACGATCGTGGCGGTGGACGGCGGCGGCCGGTGGCGGCCCTCCTCGTCGCCGGAGCCGCCGTAGGCCAGGGCGCCCGCGCCCAACGCCACGGCGGCCACCGCCACACCGCCGGTGAGGATTCCCGTTCGACGCCTCATCTACTGCATCCCGTCCAGACCTTCGAGCAGCTTGCCCTTGCACGCCTCGCGGGCCTGCTTGTACGCGGGGGAGTTCCGGTCGATCGCCGGGTTGGCGGGGCTGGGGTCGCCGCCGGGGATGACCTGGCCGCCGGACAGGGTCGGGTTGGTGAACCGCGAGACACCGTTCTTCCTCATGCAGGCGGCGTGCGCGAGCATCGACTCGTAGTCCTTCTGCGCGTCGCGCGCGGGCTCCAGCTTCAGGGCCTCGGCCATCTCGGGGCCGCAGACACCGTTCTTGCCGCCCTTCTGCTCCTCGCCGCCGCCGTTCGGATCGGTGAGCGCGTCGATCCGCGGCCAGTCCAGGTAGCCGCTCAGCTTGGGGTCGGGGAAGTCCTTCACCCCGCCCTTGGTGCGCATGCACCGGACGTAGGCCATCTGCGCGTCGTAGAAGGCGCTCTTGCCGCCGGCGGCGGCCGGGGAGGAGTCCTTGGACGAGTCCTTGCCCGTGCCGGGCGTGCCGTTCGCGGCCGGCTCGTCGGGGACGGAGGCGACCGCGTCACCGCGCTGCGGACGCACGCCGTCCGTGCCGCCGCAGGCGACGCCGAGGGCGAGCAGGGGGACGACGGCGACGGCGGCGAGCCTCAGACGCGCGGCGCCGCGGGAAGTGGTGGGGATGTTCATGCGTCCACCGTCGGCCCGCTACATGGTGGCCGGTCCATGGCCGCATGATGAGGACGTAACAATGCGCCGGGCCGCCGCCCCACCCGCCGTTACCGGTCCTGACCAGGGCGAACCCTCACGCATAATCGGCTCCATGGCCCACGTACTGCTGATCGAGGACGACGTGTCCGTGCGCGACGGCATGGAACTGGTACTGCGCCGGCACGGCTACGGCGTCGACACCGCCGCCACCGGCGAGGACGCCCTCGCCCTGCTGGCCGGCCCGGCGGGCCCGCGCGTCGAACTCGCCGTGCTGGACGTGATGCTGCCCGGCATCGACGGTTTCGAGGTCTGCCGCAGGCTGCGCGCCACCGGCTCGACGGTGCCCGTGATCATGCTCACCGCGCGGGGCGACGACGGCGACATCGTGCGGGGCCTGGAGGCGGGCGCCGACGACTACGTGGTCAAGCCGGTGACCGCCCCGGTCCTGGAGGCCAGGATCCGGGCGGCGCTGCGCCGTGCCGAACCGGCCCGGTCCGCCACCGGCGAGGAGCACGCGGGCCTGGTCATCGACCGGGCCGCGCTCACCGTCACCAAGCGCGGCACACCGATCGCCCTGCCGCCCACCGAACTGCGCCTCCTGCTCGAACTCTCGGCCTCCCCGGCGCGCGTGTTCAGCCGCGAGCAGTTGCTGCGGTCCGTGTGGGACCACGGCTTCCTCGGGGACTCACGGCTCGTGGACGCGGCCGTCGGCAGGCTCCGCGCCAAGCTGGAGGACGTTCCCGCACGGCCCCGCTACATACAGACGGTGCGCGGCTTCGGCTACCGCTTCGGGCCGGTGTGAGCGTGCGCCGGGCCCGTGTGCGCGGTACTCGTGTGCAGGATGCGCGTGTGCCCAGTGCTCGTGAGCGCGGTGCTCGTGAGCGCCGTCTGCTCATCCGCCGCCCCCGTGAGCGCCGTTTCCTCATCCCCCGTCCCCGCGAGCGCCGTCCGCTCGTGCGCGGTCTGCGGCGGTTCGGCGGGCTCCGCGCCCGGCTCGTCGTCGCGTTCGTGCTCGTCGCCCTGATCAGCGCCTCCACCGCGACCGCGCTCGCCTACCGCGAGTCGCGCACCGCCGTCCTGCAGCGCAAGCAGGACGCGGTACGCGGCGACTTCACCCACCGCGTCGAACAGGCCGCCGCGAACTTCGACGTCCCGGCCGACGAGATCGCTCTCACCCGCTTCGCGACCGGCATCGCCGACGGGCTCGGCGACGGCGCCGTCGTCGTGGCCCGGTACCGCTCCCTGACCGCGTCGTCCGACGCGTCCGCCGACCGCTCACGGATCACCCCCGCCCTGCGCGAGGCGGTGCGCACCCGCAACCGGGTGAGCTTCCAGCGGGTCGAGTGGCGCGGCAGCCCCTACCTGGTCGTGGGCACCCCCGTCACCTTCGACTCGGCGGCACCCTCCGGCCTCGACGTCTTCGCCATCACCTCGCTGCGGGCGGAGCGGGACGACACCGCGGGGGTGCTCGACGCGGTGCGCGACGGCATCGTGCCGGTCCTCCTGCTCGCCGTCGTCCTCGCGCTGCTGGCCGCCGGCACCGTGCTCCGCCCGGTCCGCGAACTGGGGCGGGCCACCCGGCGGCACGCGGCCGGGGACCTCGCCTCCCGGGTCCGCGTGCGCGGTCGCGACGAACTGGCCGATCTGGCACGGGACTTCAACCAGACGGCGCACGCGCTGGAGGCGTCCGTCGCCGAGCTGCGCGAGCAGGACGCGCGGGCCAAACGGTTCGTCGCCGACGTCTCGCACGAACTGCGCACCCCGCTGACCGCCATGACGATGGTCGCCACCGTCCTGGACGAGGACGCGGGAACGCTGCCGCCGGACGCGGCCCACGCCGCCCGCACGGTCAGCGAGGAGACCGGCAGGCTCACCCGCCTCGTGGAGGACCTGATGGAGATGTCGCGCTTCGACTCGGGAGCGGCCCGGCTCCACCTGACCGACACCGACCTCGCCGAAGCCGTCGGCGCCACGCTGTCCCTGCGCGGCTGGACCGGCCGGGTGCACACCGACCTGCCCGACGGCGTCCGGGCGCTGGTCGACCGGCGCCGCCTCGACGTGATCGTCGCCAACCTCGTCGGCAACGCCCTGCGGCACGGCGCCGCGCCCGTGACGCTCACCCTGACCACCGACCCGGCGGGCGACTGGATCACCGTCCACGTCGCCGACCGCGGCCCCGGCCTGCCACCCGAAGCCCTCGCCCGCGTCTTCGACCGCTTCTACAAGGCGGACACCGCACGCACCCGCTCGGAGGGCAGCGGACTCGGCACCGCCATCGCGTGGGAGAACGCGCGCCTGCACGGCGGCACCCTCGACGCGGCCAACCGGCCGGACGGCGGCGCGGTGTTCACCCTTCGCCTGCCGTGGCGGCCCGTGCGCGAGGAGGAGGAACGATGAAGGGCGCGGGCAAGGGCCAGCCGATCGGCACCGCACCGGTCTCCCGGCCACGACGAGGACCGGCGCGGACGGCACACAAGCCGACCGGCACCGCGCTGACCGCTCTGACCACTCCGACCGCTCTGTCCACTCCGACCGCGCTGGCCGCTCTGGTCGCGCTGGCCGTCGTGCTGCTCGCCGGTTGCGGGGTGCGCCCCACCGGAGTGCTGGACGGCGGCGAGCCCCCCGGCGGGCTGACCAAGAACCTGCGCCTGTACTTCGTGTCCCCGGCCGGACGCCTGGTGGCGGTCTCGCGGCCCGACATCCCGGCGTCCAAGGTCACCGACCCGGACGGCGTCATCAAGCTCCTCAGGCAAGGCCCGACGCCGGCGGAACGGGCGTCCGGCCTCACCACCTCCCTGACAACGGAGGGCGCCTACGAGACCACGGTCAGCGGGAACACGGTGACCGTCCGCGTCCCGCAGGCGGAAATCGCCGTCTCGTCGCAGGGCGACCGCAGCCTGTCGGGCCAGCTCGTGTGCAGCATCGCCCGGGCTCGGGCCATGGCCGACGGCAACGGCGCCACGCGGACCGACGACATCCGGGTCACACTCCGGGCTCAGAGCGGACGGCCAGGCAGCTATGTGTGCTCCGACTTCTTGAGGTGAGGCGGGCAGGCCACCCGGTGGGGACGGGGGAAGGCGGGGCGGTTCCCGGGCGGGTGGCGCGGGCGGCAGCGGAACGGCGTCGGACGGCAACGAGACGACAAATCGGACAGGCAACGGAACGACAGTCGGACCGGCAGGCAGCGCAACGGCAGTCGGACCGGCAACGGCACGGCAGCCGGGCGGCATTTTCCGTAACGCTCGTTGCGTAAATTCGTACGGCTCGATACGGTGCCGCCATCCTCCGTACCGATGGAAAGCCGGGATCACCATGTACGACGTTGCGGCGGCCGGGGTCGGCGACACCGGCGTGACGTACTCGGCGTTCAGCGGCTGGGCCGAGCGGCCCACCGAGTTCGCGCCGATGCTGGAAGGGGAGACAACGTGCGACATCGCCGTGGTCGGGGGCGGTTACGCCGGCATGGCGGCGGCGCTGCGGCTGGCCGAGCGCGGTGCCGATGTCGTCCTCCTGGAATCCGGGTTCTGCGGCTGGGGCGGCAGCTCGCGCAACGCCGGTTACCTGTCGAACGCGCTGGCAGGCGACCCGCAACTGCTGAACACGCTGTACGCGCGCCGACTGCCCGGGCTCATCCGTTACGCGGACCGCGCGGCCCACTTCACGGAGAGCCTGATCGGTCGGCTCGGCATCGAATGCGAGTACGAGCCGACGGGCAACGTCATCGCCGCCGTCTCCCCCTCACAGCTCCGGCACACCAAACGGAACGCCGCGATCCTTCGAGGCGCGGGGGCGGACGTCGAGTTCGTCGAGGGCCGCGACTTCGGCTTGCCGACGACGTTCCTCGGCGGCGTTTTCGAACGGGCCGGCGGGCTGCTGAACCCCGGGAAGTTCGCGCTCGGGCTGCGCGACGCGCTGCTCGCCTCGGGCGTGCGGACGTACGAGCGGACCGCGGTGCGCGCGGTCGAGCCCCACGCCGCGGGAGCCGTCGTCAGCGTGACCGGGGGCCGCGTCCGCGCCGAGCGCGTGGTGCTGGCCACCAACGCCTACTCCCGCGACCTGGCGATCTCCCCGAGGCGGATGGTCACACCCATCTGGACCAGCCTGGTCGAGACCGAGCCGATCGCCCCCGAACGCCTGGCGACCACCGGCTGGACCAGACGCGTCGGCATCGTCACCCCGCACACGATCCTGGAGAACTACCGGCCCACACCGCGCGGCACGATCATGTTCGGCACCCGTCGCCTGCGCACGGCGCCGGGAGCACTGGGCGCCCGCGAGCCGGACGACACGGTCGTGGCGGACCTGGTGCGCGGCTTCCACGAACGCTTCCCCTCGCTCGGCGACGTCGCACCGCGACGCGCCTGGGGCGGGTGGATCGCGATGACGTCGTCCCTGCTGCCGGTCGCCGGAGAGGCGACGAAGAACGTCTACTACGCCATCGGCTGCAACGGCCACGGCCTCGCCCAGTCTCCCTACCTCGGCACGCTCCTCGCCGACCGGCTCGCCGGCGACCGGACGCACGAAGACCTCGCCGCCGTCTGGCGTGCGCGGCCACGGTTCGCCCCGTCCGTCCTCAGCGCGCCGACGCTGCACGCCGCCTGGACGATCGACCGCCTCACGGACCGCTTCCACCGCCGCAGGCCCTGAAGGCCGGGGCGTCTTCTCCGGGGAAGCCGAGGGCTTGCTCGTCCTCCACGAGGTTGTCGGCCCGGGATCGGCCTGGAACCGGCCCGGGGTCGGCCTGGAACCGGCCCGGGATCGGCGCGGAAGGTGACCGCGAAGGCCATGACCCCGCAGATCCAGCCGACGACTCCGCAGATCCAGCTGACGGCCCCGCAGATCCATCCGACGACCACCAGGGCGAGCGCCACCAACGAGCGGGAAGGGCGGAGAAGGTGGTGCCGAGGCGGCCGGGCCGGGGACGCGAGTCCGGAGCCACAACACCGCCACCCCCGGCGCGGCGGCCCCGACGAACAGCAACGCCCCAAGACCGTGCGGGGCACCACCCAGGCACCGAGCCGACCTCCCCCGCGGCGGTGCTCGCCTGTGTGTCAGCGGGCCGGTGAACGGTCGCGACGGCCGGAGTCGGCGCGGCTGCCGCTGCCGACCACGGCGACGACGCGGATTTCGACCAGCACTTCGGGAAGAGCCAACTGGGGCACCCCGACCGCGGTCCACGACGGATACCGCTCGGTGAGGAATGCGTCCTTGACCCGGCCGAAGACCGGCATGTCGCCTCGGAGATCGGTGTGGTACGTGGTCAGTTCGGCGATGTCGTCCAGGCTTGCTCCCGCGGCTTCGAGGACGGTCCGCACGTTGTCGAACGCGAGCCGGGCCTGCGCTTCCATACCAACGGCGGGCTTCATGGTGATGGGGTCGATCCCGACCTGGCCCGAGACCCAGATCATGTCGCCGACGCGGGTCGCCTGCGAGAAATGCAGCGCGTCATACAGCGCCTGAGTGGGGCCCGGATTGACCAATTGGCGTTTCACGTCGTGCTTTCTCCTCGCGGATCGGTCGAAGGAACCGGCGCAACGGTCGAAGGAGCTGGCGGATCGGTCGAAAGGGTCGGCGAATCGGTCAAAGAAGCCGCCGGAAAAGCGGTGACCGGAACGGTTCTCCCGGTCGCAGCTTCGCCATCTCCTCGACGAAGAGGGCGCCATTGCGGGCGAAATGCTTGTTGCTCTCCGGGAGGGGGCGGAACGTGGCGTCGTCGCCGAAGAAGCGCAGGACCAGCGTGTGGCGGTCCGGGCAGGCGGCGTCGACGTGCGCTCCCCCGTGCAGTGCGCGGGGATGGAGCACGACGACATCGCCGGGCTCGGTCGCCCAGGAGAGCACTTCGTAGGCGTCGGGGTCGCGGGCGAGTTCGGCGTCGATGTCGGGCAGGCGCGGCAGTACGCCGTCGCCGTGGAGGGGTTCGGTCGGATCCTCGGGGTTGGCGAAGGTGGTCCCGTCGTACTGGATGCCGTGGTGGGAGCCACGGATGATCTCCAGCGAGTTCGCTTTCGGGAGCGCCTGGAAGCTGATCCAGGCGTTGGCCCAGTGCTCACCGGCCCAGGGCAGGTAGGCGGTGTCCTGGTGCCAGGCCGTGCGGCCTCCTCGGCCACCGGCCTTGAGGAATATCTCCTCGGCGAAGTACCAGACGTGCTCGGAGCCCCACAGGTCGGCGAACAGCCGGCCGAACGGCAGCGACGACACCAGCGCGTCCAGCCGGGACTTGGCGAGCGGATTGGCGTTGTCGACGTGCGACTGCTGCCCGGTCCCGTCGAACATCCGTGACGCGTTGGGCCCGGGATGCCCGACGGCCCAGTCGAACGCCTCGCGGCACCGCGCCAGTTGCACCGGATCGAGGCAGCCCTTCATGAGGACGGCGCCGTCGGCGCGCCACGCCTTCCCTACTGACTCGTGCATCGGTTTGCCTCCCGTGCGTCAGGTGGTGAAGGCACCGTAACGAGCCCCAACATTTCACACAACAGTCGTTACGATAATTCTGTGACAGAATCGCGGGATGTCCGAGAACCCGACGACGACCCGGCGAGCGACCCGCGACGACGGAAGCAGACCCACCGCGCGGCGCGGCCGTCCCACGGGCGACCACGAGGCAAAACGGGCCGAACTGCTGAAGGCGGCGGCCTCGGTGATCGCGCGGGAGGGCTACGCCAACACCTCCCTGCGCAAGGTGGCCCAGCGCGCGGGGTGCACGACCGGGGCGGTGACCTACTACTTCGCGAACAAGGAGGAGCTGGTCACGGCAGTGACCGAGAAGCGCTTCGACGACTTCGACGCGACGCTCGCGGCCGGCCGCGACCAGCCCGACATCAGGGCGCTCCTGGAGCGGTGGCTGTCCCGGGCCACCGACGACGCCGAGTTCTGGCCCGTGATGTCCCAGTTGCTGGTTCACGCACGGTACGAACCGGCCTTCGCGGCCGTCATCCAGCGGCGCTACGCCCGCCACCGCGAGGTGCTCGCCTCGGTCCTCGCGACCGGGCAAGAGCGGGGAACCGTCCGCGACGACATCCCCGCCGACCTGCTCGCCGACCAGCTCGCCGCCCTCGGCGACGGCTGGATGATGATGTTCCCCATCGAACCCGAGAGGTTCACGGCCGACCGGGTCGAAGCCCTCCTCGACGCCGCCATCACCTTGATCGCCCCACCCCCGGGCACGCACCGCACGCCCGGCGCCTGAACCACGAACTCGTCACCCGCCACCTCGCGGCCCGGGCGTACCGGCACCCCCACCGTCGGCCCGCCCCACGACATCCCGCCGGCAGGCCCGGTAACCGTCTACTGTGATTCCGCATGAACGCACCACGCTCGGTCGTTCGCGCGAACCGGCTGTTCGACGGCCGCGCCTTCCGGAACGGACCGGTCATGGTCCTGGTGGACGGCGGGAAGATCACCGACGTCGACCGGACGGGCGCCGCCCCGCCCGAGGGTATGCCGGTGACGGAGCTGGGAGACGCGACGCTGCTGCCCGGCCTGGTGGACGCCCATACCCACCTCGCCTTCGATCCCCGGGGCCACGCCCAGAGCCAGATGCTGGGCGACGACGACACGACGGTCCTGGCCCGCATGCGGGCACACGCCGAGCAGGCCCTGCACGCGGGTGTCACCACGCTGCGCGATCTCGGCGACCGCGGATACCTGGCGCTGCGGCTCCGCCAGGAGCACCCGCAGCTTCCGCACCTCGTCGCCTCGGGCCCGCCCCTCACCCGCACGGGCGGCCACTGCTTCTACCTCGGCGGTGAGGCGGACGGGCCCCGGGAGATCGCCCGAGCGGTGGCCGACCGGGCACGCCACGGGACGGACCTCGTCAAGATCATGGCGACGGGCGGCAGGTCGACCACCGGCTCGGACCCCGTCGCCACTCAGTACACCGAGGACGAGCTCCGCACAGCCGTCCGGACCGCACACGAACTGGGCCTGCCCGTCACGGCGCACGCCCACGGCGCCGACGGCATCGCCCGCGCCGTCGCGGCCGGCGTGGACGGGGTGGAGCACTGCACCTTCATGACGCGCGAAGGCATCCGCCCCGACCCGAGGACCGTGGACGCCATCGCCGCCGCCGGCGTCTTCGTCGGCTGCACCGTGGTCCGCCCGCACCCGGACCTGCCCGCCGAGGCCCTGGCCGTCATCGAGCCCTACTGGCAGAACCAGGCGGCCATGCACGCCCGCGGCGTGCGCGTGGTCTGCTGCACCGATGCGGGCATCAACCCCCACAAACCGCACGACATCCTCCCCCGCGAGGTCGCCTACTTCGCCTCACGGATCGCCCCGAACGACGCCGCCCTGGCCTCGGTCACCTCCCTGGCGGCCGACGCCTGCGGCCTGGGACACCGGAAGGGGCGGATCGCGGCGGGATACGACGCCGACATGCTGGCCGTCGGCGGCAATCCCGTACATGACATCGAGGCGCTGCGGACGGTCCGGGCGGTCTTCCGAGCGGGCCGGCGCGTGAACCGGTGACGAACGAGCCGGGGGCCGACCCGCGAGAGGCCACCCGACCAGGAACGAGAGCGAAGAGAGGCAGCCCACGGCATCCCTTTCTCACGACGGAAAACGTGGGCACCTCTCTTCGTCGACCCACCTCCCCTACCAGGAAGACACCCGGAAGCGCCCGTCCGGCAGCCGCGCGTCCACGGGCCAGGTGACGCAAGCGCTTTCCACCCGCTCCCCGCACGTCCAGTACCAGTACTCCGGATCGCCCTGGGACCCGATGGGGTGCTGGACGCGGACCGACCCGTGGTCATCCGGTTCGTACTCCCACTCCTGGGAGGGGCTGCCACCGGAAACACAGGGACGGAGCTCGACCTTGGGGAACAGGAACTCGTCGAGTCCGTCCGAGGCGCACAGGGTCGGATGGGAGGCCGGGGAGAGTTGCCCGGTCCGCGAGTTCCAGGTCCACTTCTGCCGGTCGGATCCATCGCACGCCTTGGGTACGACGTACCGGCTGATGTCCGCGGAGAGGCAGTTCCAGGCGCCGTCCTCGGAACCCGCGAACGACTCGATCCTGAAAGTGCCGCCCGGGAACCCGTCGGCCTGGGCGGGAGAGGCGAATACGCCAACGGCCAGCAGCGCGGAGGCAACGACGGCCCCATTCGTCTTCTTCATGATCGGACGCTAGTACACGTGATGATGGTTAGGTAAGGCTTACCTATGTAGCTGCGTCGCTTTTCGGCCATGCCCGTGGTCGTGGCCCGCCGGAGCGACGACGCCGGGGCGGTCGAGCCACCCTCGCCGGACGCCGACGGTTCCGGCCGGTTTCCGCGCGGCCCATCGCGCGGCCGGGTGCCCTGGCATCCGCGGCGAGGGGCCGCCAACCGGCCACCGGCGCCCGGCCCGTCGGCCCCCGGCCCCGAAGCCTTCACCGACCGCACCGAAACCTTCACCCGATCGGCGTAACCCGCCCTTCAGAACCTCGTTAGGGAGGCGCACCTTCTCCATCCACCTCAGAACGGAGTCCTTCCATGCGACGTCGACTGAACCTCACGATGCTCGCCGTAGCCGCGCTCGGCCTGTCCCTGATCGCCCCGGCGTCCGCCGCGAGCGCCCGGAGCGCCGCCATCGAGGCGTTCGCCATCACCAGCGACATGCACGGCAAGTGCCTGGCCACGAACGGCGACAACGTCGAGATGCAGACCTGCCGCGGCACCGGCAACCAGCTCTGGTTCCGCGAGGGCGACAAACTCGTCAACCGCGCCGAACGCCACTGCCTGGACGTCCGCAACGGCGAACTCGACGCGCCGGCCCAGGCGGTCGGCGACTGCCACGGCCTGGCCAACCAGCGGTGGAACTGGGGCCTCCCCGACGACCACCGGATCATCACCCAGGTCAACAACCAGTGCCTGAGCATCCAGAACGAGGGCGAAGGCCGCGACGGCGCGGGCATCAACCTGCGTGACTGCCGTCCGGGATTCGGCGTCGCCTGGCAGAAGTGGTCGCGCAACGACAACCCGTGATCCGCCGCGTCACCAACAGGTCCCGGCCGGGCCGACCGGCCGGGACCTGTCGCGTTGTGGGGTGGTGGCGGCGCGGGGGGGCAGCGACGCGGGGTCGTTGGCCGCCTCTCCGCCGAGGGGCCCGACGCAGGACGACGCGGACGCGGATGCGGACGCCGCCGACGCTCAGCGCGCTCGGCCCGCTCTCGACGTGCTCAGCGTGCTCGGCCTGCTCTCGACGTGCTCGGCCTGCTCGACCTGCCCGACGTGCTCCGCCGAGGACAGGACCCGTCAGCGAACGACCTCGAAGACGTTCTTCTGCAGGCCGTTGCTGTACGCCTCGTGCTCGACGAGCTTCAGCTTCTGAGCGTCCTTGTCCGTGTCGCTGAACAGCCGCTTGCCCGCGCCGAGCAGCAGCGGGAAGACGAGCAGGTGGTAACGGTCGATCAGGCCGGCGTCGGCCAGGTGGCGGTTGAGGGTGGCGCTGCCGTGGACGATGATCGGGCCGCCCTCGGTCTCCTTCAACGCGGCGACCTCTTCCAGCGAGCGCAGGATCGTGGTCTCGCCCCAGTTCGACACCAGGTCGCCCTCGGCGAGGGTGGTGGAGACGACGTACTTCGGCATCACCTTGTACCCGGCGAAGTCCTCCATACCCGGCCACACCGTGCTGAACGCCTCATAGCTGACCCGGCCCAGCAGCATGGCGGTGGCTTCCCGCTGTTCCCGGCCCTTTATCTCGTACGCCTCCGGAACGAACTCCACGTCCTTGAAGGTCCACCCCGCGTTCCGGTAACCCGGTTCGCCGCCCGGTGCCTCCACGACACCGTCGAGCGAGACGAAGGCGGTACTGATCAAAGTGCGCATTTCAGGTCTCCCGGATGTTTCGTCACTGGTTCCCAGCCGATTCGATGGGCGCACCTTTCGGCCAACCTCCGGGTGCGGTGCACCAACTATCACCGACCGCTGACGGATCACCAAGACGGTCTCGCCCGTCGGATTCCGGCCAACTGTCTCCGGTGTTGCCCACCGCCGCGATCGTGGCGTGGGTGCGACCAGATGACGGCCCACCGCCGCCCGGTGGCTCGGATGACCGGCGGCCTTCTGTCGGTGCGGAGGGCGAGGGAGGTCGGAGCGGCTGCACGACGTCGGGAACTTCGGCGCCGCGGGGAGCGTCGGTAAAGATCATGGGAAAGCGTGTGGAATCCGCCGATGCCGTCGGCTGCCTCGTGGCGGCCGTCGGCGCGAGCGTCGGGCTCGGGGTGTGGCTGCGGGGCGCCCTGCCCGGTATCCGCGGTGGTTTCGAAGGAGAGCGGGACTTGAGCCTGCTGTACGTGGAGCTGCCGCTCATGCTGGTCGGGGTGCCGGCGCTCACGTTGGCGTCCTGGGCGCTCACCGGCGTCGCGCTTCGCCGCCGGGTGGGGCGGGGCGCCCGGGCCGCCGTGTCGGGAGGAGCGGCCGTGGTCGCGCTGGCAGCGCTCGCCTGGGCGTGTCTGGCGTGGCTGGACGTCAAGGTGGACGCCGTCCTCCAGGACGGTGGATGACCGGGGCTCCTCGCTTCCACACCGCGACCGGATCCGGGTGCCGGGGACGCCGGTCGCGGCTCGGGATGGTGAGGAGGGACCTGGCCGGCGGCGCGGCGGCCAGATGCGGCGGCACCTCGGTCAGTTCCCCTCCCGGGCCCACGGCCGCAGTTTCTCCGGGTTGCGGACCGCCCAGATGCGGGTGACGCGCCCGTCGGAGACGTCGAACGAGGCCACGGTGACGACGACGCCCGCGCGCCGGGCCACCAGGCCGGGCGCACCGCTGACGGACCGCTCCAGCAGTTCGAGCCCCGGAGCCCTGTCGGCCATGGCGGCCATGTACCGGGCGATGCGCGCGCCGCCCTCGACCGGATGCAGGGCGGCGCCGACCACGCCCCCGCCGTCGGCGGTCATCACGGCGGCCGGGTCGAGGAGAGCGACGAGGGCCGCGATGTCCTTGGTCTGCCAGGCCTCTTTGACGCGCCGCACCACGTCGGCCTGACCGGTGGCGGTCACCGGAGCGCGCGCGAGGCTCACCCGCCGCCGGGCGGAGGCCGCCAGTTGCTTGCAGGCCGCGGGCGTCCGGCCGAGAACGTCGGCGATCTCCGCGAACGGGTACCGGAAGACGTCGTGCAGGACGAACGCCACCCGCTCAGCAGGCGTCATCGACTCCAGGACGACGAGAAAAGCCATGGTCACCGACTCGTCCAGGACGATCTGATCGGCGGGGTCCGCGGGGCCGGTGAGCTCGGCGCCGTCCGCGTGGTCCCGCTCGGTGCGGTCGGGCAACGGCTCGGGCAGCCACGCGCCGACATAGCGTTCACGGCGGGCCCGCGCCGAGCCGAGCACATCCAGGCAGACGCGGCCGGTCACCGTCGTCAGCCAGGCGCCGGGGGACACGATCTCCTCCCGCCGGCTCCGCGGCAGCCCGTACCAGCGCGCGTACGCCTCCTGCACGGCGTCCTCGGCCTCGGTCACCGAACCGAGCAACCGGTAGGCGACATTGATCAACCGGCGCCGCTCGCCGGCCGTCCCGTCGGTGCTCGTCCCGACCGTCCCCATGCTTCCGGCCGCTCCCTCGCCTTACCTTTCGCGGGCCCGCGTCGTCGGACGGGTGAGAGCTTATCGACCACCTGCCCGAGGGCGGGAAAGGGGACTGCGACATGGCCGCTCAGGCGAAGGCGAAGGCTGCGACGACGGCTGTCACGACGAGGACAAAGACAAGGACGGCGAACGCACGGCGCGGCTCCCGGTTCCTGCGGATCGCGATCGCCCTGCAGACCCTGACCATCTTCCTTCAAGCGGTCTCCGCCGGACTGCTGCTGACCTCGCCCTACGGAGAGACGCTGCACAGCGCCGGAGCCCGCGTGATGTACGGGGCGTCGATGCTGTACCTGCTCGCGGCGGTGCTGGCCTGGAAGCCGGGCGGCGGCTCGCCCCGGCCGATCCGGCACGCGGCAGGTTTCCTCGTCCTCGCCTCGGCCCAGGTCGTACTCGGCATCGCGCACGTTCCGTCGGTCCATCTGCCCTTGGGCGTCTTGATGTTCGGGCTGAGTGTGCTGGTGCTGGTCCGGCGCTACTGAGGTAGGCGGCACCCCGCCGTACGGTGCGGGCCGGCCACCACCGTGCGGCAGGGTGCGGAACCGCCCGGCGGCCGTGGCGGCGTGCCGGGCGGTTCATGACGGGGCCGCCGCCTGTCGTCGTCGGCGATCAGGCCGCGTCGCGGGGCAGCCCTTCAAGGCTTCCGCCCTTCAGCCCATCACCCCTTCAATCCATCACCCCTTCACCCCTTCAATCCGTAGAAGTGGATCGGTGTGTTCGGCTGGAACCCGATGCGCGGGTAGACGGGGGCCCCGGCGGCGGTCGCGTGCAGCGTGGCGCGGGTCAGCCCGGTGGCCCGGGCGCCCTCGTACAACGCCTTGCGCGTGACCGCCTCGCCGTAGCCCCTGCGTTGCCACTGCGGGTCCGTGGCGACGAGCACGACGAAGAGGCGCCCGTCCGCTTCGATCGCACCGGCACAGGCCACCGGCACATCGCCGCGCAGGGCCAGGTAGGCGTACACCTCGTTCTTCCACAGCGTGGATCCGACGAGCCCGTCGCGGCCCTCCTCCAGAGGGAACCCGTAAGCGCGCGAGTTGAGGTCCGCGTAGGCGCGCAACTGCTCGTCGGTGGTCACCCGCGCGAAGGTCAGGTCGGGGTGGACCGGCTCGGGGATCGGGAGCAGGTCTCCGGCCATGCCCGTACCGGGGAAGGCGTACTCAAGACCGGCCCGCTCGGCCGCCGCCGCGAGCGTGGAGCGGGCCCCGTCGTCGAGAAGGTCCTCGAAGAGCCACAGGAAGCCGGGGTGCTTCTTGGAACGCATGATGTCCGCCACCTGCCGCAGACGGTGCTCGACGAGTTCGGCGTCCGCGCCCACGTCGGTCAAGGTGACGCAGTTCCAGAAGGCGAACGAGCAGTCGGCCCAGCGAACGGCGATGCCCGGAAGATCACGCACATCCGCACCCGCGTCGCGGTCGAGCACCATGGCACGCCACACCGCGGCGAGTTGCTCCACCGATTCCCTGGACTCCGCGAGACCGGTCACCGTACCCCCACCCCTCATCGATCCTGCGCGAACCCCTGCCCCGGTGGTTCGCGACCCCGCCCCGGGCCGGGTCAGTGGGTACCCTACTCACGGCGCCCGTCGGCGTAACCATCCGGTTGCTGAAACGTGTTCTTCGTCCACCGCGAAACGGACATCCCCCGTCACGAGCCCCGCCTGGGCTCAGGAGTAGCGCCGCAAAGCCCCTGGTCGCTCGAAGTAGAACCCCGTCGGTCCACTGGGCGCGGCGCCCCCGCACAGGCAGGGCTGGCCCCCGCCGCGCACCAGTCCGCCGCCGTTCATGACGGGTTTGCCGTCGAGGCGCCGCCCGCTGAAGCCGAAAATGTGCGTACCCCGGCTCAGCCTCATCAGTCCGGTCACCACGCGCTGTGCCGGTACGGGCAGGCCGCCGGATACCAAGGGCACGATCAGGAACAGGTTCCTCTTCTCCCGTGCCGTCGGACCGGTCCAGAGTGCGACGGTCACCGCGGCGTCGTCCGCTTCCGGGAGGCACCCGCGTACGTAGTACGGCTTGGCGACGGGAGCGTCGGTGTAGTGCCAGAGGGCGGCGGCCACGGCGCTCTGCGCCTGGGTGCGGCACGCGGCGGAACAGGTCGGTTGGGTCACGGCGGGCACTCCGGAGATCCTGGCGCATGGGGCTGCGGCTGCGGCTGCGGCTGCGGTCGATGGTCTGGTCGGCGGGTCGGGGGCTGGCTTGCGGCGGACGGCTGGATTCCCGTCCGCGATATAAGGATGCCTTCGCCTTCCCTTTCGTCTTCGTACTCGTCCTCGTCTTCGTCTTCGTCCTCGTAAGTCCGCGGAGAGCGGCTATAGGGCCGTCGGTCCAAGGCAGCAGCCGATGGCCCGTTTTACTCGCTGGAGGGTGTCCGACGGCGTTTTACGGGCGTGGCCCCGTCAGGCGGTCGATGGCCTCGTGGCGGGGCAGGCCGGCGCCGGGCGGCCCTTCGGCGCCGGCTCGGCCACCGGGCACGAGGCACCGGGCGCCGCCTCATCTGGTACGTCCGCAGAGCAGCGGGCATGGCGTGGCGGGCCTGGTCGGCGGGCGGGGCGTATTGCAGACGGTAGCGGCTCACGCCACCTCCGCGCCCGGGCCGCCGGCCCCGGTGGCGCCGATGTCCTCCCCGCGGGCCAGGCGGTCGAAGAGGGCGTCGTCCTCCTCGTCGGCGCCCGTACCGGCCAGGGCCCAGCGCACCAGCGCCGCGGGGAGCTCGGCGGCGGGCAGATGCGCGATCTCGCGGTCGAACTCGTCCGCGCGGCCGGCGTCCAGGGTGGACCGGATGGCGGCGATGGTGCCGGGCAGCTCCACCAGCTCCCCGCCGATCACCGTCTTGAAGGTGGCATCCACATGGACCTCCTTTCCCTCCCGTACCGTACGCCCGTCGGCCGACCGGGGCCCCGGAATCGCCCTGCCCAACGCTCCTCTCCGCCATGTACCGCAGGTCGCGTGGGGGTGCTCGATCTGCCGCGTGCCCGCTCCGGCCGGGACCGCGCCGCGTTCGTCGAGCACCTGAAAGGGCGACCAGCGCGTAGCCCGGCTACCGAGGGGCGCCCAGCGTCGGTGAGCGCACGCTCAGAACCAGTGCAGGCAGTGCGGGGAGCGCTCGGCGCGGAAGAGGGTGTCGGCGAGGGTCGCCGCGCCGGGGTGGTGGGCCCGGATGTGCCCGGCACGTACGAGTGTGCTCGGGGCGGTGCCGCCGAGGTAGATCGAGCCGAGATCGCTCACGTCCAGGGACAGGTCGGGCTCCCGGTTCGTCGGGACGCAGTCGGCCTTGCCGTCCCGGACGGTCAGCAGGTAGCGGCCGTGTTCGCCGAGGAACGGGTCCTTGACGTCGAGGACGAGCTCACCGTCCACGAACCAGCCGCGCGCCGTCAGAGCACGCGGGACGTCCAGCAGCCGCACCCAGAGCCAGTCGGTGTCGCCGCTCACCTCGCCGGCGCGGAAGTCCGCGAGCTGCCGGCGCAGCGGGTGATCGGGCAGGACGTGCTTGAACACGACCTGTGAGACCAGATCGTGTCCGAGTACGAACCGGGCCAGGGCCGTGAAGACGGCGTCGTCCGTGGCGATGGTCTCGTCGACCGTCAGGGTGCCGGACTCGATCGAGTAGCCGGCGTACCCGTCCGGGACGCCGTCGGGGTCCCGGTGCACGGCGACATAGCGCGGCGCCGGCGATATCGGGGGCTGCCCCGCGCGCAAGGCCCACCAGCGGTGCGGCCGGGACAGCGCGCCGGGCTGTGCGCGGCGGTACCGGTCGTAGACCTCTTCGAGGATCTCGCCGCACTCGGCACGCCGCAGCAGCTCGATCGAGCCGTTGTCCGAGTCGTTGACCGAAGCGCTGACCGAGTCGTTGAGCGAGCCCTTGACCGAAGCGCTGTCCGAAGCGCTGTCCGAGCCGGTTGCCGGTGCGTCAGCCGCTCCGCGCGCCCGGGGAACGGCGAGGGCGGCCCTGTGACGCGGCACCGTCAGCCGCGCCGTGTAGGTCGCCGGTCCGTAGCCGAACCTGCCGTAGATCGTCGCCTCGGAGGCCAGCAGGACGGAGACGAACTCCCCACGGGCCCGCAACTCGGCGAGCTGATGCCGCATCATCGCACTGAGCACGCCCCGGCGCCGGTGCGAGGGCAGAACACCGACGGCGGTCACCCCGGCGGCCGGGACAAGGTTCTCGCCGGGCAGGGTGAGCTCGAAGGAGTACGCGGCGGCGGTGCCGATGGGCCGCCCGTCCGCCGTCAGGGCGAGCAGGCCACGGTCCATTTCGAGCGCCGACCACCAGAGCCCGCCGCCGCCCTCGGTCGGGGTGTCCGGGAAGTGCCCGAACGCGGCATGGATGGTGTCGACGAAGACGTCAAGATCCTCTTCGGTCGTGGAACGGATCTCCATTGCCGCCGCTGCCTCCTCGGGATACCGGCACCACGAGTCGTGGTGTCCGGCCACAGTGCAACGTTGCCGAGTGGCCAGGGCAAGCGAATTACGGCCGGTCACAGGCCCAGCTCGGTCCCAGCCTGACGCCGGGGTGAGTCCCATGGCCGGGCTCGGCCTCGGTGATCGCCGCAGAAGTGGGCGTCTTCGTCGGCGATTTCGTGGGCGTCTTCGTGGGCGTCTTCGTCGGCGCCTTCGTCGGCATCTTCGTGGGCGTCTTCGGTTGCGCCGTGCACAAGCCCCTCATCCCCGGACCGCCCACCCGTCGGCTGCCGGGCCTCCACGGCTGCCTTGCCGCTGGCCGTCCGAGTGAGAACTCCGGGGTCCTGTCCCATGCCCGGGGAAGCTCCGACGAAGACGCGCCCCGGCGGCCCCGGCCAGGTCTCTGGTCGCGGCGGGTCCCGCGGCCGTGTCGCCGTGGGACCCGCCCGGCCCGCTCGTCAGGGTGGGGCATGGAGGCGCTGTTCAGAGGCTGCGGGCGGTGATGTCGCCGTGGGCGGTGGTCGCGTGGATGTGCAAACCGGCGGCGGCGCCGTCGGTGTTCTTGAGCGTGTTGTGGATCCGGCCGTAGGAGGTGCCGGCGTCCAGGGAGGCGGAGACGCCGGCCGCGGCGCCGATCGCGATCTCGCCGGACTCGGTGCGCAGGGTGACCGTGCCGTGCACGGCCTCGGCGATCCGGATGTCGCCCTTCGCGGTGGTGATCTCCGCGGGGCCGCCCAGGCGGCCGACCGAGACGTCGCCGGCGAGGGTGGAGAGGTGGGCGCTCGCGGTCTCGTCGAGCTTGATCGAGCCGTGCGAGCCCTCGAAGGTGACGTCTCCGAGTCGCCCGACGCCCCGGAGTTCGCCGTCGGCCGCCTTCGCCTCGACGCGGGAACCGGCGGGCAGTTGGACGGTCACTTCGAGGGTCCCGCTCGGACCGAGGATCTGGTTCTTCGCGGCCGGGGCCTCGATCCGCAGGACGCCGTCGCCGTAGACGACCGTGGTCTGTTCCGCCGCCTTCACGTCGCGGCTCTTGGAGGCGTTCGCGGGCAGGATCTCGACCGTGGTGTCGGCCCGGTCCGCGGCGATGAACCGGATGTGCCCCGCGGGGATGTCGAGAACGGCGGTCACCGGGGCGGGAGTGTCGAACTTCTGCATGGTGCGTTCCTTCGGCTCGTCGTGTCGTTTCGGACGAGTGAAACGCTACGTTGCGTTTTACTTACCTTGCAACGCTCTTGTTGCGCTCAACCCATAAAGCAGCAGCTCACAGCCGTTAAATCATTGCAACGATGTTACGAGTTAACGCAACAACCCCACCCCCATTCGTTGCAATGGATTGAAGGTGAACGCTATACTGCGAGCGTCCAAGGACCACGGAAAGCACGAAGGGGACCGCGATGCCGGGAGGCAGACTCACCCAGCAGGAACGCCAGCAGATCGCGCTGGGGCTGGCGGACGGCCTCGCCTACGCGGAGATCGCCAGACGGCTCGGCCGTCCGACCTCGACGGTCACGCGCGAGGTGATGCGCAACGGCGGCCCCACCTCCTACCGCGCCGACCTCGCCCACCGCGCCACCCAACACCGCGCCCACCGGCGCAAACAGACCGCGCCCCGAGGGCCGCAGGCGCCTTCGCAGACCCACGGACGCGACGCCGAGGCCGTGCGCGAGTACGAGGAGACCCTTACCACCGTCCTCATACAATCGGGCTCGCCCAAGATGATGGCCCGCGTCCTGGCCTGCCTCTTCACCAGCGACACGGGCAGCCTCACCGCGTCCGAACTCGTCCAGCGGCTCCAGGTCAGCCCGGCCTCCATCTCCAAAGCGATCGCGTTCCTCGACAGCCAGGGGCTCGTCCGGCGGGAACGCGACGAGCGCCGCCGCGAGCGCTACGTCGTCGACGACGACGTCTGGTACCAGTCGATGATCGCCAGCGCCCGCGGTACCGCCCACCTCGCCGAAACCGCACGACAGGGCGTCGACGTCCTCGGCCGCGGCACCCCGGCCGCCACCCGCCTCGAAAACGTCGCCCGCTTCGTCGACTTCGTCTCCGAGAGCATCGCCCGCGCCGCGGACCAGGCCCGCGAAATCCTCCACACGAAACCCGAAGCGGCCCTGGACGGCACGACCGAGTCGGGTGCGGATCGCGGATAGGCAGCCCTCCCGACGGCCGCAGCCAGTGCTGCCCGCGTCGGTTCCTTGCGGGTCGTCGCCCTGCCCACCCCTCGCCCCTCGCCCCTCGCCCCTGCGCGACCTGCCCTGATCAAGTCGCCATCGACGGCCCGGAGCAGGCCGCCCGATTCGCAGGCCGGGGGCCCTCCGCAAAGGACGCCACGGCGGGGCGATCCGGCGTGCCGCCCCATAACTTTTCTCAGGTGGCCTGCCGCGTGGCGCGGTCTCAGCCGAGTTCGATGGACGCGCCCGCGGTCAGGCGGTGGTAAGGGGCTCCGACGCCGGGGCCGTTGTCGCCCAGGAAGCCTTCGATCATCGCGGTGCCGACGTCGCTGAGGGCGCCGTCGTGGATGGCGTACGACCGTCGCGGGGCCACAGCGCGCACGTAGTCGATGAGCTGTCCGGTGGCGGACCAGGGGCCGTGCACGGGCAGGAGCAGGGTGTCGACGGTGGCGTCGGGGACGGTGAGCGCGTCTCCCGGGTGGAACAGGGCGTCGTCGACGAGGAAGCCGATGTTGCCGATGCGCGGGATGTCGGGGTGGATCGGTGCGTGCCACGTTCCGTAGACCTTCACGTCGAAGCCTGCGGCGGTGAAGGCCGCTCCCTCGCCGACGGCGGTGACCCGGGCACCGAGACCGTCCAGCCGCCGGGCGACGGAGGTGTTGGTCCAGATCCTCAGGGCCGGGTTGCGCTCAGCGGCTTTGCGCAACGCCTCTTCGGAGAAGTGATCGAAGTGTTCGTGGGTGACGAGGACCGCGTCGACGTCTTCCAGTGCCTGTGGTTCGGTCAGGCCGCCCGGGTCGACGACCAGGCGGCGGCCGTCCTTCTCGACGCGGACGCAGGCGTGGCCGAACTTGGTGAGCTGCATGGCGGTGTCTCTGAAGCCTCTCAATATATACAACCTGGTTACACATCCAGGTTACACAAAGGTGGATAGGATGGGCCTATGGACGACGTGCTGGCCGAAGACCTGCGGCAGGTCATCGGGGAACTGGTCCGCGCCGTGCGGGCCGTGGACACCATGCCCTCCGGCGAGGCCGCCACCCTCGGTCACCTCGATCGCGGCGGCCCGCAGACCACGGCCGACATCGCCCACCTGCGCGGCGTGACCCACCAGGCGGCGGCCAAAACCGTGAAGGAACTCCTCGGCAACGGCCTGGTGCGCGCCGAACCCCATCCCCATGACGGCCGCAAGCTCCTGCTGCACATCACCGACCCGGGCCGCGCCCGCCTCCAGCAGGAACGCTCGCAGCGCGCCAACCGGCTCAACACCGCCATCCGCGACACGCTCAACCCCGACGAGCAGAAGCGACTGCGGGAGTGCGTTCCGCTGCTGGCACGCGTGACCGCCGGCATCACCGGGCGGTGACCGCGGAGGGGCGCGTGCAATGCGCTGATGCGGCGCACCGCCAGGGCTGAGGCGTCCGCGTCCACGACCTCCTGGCCGCGTCCGCGCTCTCGTAGGGAAATCGGCTGCGCACGGCGTACTCGGATCAGTGCGACCTTCGGACTCGCTCAAGCACAGTGCGGTGGTGTGGCGCCGGCGGCGGGGCGTGCCGGGGGATGGCCAAGCCGTGGAACCCGGCGGTGAACAGGGCCAGTGCCACGGCCCTGTGCGTCCCGCGGCCGTTGTTCGCGGTCCCGGTGCGTCAGACCGCCCAGGGCAGGCGTACGGCTTCGAGGTCCGGGTCGGCGACCAGGGCGTCGATCAGTGACGAAGGGCCTGCCACCTTGGTGCCCCACAGGTCGTAGTCGGTCCAGACCGCCCACGAGCGGTCCTGCGGCCAGAAGTTGGACGGGCTGAAGTCCGGCTCCTCCAGATCGGCCAGGGCGTGGGCGTCCCCCAGCCGGCCCGTGAGGACGTGTCGGTGGCTGACGTCCACGCTTCCCATGAGGAGCGGGTTGTAGTAGGCGAAGCAGGGCGTGTCCGGGGCGCTTGGGCTGTGCTTGAGCAGGAGGGTGATGAGCCGGTCCCAGCTGTCCCGGTCCAGGCTGCCCTCGGTCGGCGGCTCGATCCCCGTCGGCCAGCTGCCGTCCTCGGCCCGCCCGTCGGGCGCGCTGCGGTAGGAGGGCAGCAGCCCCTCGGCCACCACGGGCTCGCCCACGCGGTCGGCCAGCTCCGCCCACCGCAGCCGCCGCCAGCCGGCTCCGGGGTGCCCGGCCCATCCCAGCCCGCCGCCCGTGGCGATCAGGCCCGGTGTGGCGTCGATGTCGATACCCCCGACGACGAGGGGTTCGACGCTGCCGTCGGCCAGCGCCGCCTGGTGCGCCTGATGGTGCGACACCGCGCCGTGGCCGTGCTCGTGCTCGTGCTCGTACATCGCGTTCAGCACCCAGGCGGCGTCCGGCATCCCGGGCACGGGGAATCCCGTGAGGCCATCGTCCTGGCAGCACTCCTCCAGCCACGCGGCTTCGGCTGACGGGGCGACCTGCCACAGGGGGGATATCTCGGACATGCCGCTCATGCTTTCATCCCGACGGGTCCACCATCCGACCGGCCCGTCGCCGGCCCGGAACGCGACAGCAGCGGCCAGTGCACGACCGACGCCGGAACCGAAGGGGCCGCATGCCGTTAAGGGGCCTCGCTATGGGGTTCTCGTTCCGGGGCTCGCTGTGGATCTCGGTGCGGACCTCGGTGCGGGAAAGCCTCGTAACCGGTCGTCGGCTGTGCGGTCCGCGTGCACGGGAGCATTGCCGGGTTCCGGGCCGGACCTACGCACCCTGACCCGAACCGTCCGTCAGAGCGGTCGCGGTCAGAGTGAGGTGCTGCACCAGGACCTCGGCCGCCGTGTCGGCGTCGCGGGACAGGGCCGCTTCCTCCAGGGCGCGGTGTTCCTTTGCGCCGTCCCGGTGGGGGTTGCGGTGTGCCGACCAGCGGCGGGCGAGTTCACTGGCGGTCCACAGGCGGTCGAAGGTCTCCAGCAGGGCGGGGTTGCCGCAGCCCTCCAGCAGGGTGCGGTGGAAGACCCGGTGGGCCTCGGACCATGCGCTGCTGTAGTACTCGCCTTCCTCCGGGACGTACGCCGGGGTGCGGACCAGGCGGTGGTGGGCGGCTCGGACGCGGGCCTCCCAGTCGACGTCGCCGCGTTCGATGGACATGCGCAGGACGACCGGTTCGATGGTCCGGCGGGCCTCCGCGATCTCCTGCCAGCGGCGGTCGGAGACGGACGGGACCGCGAATCCGCGGTTGGGCAGCCGGTCGGCGAGGCCGTCGCCGACCACGCGCACGAGCGCCTCGCGGACGACGGCCAGACTGACGCCCTGTTCCCTGGCGAGGTCCTGCGGTTTGAGGGCGTCACCGGGGGCGTAGCTCCCGCGCATGATCGCGTCCCGCAGGTGTGCGTAGACCTGCTCGGAAAGCATCTGCTTCCCGGGGTGCTTCCCGGAGGGGGCCGGGGTGTGAGGCGTGCCAGTCATCACGTCAGCATAGACGGTCTCGCAGATAATCGATTTTCTTTGTTATTGTCGATTTGGCGGTGGGTGGGTGGGTGGGTGAGTGGGGGTTCTCCGGCGGTGCCGTTCCGTCGGCCCCCGCCCCCGCGGCCCCATGAGCCAGCCGCCCCACCGTCCTCAGCCCCGAAAGGAACGTCGCGATGAGCGCCAACGACAACGACCCCTTCGCCCGCCTCCCCCAGGTGGCGTCCTTCACCGTCACCAGCACCACCGTCGCCGACGGAGCCGCCTGGCCGCCCGAGCAGCACGCCTCCGGCCTGCCGGGCGGGAAGGACGTCTCGCCGCAGCTGTCCTGGAGCGGCGCGCCGGACGGCACCAAGAGCTATGCCGTCACCGTCTACGACCCCGACGCCCCCACCGGGTCCGGGTTCTGGCACTGGGCGGTCGCCGACATCCCCGCCACGGTCGGCGAGTTGCCCGAGGGAGCCGGTGACGACACCGGTTCGGGCCTGCCCGAGGGCGCCTACCAGCTGCCCAACGACGCCCGCCTGGCCCGCTACATCGGCGCCGCCCCGCCCGCCGGGCACGGCCCGCACCGTTACTTCGTCGTGGTGCACGCCCTGGACGTCGAGTCCATCGGCGTACCGGCCGACGCCACTCCGGCCGTCCTCGGCTTCACCATGGCCGGCCACACCCTCGGCCGCGCGGTCCTGATGGCCACCGCCGAAACTCCCGCCTGATCGCCTGATCGCCTGATCGCCTGATCACCATCGCCGACGCCCCCGCCTGATTACTACCGCCGACTCCCGCCTGACGGCACCGGCAACACCCCCGCCTGACGGCACCGCTCAACTCCCGGGAGGGACACCCCCGATGCGCCTCGACGACCATTCCGCCCCCGTCCGCCTCCGCGACGGCTCGATGGACCTGAGCACCGTCCACGACATCAGCCAAGCCATCACCGCGGCTCACCTGTTCATCTACCTCGTCCCCGAAGGCCCTCAGGAGGCGGCCAAGCTCGGCGTGAGCGAGCGCGGACCGGCGTACTTCGCCTTCCGGTCGGCCGCGATGGGGGCGGTTCCGTGGCAGGTCACGCTCGCGGCCTTCTACAACTTCAGCCCGCGGGCGGTGCGGGCCATGGCGGGCGTGTGGGACGCCGCGCCGCCCGAACGGTGGCAGGCCGCCCGGTTCCTGGCCGCCGGGCGGGCGATGCGGCGCGTCGGCGCGCACCTCGCGGAGGAGCGGCTCGCCGAGGCGCGGTCGCTGATCGATCCGGTCGTCGCCGGTGCCGACTACGCCGGCAAGATGCTGGCCGCCGCGAACGCGTCGGTCGCGCTTCCGTCCGATCCGCTCGTCGCGCTGTGGCAGCAGATCACGGTGGTGCGCGAGTGGCGCGGTGACGCGCATCTCGTCGTCCTCGCCGCCAACGATCTCGGACCGTGCGACTGCCTCGTTCTGCACACCGCGACAGGCCGCCTCCCCACGGCCCTCGCGCGGAGGACCCGCCTGTGGGACGACCAGGAGTGGGCCGCAGCGACGGCGCGTCTCGTCGCGCGCGGCTGGCTCGACTCCGACGGCGCGATCACCACCGCCGGCAGCGCGGCGAGGGAGCGGATCGAGAGGGAAACGGACGAGCATTGCGCCGCGCTGTGGGCGCCGATCGGTGACGCGGGCGCCCGTCGCCTCGCCTCGCTCATCGCGCCGATCACCGACGCGTTCACCGCGGCGGGGACGTTCGAGGAGCTTCGTTCTGCTTGAGGGTGGCGGCATCGGCCGCTTGGGGTTGGCGGCATGGGCAAGCGTGAGGCTGGTGGCATCGGCCGGCTGAGGCTGGCGGTACCGGCAAGACGTCCGGCGGCCGGCCATGGCGCGAGCTGGGCACCTCCTTCGCCTGGGGACCTGCGCGGGGATCTGCTCGGGGACCTGCGCGGGGGACCTCCTCGGGCCCCCGTCCGCCCCGCCCCGCTCCGTCGCCCGGCCCCCCAACGACCCGCACGATCGCAGTCGTCAGCAGGCGGGGCGGCCTCGGCCAGCCTCGGTCGTCAGCGATCGGCCTCGGTCGTCCGTGGTCGGGGGGGTTAAACGCCCCCCCCCCCCCCCACGCCCCCC
>NZ_JBEXNM010000093.1:0-28804 GCF_040611095.1 Streptomyces sp. NPDC003077 | reverse complement strand
ACCCCACCAACCCCCCCCCCCCCCCCCCGCGCCCCCCCCGGCCCCCCCCCCCCCCCCCCCCCCCCCCCCCCCCCCGCGGCGGCCGGAGCGGCCCGGCGCCCGCGCCGCACGCCGTGCCGTTGCCGATGGCCCGGGCCATGCGCGAGCGGGTGCCCGCGAGGGTTGCTTTCCGGAGGACGGCCCTGACGGAAACCCGCGGGCGGATGCCCCACGGACCCGTCAGGGCCGCCGCCTCGGTGCCGCTGGGATCAGAGCGTGTCGCGCAGCGGTCGGGTCTCGCGCTGGACGAACTCCTGCACCGCCCAGGCGTTGCCGTCGGGGTCCTTGAAGAACATGAAGGTGGCCCCGTCCCCCTGCCCCAGCTGCTGGATCTCCGAGACCTCGACGCCCCGCTCGGTGAGTTCCGCGTGGGCCCTCTTGATGTCCGTGACGACCAGTTGGAGACCCCGGTACGAACCGGGTGCCGGCGCCTCGCCACCGCCGACCTCGTAGACGCCCTCGCCGATGACGATGGAGCACCCCGAGCCGGGCGGGGTCAGTTGGACGATCCGGACCTGGTCGTTGACCCGCGTGTCGTGGTCGAGCCGGAAGCCGAGTTTGTCGCGGTAGAACTCCATGGCCCGCTCCACGTCGGAGACGGGGACGACGATCACTTCGAGCGTCCAGTCCATGCCGCTGCCTCTCTGCTGCTGGATGTCGGAGCCGACGAGCCGGGGAACGGGCGCGGGCGTACGCGTGCCCCGTAGGCGTACGCGTAGGCCGCCTCGCCCCCGCAGGCGTACGTGCGGAGTGTGCCGCACCCCCGTACCGATGGCGAGAGGAGCCACCGGCTCGGCGCGAAGTCGTAGGCGGGGGTCCGGCACACGCCGCGCGTTCCTTCGGGGCTCTTGGGAGTCCCTCAGCGCGGGGCGAGGCGTTACAGCGTCGACTTCGCCGGGTCGCCCATGGCCACCGGCTCCAGCACCGCCACGTCCATCGGTTCGGCGAGCAGGTCGGACACCCCGGCCGCGATGGCGGCGAGCGCCGGGCCGCGGGAGTGCGCGTCCAGAGCGGCGCCGTCGGCCCAGTTCTCGACCACCACAACCCGGTCGGGGCCGGAGTGCACGGCGTACAGGAGGCAGCCGTCCTCCTGGTGGACGGCGGGTGCGTGGGCGCGGAAGACGTTCAGGACGGTTTCGGTCTGGCCCGGCTGGGTCTTGATCGTGGCGACGACGATGGGCATGGGTATCTCCGTAACGGTAAATATCAGCAAACATCGCTTGATGTTGGTGAATTGACGTTACGGCTGGGCGGTGACGACGCGATGCGCGGCAGCGGAAAGGCGCGCCCCCCATCGGCAGCACCTTGCCGAACGCCATGCCGAACATACCTTGATGTCGGTTTTAGGGGGCGCGGGCGCGGGGAGCGCGGCGCGGGGGCGCCGATCCGGCTGTGTGGTGCGCGGGCGTGATCACCGCGGGGCAGCGTCGGAGAAGCCGCGCGCCCTGTGAAGCCCAGTGGGCGGGCGCAACGAACGAACCCACCGAACGAACCCGTCGGCTGGTCGGCCCGCCGCTGCCCGCCCACCTGTCAGGGCCTCGTCTCCCGCGATCGTGCCGCGTGGAGTGCGGGGCCGTGACCGGACTGGGTGTGCTCAGGCGGGCTTGAAGCGCTGGGCGGGCGTGTTGTTGCAGGTGTACTGGGTGATCAGGGTGTCATCGTCCAGGCTGCCGTTCTTGACGTCGAGGCACTTGCCCGCACTCGTTCTGATCACCGAGGTTCCGTTGGGCGTGACCACGGGCCGGAACCGCTGGTTGGGGCCGCCGTGGCAGCTGTACTGGATGACCGGCGCGTGGTCGGCCGTGGAGTTGTCCTCCACGTCCAGGCACTTGCCGATGAGCGACTTGATCAACACTTCGCCGTTGCCCAGCGACTTGACCCTGAACTGCTGGTTGCGGCCACCGTGGCAGCCGTACTGGATGATCGGGGCGCGATCGGCCGTGGAGTTGTCCTTCACGTCCACGCACTTGTTCGCGAGGGTCTTGAGCTGGAACTGCCACTCATCGGAAGGGGCGTCCGCCCCGGCAGGGCCTGCCGTGGCCAGGAGGGCGGTGGCGGCCAGGGCCGCGGCGGTGAGTGCGGCGTGTATGCGCATGAGGTTCTTCCTTGGTGGAACGGGGCTCCCTGGAGGGCGCGCTGTCGCCTCCAGCCTGGCCCGGTTCGCCGTTCCCAGCCTTCGGGAGGGGGCCGAACGGGATACGGCCGAGGGCAAGGACATGCGTCGGGGAGGTGCGTGGGTGTGACGCGGCACGGGGGCACGGGGCCGAACTGTTCACGCGGCCGTCGCCCGCCCACGGAGCAGTCAGAAGAGCGCCGCGGTCACCCTGCCCAGCACACGGCCCGGCACGGTGCCGGAGGTGCCCTGATTTGTGGGGGAGCAGGGCCGGAGGGTAGATGTTGATCTTTCATCGTCGACGCCCGAACCGGCCGGCTGACCAGCACACCTGCCGCTCCGGGCGGTCGCCTGGAACGAGAGAACGAGACTGTGAGCCGTAAGACGCCGGCGTCGGATACACCGTCGGGCGAGGGCAAGAAGAAGCGTGACCGGTCGGGCGCGGAGCCCGAGGGGTGGCGGACCGGGCCCGCGTGGCGGGAGATGGACGGGCGGGCGGCGCGGCGGCGGCGCCGGACCGCCATGGGAGCCGCCGCACTGCTGGTGGCCGCCGGCGCCGTCTGGGTCGTCAACCCGGGCGACATCCGCGCGCGGCTGTCCGGAAACAACGACACGGTCGCCGCCGCCCCGTTGCCGCCCGAGACGGCAGCCCCCACCGCGGCCCCCGGCCAAGAGGCGGGCAACGCGACGCCCACGCTGGAGCGCCCCTTCGCCGGCTCCCCGGCCGAGCGGTACGCGGACGGCCCGGCCGGGATCGTCCTGCCCCCGGCCAAGGCCACCGGGTGGATGGACAAGGAACAGGTCGCCCGCGCCCTGCGCCAGGCCAAGCAGTGGCTCGTCAGCGCCAACCTCGACCCGACGACGCTGAGCGGCGGACAGCCGAAGGCGGCCCTGGAGCTGACCGATCCCCAGCAGCCCGGCACGCTCGAACTGATGCGGAAGGCACTGCGCAGCCCGGGCGCGGAGCACGATCCGCTGTCGTTCTTCTCCCGCTTCGACCCGACCGAGGTGCGGCCGGCCGGTGACATCGTCAAGACGCGGGGACGGATGACCTACGAGGCCGACGACAAGGACGGCACTCTCGTGATCCACGCCGACTACACCTTCGTCTACCCGGTGGTGAAGGCGCGGGTCGGCGCGCACGAGGTGACGCGCACGATCGTGCGCAGGCAACTGGACCTGGAGTTCACCGACCCCGCCCGCTACCAGAACACTCCGGGAAAGCTGGGCCTGGGGCAGTACCAGCACGAGGCCTCCAATTCCTCCTGCGCGCGCGATGACGGTTTCCTGCACCCGATGTTCGCCACGGACGCACCCGACGGCCCCGAGCCCAGCGGCGAGGCCGTGGACCCGTACGACCGCAGCAGGGACCTGAGCAAGGAACCGGCCGACTCGTGCGGGACGGTGTCCCGGGTCTGAACCGCGGCTGCCGACGATTTCGGCACGGTGTTTCCGGCCTGATCAGTCAGTGGGTGCTGACGATCACGAGACGGGTTTCCGGGGCTGATCCGCGGCTGGTCCGCGGCTGCCGAGGGTCCCGGCGCGGTCTCCCGGGTCTGACCTGCTGACGATGGCGGCGCGGTCTCCCGGGCCTGATCTGCTGACGATCCCGGCTCGGCCTCCCAGGCCTGACCTGCCGATGATCCCGGCGCGGTTTCCCCGGCCCGATCCGCGGCGACACGATCCCGATCCCGATCCCGATCTCGATCTCGACGTCGTGTCGCCGCGCTGCCTGCGGAAGCCTGCCTCGACCGGCCATGCCGGACCACGTCACCTGGGGACCCCGGTAACCCGTTCGGCCGAGCCTGTGCCGCCGCCCCGGCCGGTGGCGGGTCATTCTGGCAGCACCGCACAGGCCACAACGGCCCCTGCCGCCCAACCTTTATCGAGACATCCGATGACATCCCATGCCCGCGGGTGAGAGAGGCTTTGGCCGCTCTCTTCTCCGGGCCCACCGCTCCGCAACAGGCGCGCACCTTCCCCGCGCGTCAGGACGAAGAGGAGAGAACGCGATGAGACTCCACCACCTGGGCGTAGGCGCCGTCTTCACGACACTGGTGCTCGGAACCCTTGCCGCACCCGCGTCGGCGTCCGCGACTCCGTCCCGCGCCCTGCCCGCCTGCCCGAAGATATTCGGGCACGGCGGTTATCCGTCCGGGGCCAATGCCCGGCAACGTGACCAGATCCGTCAGCCGAACAACACGCGCGCCCTGTCCCAGATGAAGGCGTGGGGCGCGGCAGGTGTGGAAGGCGACCTGCAACTCACCCGCGACGCGGCCGAGGGCGTCATGTGGCACAACCCCACGACGTACGGGCTCTCCGGTCGCGAGCGGTCCGTCACCGCGGTCCGGTGGTCCACCGGTGCGGATCGCCTCCACGGGCGGACGATCACGCGGGGCCCGTACCGGGGCGAAACCGTCCACACCTTCCGGGACTGGCTGGACCAGCTCAAGGCCAGGAAACTCGTCGGACTGGTGGAACTCAAGGGAGAGACCCGGAAGTTTCTGCTGAGCCGGAACGCGTCCGTGCGGGAAGCGGGCTGGCGCCAGGTCATCGTCCCCATCAAGCGGCGGATCGCCTCGCAGGAGATCCTGATCTACACGCACGACAAGGCACTGAAACCCGTACTGGACGAGCGGCTTCGGGCCGCGGGCCTGTCGGCGACCCGGACCCGGCACCCCGTGTGGGTGGACACGGTCGCCTGGCGGGAACCGCCGCCGTCGGCCGCCGGTAACCACGGCCGCTGGAGCAGCACGCTCGCCCAGAACCCCCAGCGCGTCGCCACGTCCTGGACCAAGGACTACGCGCAGTGGCTGCGCGGCAAGTGCCGCTGACCGCTGACCACTGACCACTGACCACTGACCGCCCACGTGGCCGGCCGGACCTCCGAGGGCCGGCCGGCCACGCTGCTCGTTCACCTGCGTGCGGTTACGGGGGTGCGTTCACGGGCGTGTGGTCACGGGGGTGCGTTCACGGGCGTGCGGTTGGTGCCTGCCCGGGGGCGGTCGCCCGTGATCACGTCGTCACTTCCCCCGATAGGCGTTGACTATCGTCTGCGTCAGGGTGTTGCCGCGCTTGTCGGTGACCGACGCCTTGAACGAAATGCCCTTGCCCACATCGGGGTTGCGCACGGTGACGCTGAGCTTCTTCCCGCCGTTCTTCCCTCCGTGGACGGCCGTCTTCTGCCAGTGCGCGCCGCCGTCGTAGGACACGTACACCGTCAGCGCCTTCAGCCCGGAGCCCGCCGCGGAGCCCTGCACGGTGATCGGCACGGTCGTCCTGGCCTTCGCCTTGGCGGTGCTGTCCGGGGCGAGGGCCGGGGTGAAGCGGACGGCGGTCGCCGGGAGGGCGGTGGGCGCGGTGGTGTGGGCCGAGGAGAAGGTCCAGGTGGCGCGCACCTCCGTGCTGACGGCGGTGTGCTTGCTCGGGACGACGGTGGTCGAGAGCTTGTAGTGCGCCCTGCCCGCCGGGACCTTGAAGGAGGCGGCGCCCGTCAGCGGGTCCTTGTTGGAACTCACCCACACGCCGTCCCGGTACAGGTTCGTGGTGACCTTGTCGTAGCGCACGTCGCCCGAGTGGCCCTCGCCGTCGGCGAACACCGGCAGCGCGCCGTAGATCCGGTCGCCCTCGCGGAACAGGCCGAGCCGGTCGCCCAACGCCGGCCCGAAGACCCCCACGTTGAGGGTGTGCCGGTAGGAGGCGCCCGGCTTGTAGGCGGTCTCTTCCGTTCCGTAGTTGGCGATCGGGTCCAGCTCCTGGGTCACCTCGTTGAAGCCGAACGACCACTTGGCGCCGACCCCGTTGACGTACTGGGTGGTCAGGTACGGCAGCGCGCGGAACTCGCCCGCCGTCACGGTGATGGCGCTCCCCGTGGACGGAACGGGCAGGGCGATGCCGAGGGTCTGCGTGACCGAGGAGCCGAGCCGGACCTCGGCCTTGGCGAGCTCGCCGGGCCGGGCGTGCTTGACGAACCCGGTCTTCACGGTGGTGACGGGCCACCCGTACGCCAGGTTGTACCCGGCTTCCACCCCACGGCCCCAGTTCGCGATGAACTGCTGGCGCACCTCGCCCGCGGGTGCCTTCGGCCCGACGTGCGCGGTCCGCAGCCCTTGGAAGCTGTCGCCCCACGAGCCGTGCGCGTACCTGCCGTCGGCGACCTCCACGTCGGTGAAGGCGTTGGTCTGCTCGGCGTGGCGGTCCGGGACGGTCATGTCCACCGGCTTGGCGGTACGGGCGTCCAGCGTGACCGTGGCGGCCTTGGTGACCGTCAGGTTGGGCGCGACCAGCCAGTCCTCACCCGTTCCTGCCGCGCCCAGGATGTAGGTGCTGAGCAGGTAACGCCCCTTGGGCAGCCGCGCCGTGGCGGTGCCGTCGGCGGCGAAGGGCGTGAACGTCTGCCCCTGGCCCAGCCCGGCGATACCCGTCAGGGAGGTGTCGTAGGACGTGGCGGGCGCGCCGTCCCGGCCGAGGTGGCGGAAGGTGACGTCGTAGGACTCGACCTCGCGCACCACGGCCGCGGCCGTGCGGACGGTCTGGTCGCCGCCGCGGGCGAGGACGTACGCGGTGTACGCGCCGTCGTCATTGCCGCCGGGGCGGGTGTCGGCGGTCAGCGGGACCTGAGCGGTGCCGCCCGCGGGGACCGTCACCTGCCGCGCGCCCAGGCGGAACGTCTCCTCGGGGGCGGGCTTGCCGGTGGGGCCGGTGGCGGTGAGGGACAGGTCGAGGGTGACGGGCGCGGAGCCGAGGTTGCGGTAGGTGAGCTGCTTGGTGACGGGCTTGTCGTCGGCGTGCGGCCACTGCTGCGTACCGAAGTTCACCGAGACCGGCTCGGCGACGACGGTCTGGGTGAGCGCCTTGGCCACGTCCACCCGGCCGGTGCCCTGCTGGTAGGCGGAGTAGCCGGCGTGCGGGGCGGCGGACGCGGTCAGGGCCGCCTTTATGCGCTCGCCGCTCCAGTCCGGGTGGCGCTGCTTGAGGATCGCCGCGGCACCGGCGACGTGCGGCGTGGCCATGGAGGTGCCGGAGCCCGCGAGGTAGCCGTCCGCGACCGGCGGCGCTTCCTGCTCCATGAGGCTGCCGGGGGAGGCCGCGGCGGCGATGTCCACGCCGGGCGCGGTCAGGTCGGGCTTGATACCGGCGTCGCCGGTCCGCGGGCCGGTGCCGGAGAAGTCGGCGAGCTGGTCCTTCTTGTCGACGGCGCCGACGGTGAGCGCGGCCTCCGCGCTGCCGGGCGTGTCGATGCGGCCGGGGCCGCTGTTGCCCGCCGCGATCACGAACAGGGAGCCGGAGGCGGCGCTCAGCCGGTTGACGGCCTCTTCGAGCGGGTCGATGCCGGGCGCGTCCGACCCACCGAGGCTCAGGTTGACCACGTCCGCCTTCTGCGCGACGGCCCACTCCATGCCGGCGATGATGCCGGAGTCGCTGCCGGCGCCGTCGTCGCCCAGGACCTTGCCGTCCAGAATCCGGGCGCCGGGGGCCACGCCCTTGTACTTGCTTTGAGACTTGGCGCCGGTTCCGGCGGCGATGGAGGCGACGTGGGTGCCGTGGCCGTACCGGTCCTGGTTGTCGGCCGCGTCGGAGAAGTTCTTCTCCGCGATCTCCTGGCCGGCGAGGTCCGGGTGGTTCTGGGCGACGCCGGTGTCCAGGACGGCGATCTTCGTGCCCTTGCCGTCGTAACCGGCCTTCCAGGCGGTGGGCGCGCCGATCTGCGGGACGCTCTGGTCCAGCCGGACCGTGCGGACGCCGTCCAGCCACACCCGGGCCACCCCGGCCGCGGCGGTGCGGTCGCTGCCGCCGCCCGCGGGCTCGTTGGTGAGCGCTTCCCACACCTTCCCGGGCTGTTCGTGATCGGCGGTGACCGCTTCGGCGTTGAGTTTGGGGAGCGTGCGCCGGATCTCGGTGTCCCCGGCGGCGCGTAACTCCCGCTTCACCTCGGGGGCGGCGCCCCGATAGCCGACGATCAGCCGCGGCCCGTCCGCCTCGGCGGCGCGGTACTCCGGACGGCTGAGCAAGGTGAGGTCGAAGAGGCGCGGGTCGAGGCGCCCCTCGCGTATCAGCCGCTGCGCGTCGAGCGGCACCGCGTAGTGGTGGCCGTCGACGCTGCGCACGCTCAGCGGCAGCCGGTCGCGGCCCGGCGCGCGCCGCACGGTGACCGGACGCCCGGTGTCGTCCACCGCCACGCGGTCGCCCGTGATCAACGTGATCCAGTGCGCGACGGGGCCGGTGCGGGCCTTGGCGGCCGTGGCCGTACCGGCCCCGGCCCCTGCCCCTGCGTCGTTGTCGGGCTGGGCGCCGGCCGACGGGGCGGTCATGCCCGCCGCCAGCGCCACGGCCGCCGCGGTCGCCACCGCGACGGCGCCGAGTCTTCTGACGTTGGTGCGCAAACTTCCCCCCAGGTGACTGAAGTTCACCGCGAAAGCGGGGCCTCCGCGGGCCCCGGGGGAAGTATGTTCGGGCCTGGTACGGGTGGACAACACCGGGTGGGAACACGTCAGTTGGGGCGTTTTTGGCCAGTGGGGATTTTGCGCCCGAGGGGGTGTTCTCCGGCTGTGCGGTGTTTTTCGCCTGTGGTTTCGTCTGTGAGGTGGAGGGGTGGACGGCTGGGGCGGAGGTGGTTGCCGCGAGGCGTCAGGCGCGGGTCAGGTGGCGGTCGAAGACGGCGCGCATTCGGTCCACGTCGGCGGCCGAGTTCGCCCCGCGCTTGGGCAGGATCGTGAGCGCGGACGCGTTCCTGTCCCCGCTGAAGAGGACGAAGACGCGCTTGGTCTCGGCGTAACGGGGCATCGCCTGCCAGGTCTGGACACTGGACTGCTGCTGGTTCGTCACGGTGACGCCGGACCCGTCCACCACCGTCCGGCACTCGCCCCCCGCCGCCGAGAGGCGGTGGAACTGACGGGCCTGGAGCCATGGCAGGCCCAGCATCACCAAAAGGAAGACCACCGGCATGACCATCACCGGAATGGGAAGGTCGACGGGCCCCTCGGCCGTCAACGACAAGGCCACCGTGAACAGCACCAAACCGGCGGACGCGATCATCAGCCACTTCGCCCGCCGCCGGGAGGCGGAAACCCGCGCATGGGCCCGCAGGGCTTCCCGGAAATCCTCGATCGTCGGTCCGTAGGACAGCTCGATCCTGGTGCCGGCGTGTTGTTCGGTGGTCATGCGCCCCTCAATACATACAGTAATTGCAGAGGCAAAGCATAGCGGCAGGGTGGTGGCGGAAATTTCCCGGTGGGGTGGGGATTGGCGGGTGGGGCTTTCCATGAATCCACGGCTTTGCCGGACCGCGGGGCTGGGCCTCCGCGGGTCCGCGACCTTCCGACGCGAGGTGGATCGAGGATGCCGATGACCGCCCGGCCCTTGGCGGTATTCGACCTGGACGGAACGCTGGCCGACGTCCGGCACCGCCTGCCGTTCCTCCAGCGGCAGCCACGGGACTGGGACGCTTTCTTCGGTGCAGCCATGGACGACCCGCCGCTGACCGAGGGCGTTGCTGTGGCAATGCGGATGGCCGCGGAATGCGACATCGCCTATGTCACCGGGCGACCGGAACGCTGCCGCGCCGACACCCTGCGATGGCTCGACCGGCACGGTTTGCCGCCCGGGGAATTGCTGATGCGGGGCGAAGGTGATCGTCGTCCCGCCCGCGTCACCAAATTGCGGCTGCTGGAGCAATTGACCCAGGAGCGTTCCATCGCGCTGGTGGTCGATGACGACGAGCAGGTCTGTGCCGCCTACGAGCACGCGGGCTTCCGGGTGCTCCGGGCCGACTGGATGACCGAGCCGGCCGTTCCCGTTCTGGAGGAGGTCCAGGAGGGGGAGGGGCGGACGTGATGGCGGCGGGCCGCTGATCTGTGAGGGGGCGGCTGTGGGTGGTCGGCTGCGGTCGGGCGGTTGGTTGGCTGCGGTCGGGCTGTTGGTCGGGTGCGTTCGGGGTGCTGGTCTGCCGCGCTGGGCTGCCGCGTTTGAGGTGCGCGTGCGTCTGCTCCGTTCGGGTCGTTCGTTTGCCGCGTCGGTGTCGGTGGCTTGTCCGCGTCCGGACTGTTCGTTTGCCGCGTCGGCATCGGTGGCTCGTCCGCACCCACACCGCTCACCTGCCGCGTCCGCACCTGCGACTCGTCCGCATCCATACCGCTGACCTGCCGCATCCGGCGGACGCCCGGCCGGCGCAACCCGCCCCCATCCGGGCGAAGGGTGGCTTTCACCCGGCCACCGGCCGGGTACCCGGCGGGGCGACCCGAGCACCACCCGTCCGTAACCCGGAGGTACCCCATGCCCCAGCACGTCCGCGACATCATGACCAGCGCCCCGGTCACCGTCGAGCCTCAGACGTCCGTGGAGGCCGTCGCCCGGCAGATGCGCGACCAGAACATCGGCGCCGTCCTCGTGGCCGAGGGCGACAAGCTCCGCGGACTGGTCAGCGACCGCGATCTGGTCGTCCGCGCGGTGGCCGACGGAAGCGACACGAAGAAGACCACCGTGGGCAGCGTGTGCAGCAGCGACCTGGTCACCGTCGGACCGGACGAGGACCTGAAGCGCGCGGCGCAGGTGATGCGCGAGCACTCCGTGCGGCGGGTTCCGGTGGTCGACGGCGGCCAGGCCGTGGGCGTCGTCTCCCTGGGCGACCTGGCCATGGAGAAGGACCCGGGATCGGCCCTCGGCGACATCAGCGCGGCCAAGTCGAACCGGTAGTCCGGCCGGGACGACAGGAAGACGTCAGGACGACCGCAGGAAGACGTCAGAAAGACCGCAGGACGACCGCAGGAAGACCGCAGGACGACCACAGGAAGACCGCAGGAAGACCGCAGGAAGACGACAGGAAACGGAGCCGGACGACGCCATGCCACGCATCGCATCCGAAGCACTGGTGGAACGCCTGATCGACTGGGGGGTAGACACTGTCTTCGGCCTGCCCGGGGACGGCATCAACGGCATCATGGAGGGCCTGCGGCGGCATCGCGACAAGATCCGCTTCCTCTTGGTGCGCCACGAGGAAGCGGCGGCCTTCATGGCCACCGGGTACGCCAAGGCCACGGGGAAGCTGGGGGTGTGCCTGTCGACCTCGGGCCCCGGTGCGATCCACCTGCTCAACGGCCTGTACGACGCCAAGCTCGACCACACCCCCGTCCTGGCGATCACCGGCATGCAGGAGACGTCGGTGCTCGGCACCGGCTACCAGCAGGAAGTGCACGTCGAGCACCTTTACGCGGACCTCGCCGAGTACAACCTGATCGTCGACAACCCCGCCCAGCTCCCGGGCGTGGTGGACATCGCGGTGCGTACGGCCCTGGCCCGGCGCGGCGTGGCGCACCTGTCGTTCCCCAACGACGTGCAGGTGGCGAACGCGGACGCCGATCCGTACCAGCACGTGGCGCCCGCCCGGCCGCCGGTCACCGCGCCCATCTACCTCCCGCCACCAGGGGTCCCGCGCGCGGCCGACCTACGGGCGGCTGCCCAGGTGCTCAACGCGGGGCACAAGGTCGCCCTGCTGGCCGGCGTCGGCGCGCTGCACGCCCGGGACGAGGTGCTGGCCGTGGCCGACACCCTCGGCGCCCCGGTGATCAAGACCCTGCCGGGCAAGGCGGTCATCCCGGACGACTCCCCGTTCGCGGTGGGCGGCATCGGTCTGCTCGGCACCCGGCCCGGCGAGGAACTGATCGAAGAGTGCGACACCCTCTTCATGATCGGCACCAATTTCCCGTACACCCAGCACCTGCCCGAACCCGGCAAGGTCCGCACCGTCCAACTGGAGGCCGACCCCGCCCGGGCCGGCGCCCGGATGCCGACCGAGGTCCCCATGATCGGGGACGCCAAGGAGGGGCTCCGCGAGCTGCTGCCACTGCTGGACCGCAAGAAGGACCGCAAACACCTGGAGAAGTTCCAGAAGGCCATGGACAAGTGGCGCGGCAAGATGGAGGCGCTGGAGAACCCCAAGCGCAGCCCGATCGCCCCGCAGTACGTCGTCAGCGTCATCGACGACCTGGCCTCCGACGACGCCATCCTCACCTGCGACAGCGGCACCATCGCCACCTGGGCGGCCCGGCACTGGACCATCCGCCGCAACCGCGGCTTCTACCTGTCGGGCAACCTCGCCACCATGGCACCCGGCCTCCCGTACGCCATCGGCATCCAGCACGCCCACCCCGGACGCCAGGTCATCGCCTACGTCGGGGACGGCGGCTTCTCCATGCTCATGGCCGACTTCCTCACCGCCGTCCAGGCCAAGCTGCCCATCACCGTGGTCATCAACAACAACAACTCCCTCGGCCAGATCCTGTGGGAGCAGATGGTCCTCGGCTATCCCGAACACGGCGTGCGCTATCAGGAACCGGTCGCCGACTTCTCCACCTGGGCGCGGGCCTGCGGCGGCTTCGGCGTCAAGGTCACCAAGGGCAAGGAAGTCGCCAAGGCCATCAAGGAAGCGCTGGCGCACAAGGGCCCCTCCCTGGTCGACGTCGACGTCAACCCGGACGAGCCCCCGATGCCCGGCAAGATCGAGTACGACCAGGCCAAGAAGTTCGCCGAGGCCTTCGTCAAGGGCCAGCCCCGCCGGGCCACCATCGCCACCACCCTTGCCAAGGACCGCATCCAGCAGCTCGGCAAGTAGGCGGTCCGGAAGCCGGGGGCGGGGCCGGGCCGGTCAACAGGAGAAACGAGAGGGAGAACCGAGACACCATGAACAATGACAAACGGAAAGACGGCTACCTTCAGCAATCAGGGCGGAAGGAACCGACACCGCGCCAGCGCCGCCGCCTCGACAAGAAGGCGGGAAAGGGCAAGGGCTGATTCCCGAACGGAGGGCTGAATCCCGAACGGACCCGACTCCGGCGCGTGAACAGCGCGCGCGGCTCGTCCTCGGTGCCTTTCCCGTTTCCCGACCATGGGCCCCGAACCCCGCGCGCCGCATCCCACCGTCGCCCGCATCCCACCGTCGCCCGCATCCCACCGTCGCCTGCGTCCCACCGTCGACCGTCACTCGCCTATCGGCCTCAACGAGCATTCCGCGCGGCAAGCCACTCCGGCGCGAGCACCGACCAGACCTCGGTGCTCTGCAACACGCCCCGATAGGGGTCGTTCTCGCGCAGCACTCCGTCCTGGCTCATGCCGAGCCGCTTGGCCACCGCGATGCTCGGAGCGTTCTCGGACGACACCTGCCACTCCACGCGGTGCATCCCGCGCTCCCGGATCGCCCAGTCGATGATCCTGCGGGCCGCGCGGGTGGCCAGCCCGCGGCCGGCGGCGGCCGGTTCCAGCCAGCAGCCGGCCTCGCAGTTGCCGGTGGCGGTGTCGAAGACCCGGAAGAGGACCCCGCCGACGAGCAGTCCGTCGAGCCAGACGCCGTAGAGCCGGCCGGTGTCGGCAGCGGTCTTGTCGGCGTACGCCTGGAGCCAGCTCCGCGCGGAGTCCAGATCGGCGGTGATATCGGGAAGCCCGACGTGCTGCCCTATATACGCGCGACCTCGGTCCATGTGGGCGAGGAACTCCTCGGCCCGCCACGGCTCCAACGGCCGCAACTCGGCTCCGTCACCCAGGGAAATCGCGAACATCGTTGTCCTCCACAGTGGCTGTGCGCGGTTCCTGGATCTTCGCACAGCCGTCTGCGTGGACTACTGGGGCGTGGCGGCCTGCCGGACGTCGAGCTCCACTGGTGCCTCGAAACATGCAACCAGTAGTCACACGAGGGCAGGCCGCCCCACCCCCCGGCCGCAGCCGCTACCCGCCGCTACCCGCCCGAAGGACGCCCCCAGGGGCCCTCAGCCCTCAACATGCTGCTGGATCCAGGTCCAGCCGTACTGCAGCCAGTCCGAGACCGTCATGGCGGCGAACCCGGTACCGATCAGGCGGGCGGCCCGCGGCGCCGCGGCGTAGCCGCCGACCAGCGCCCCGGCCGCCCAGGCGGACATGCAGAACGGGCAGGAGATCAGGTCGCCGACGGCCAGCCGCAGGCCCTTGCCGCGCGGCTGATCCATCACCTCTCCCGCCGTCGTGTCCTCCTCGCGGCGGGTGAACGGTGCCCTGAGGAAGCTGGTGACCTTGTCCTTGGTGATCAGCCGCGACGCCTTGTACGTCGCCGCCCCGAGGAGAGCAACGTCCCACGGCGGCACCCGCTCCGGCAGCACCACGGCCCGCCGCCGGAGCACCGCCGCGTACAGTCCCACGGCGACCCCGAAGGTCGTCGCCAGGGTGGCGTAACCCTTCAGGGGAACCTCTCCCCGCTCGTCGTAATGCCGGGCATCGGCTTCGGTCGTCATGGTCGTCGTCACGATCCCTTCTCGGAGACTGTGCGGGAGAGCCCCTGAGCAGTGGCTACGAGGGGGAGGCCTTCGCAGCGACCGCACGGACCGGCCGCCGGCTCCGTGGCGGCGACCGCGCGGGGGAAGAACGCAGCACAGTGCGCGGCTTGAACACGGTGGCCGCCTCCCAGGTGCCCCGGCCGCTGGTTGTTACACGTCTCCGCCGATCGACCAGAGATCGAACGGGCGTACGCACGATTCTTACGCACGATTCCCGATCGCCTTCTTCGAAGCAGGCACGAAAGGCACCTTGCGCCATGTCCCCGAGGCAGTGCCGATTCTCCGGGTGCCACCCCTGACATGCTCGGTGACATGAACGTACTTGTGATCGGGGCGACCGGAACGGTCGGCAGTGCTGTCGTCGGCGCGTTGGAGGCTTCTCACCGGGTGGTGAAGGCTTCGCGCAGAGGCCCGGTGACGGTGGATCTGGAGGATCCTTCCTCCCTGGACGCGATCTTCGACGAGATGCCGGACCTCGACGCGGTGGTGTGCTGCGCGGCGAGCGGCCCGCTGGTGGACTTGGCGTCGGTGACGGATGACGAGATCGCCGCGGGCATACGAGGCAAGCTCTTGGGACAGGTCGCCCTGGCGCGGCGAGCCCTGCGCCATCTCCGGGACGGCGGCTCCATCACGCTGACCGGGGGCACCTTCTCCGCTCCGCTGGAGGGCGGGTCGCTGGGCGCCCTCATCAACACCGGCTTGGAGGGCTTCGTCCGCAACGCGGCTGGTGAGATGCCGCGGAATCTGCGGATCAATCTCATCAGCCCGGGGTGGATCAAGGAGACCCTGGAAAGCCTGGGCATGGACCCGGCCGACGGCACTCCTGTCGCCGAGGTAGCCCGTGCGTATGTGGAAGCCGTAGAAGGCACCGCGCAGGGCCAGACCATACGTCCGTGACCGGGGGTTGGTCCGCCGCCCTCACGTGCGGCAGCCCACACGTGCCGCAGCCCTCACGTGCCGCAGACCAACGAGGCGGGTCGGCGGAGGCCCGTGCCGGCGTCACGGTCCGCGGTACTGCCCGTGCGCGGCAAGGCAGGGAAAGGGCAGGAAGGGCGGCAAGGGAGGGGAAGAGCGGGAAGGGCTGAGGGGGAGGGGAAGGGCGGGAAGGGCCGAGAGGGAGGCGTCGGAGCGTCGCGGCCCGTGTGCGGAAAGGAGTTGGTGCGGGCATCTGGACGGTGTTGGTTCGGACCTCCTACCGTTGCGGAAGTTCCGCGCCGGTCCCCGCGTGACGGGTCGTCGGCCGCTGCGGTGGCTGTCCTCCCGTACCGGATCGGTACGTACATGCTTCACCGGCCGCGCTCGGCCGTGGCAGGTCTTCGGGTTGCCGTCCTGCGGGCCCCGCCCTACGGGCCATCAGGCGGCTCGGCCGCGTTCTTCGTTCTTCCTTGTTCTGCTCGTTGTTCTGCTCGTTCTGTTCGTTCTGCTCTGCGTTCGTCGTTCGTCGTTCTGCGTTCTGCGTTCGTCGTTCTGCGTTCTGCGTTCTTCCCGTTCCGGCCCTGTGGTCGCACCTGCCGCAGGGCGCACGCCAGCACAGCACCGCCGGGCATTTCGTGCCCGTTCGTCCTGTCCAGCGCCGTGCGGGGAGTGTGTGCGTCCGGCTGTCCGCCCGGCGACGACCGATCGGAGAAACATGCCACGCGCCCTCTCCGCAGCCGCCGCTACCGCGGCCCTGTGTGCCTCGCTGCTGTCCGCGCAGAGCGCTTCCGCCGCGCCGACGGTGCCGCCCGAGAAGATCCAGATCGAGATCGCGACGGTCAACGGATCCGGCTGTCCGGCGGGTTCCGCCGCGGTGGCCGTCTCGCAGGACAACACCGCCTTCACCGTCACCTACAGCAAGTACCTGGCGCAGGCGGGCGCCGGTACGGCGCCGACCGACTTCCGCAAGAACTGTCAGCTCAACCTCATCGTGCACGTCCCCCACGGCTTCACCTACGCGATCGCGGGGGCCGACTACCGCGGATTCGCGCACTTGGAACGAGGCGCGAGCGCCATCCACAAGGCGTCGTACTACTTCCAGGGTTCCTCGGTGACCAGCCCGACCACCCACCCGTACACCGGGCCCTACAGCGACAACTGGCAGGCATCCGACGAGACCGAGATCGGGACGATCGTCTGGGCGCCCTGCGGCGAACGGCGGAACTTCAACATCAACACGGAACTGCGGGTCGACGCCGGTACCTCGGACCCCAAGAAGACCAGTTTCATGACGATGGATTCCACGGACGGTGACATCAGCACCCTCTACCGCCTGAAGTGGAAGGAATGCCCGCGGCAGTCCTGATCGCCGCACCCCGGACCGAGGCATTCCGGACAGAGGTATTCCGGACCCAGGTATTTCGGATCGAGGTATCCCGGACCGAGGCGACCGCTCGCGGACCTGCCCGGGGTCTCTGTCGGCCCCGCCCGACTCGTCAGCCGGCCAACAGGGCTCCGTCGTCGTGGCTCTCGGTGTGTGGCGTCTGACGCCGGACGTGGAGAAAGGGCCGACGGCAGGTGGCGCGGAGCCCGTCCCCCGGTGGCTTTCCGGGGGACGGGCTTCATGAGGTGCGCCTGGCGGGTGTCCGCGGATCGCGGGATGAGGGTGATGTGCCGCCGACGGGTGCCCGCGGATCGCGGGACGAGGCCGGCGGCGTGTGCGTCACCCCATGTGGACGGCGGTCGCCTCCCCTGTCGCCCGCTGCTTCCCGGCGTTGATGGCGAAGACCGTCACGCACAGCGAGGCGAGGAAAACGGCGCCCGCGCCGACGAACGCCATGGTGTAGCCGTGCGTCAGCGCCTCCCCGGCCTTCGCCATCAGGCCTCGGTCCTGGGTGGCGAGCCCCCGGTAGAAGGACGCCGATGCCTCGGGCAGCTTGCCGTTGGCCGCCGAGGTCGAGACGGTCGCCAGGACGGCGAGCCCCAGGGCGCCGCCGACCTGCTGGGCGGTGTTCAGCAGCGCGGAGGCGATGCCGGTGTCCTGGTGCCGGACGCCGCTGACCGCGCCCAGCGTCATCGGGACGAAGCTCATCCCGAGCCCGAGAGCCGTCACGAACATCGCGGGCAGCAGGTGCCCGGCGTACGAGGACTCGGGGGTGAGGGTGGCGAACCAGAACATGCCCACCACCGCGACCAGCAGCCCGGGCCCGGCGATCAGGCGCGGGGGGAGGTGTGCGGCCAGCTTGGAGCTGAGCGTGGTCGCGATGCCCATGCCGACGCTGAACGGCAGGTTCGCCAAGCCCGCCTGGACCGCGTTGTAGCCGAGGATCAACTGCATGTAGAGGGACAGGAAGTAGAACATGGCCATCATGCCGCCGCCGACGAACAGCATCGTGGCGTAACTGCCCCACCGGTTGCGGTCCTTGAAGAGCCGCAGGGGCATCATCGGGTGCGCGCTGCGGCTCTGGACGATCAGGAAGACCGCGAGCAGGACGAGAGCGGCGGCGAAGCAGCTCAGGGCGGCGGTGTCGGTCCAGCCGTGCTCGCCGACCCGGGTGATGCCGTAGACCAGGGCGATCAGGCCGCCGGTGCCGGTGATGGTGCTGGGGATGTCCAGACGCCCGGGGTGGCGCTCGGCCTCGACGAGTGTCCTGGTCCCGGCGAGGACGGCCAGGCCGATGGGGATGTTCACGAAGCACACCCACCGCCAGTCGAGCGCGTCGGTCAGGACTCCGCCGAGCAGCAGCCCGACGGTGGCGCCGAGGCCGGCCATGGCGGCGTACACCCCCATCGCCCTGTTGCGCGGCGGGCCTTCGGGGAACGTCGTGGCGATCAGGGACAGGGCGCTGGGCGCCGCGACGGCCGCGCCGACACCCTGCAGGACGCGCGCGAGGATCAGCAGGCCCTCGCCGGGGGCGAGCCCGCCGAGGAGCGAGGCCAAGGTGAAGACCGCGATCCCCACCTGGAACATCCGCCGCCGGCCGAACAGGTCTCCGGCCCGGCCGCCGAGCAGCAACAGCCCGCCGAAGGCCAGCGCGTAGGCGTTGACGATCCACGCCAGATTCGCGTCGGACACGTCCAACGCCGCCTGGATGCTCGGCAGGGCGATGTTGGTGATGGTGCCGTCGAGGACCACCATCAACTGGGCTGCGGCGATCACAAACAAGGCGAGGCCGAGATGCCGGCCTTTGGGGTCGGAACCGGAGGATTCCGGAGGTCCGGGGACGGTGACAGCCGGGCTGTCAGCAGACATGCAAGAGCTCCCAAAAAAGTGGATGCGGCACATGCGTCCGGGGGTGAGGAGAGAGAAGAGAAATCCACTCCCATTCCGGAACGAGAGGTGATGACGGACCTACGACATAGCGTCCTGGCTTCGAACGAGTAGGCACCCTAGCACCATATTCCCGCAGGTGGCGGCGGTGTTCGGCTGTGACTGGCATGACTCTCGCCGAGCTTGACATTTCCGCTCACGTAGCCGCACTCGGATATCGAGGATCGCCCCCGATTCCGTTTGCATTTCCGGGAGGAATGTGTACCGCGGAAAGGTCTCCCGCCCCCTCGGTGGTGACCGCAAACGTTCGCGGAATGCAAACCGGAGATGCGGGGAAAGGTCGATTCTCGGGGTGCGGGGATATTCGCGGAAATGTTTGCGGTGGTGTGCGGGAGTGGGAGCGGGAGTGGAAGGGGAGGCGTGGTGGTGACCGTGAACGGACGACCCTGGTGGGACCGGGCCGTTGGGCCGTCCGGCCGTCGACCGGTTCGGCGGAGGGGGGACGCGGGCACCGCGCGTTCTCGGGAGGGGAGCGACCCTTTCGGGCGGCGCTACGAGTACGGGCCTCTGCGGGGCTGTCCGGAACAAGGTGCGGCTGGCGTGCCACCGTGACACCCTGCGCGCCACCCTGGACCGCCCGGCGACGATCCGTCGACGGGTCGGGCGCGACTCCCGGGGACCCAAGGGGGGCCTGGGTCACTTCGAAGGCCGCTCTTGGAACGGCCGGCATGCACCGCCACGCACCGCCGCGCCATCACCGCGAACGGGCGGCTGCCCACGGTCGGGTCGATGAGTGCGTGAGTGGCGAGTGCGTGAGTGTGTGAGTGGGCGAGTGCGTGACCGGGCGATTCGACGAGCGAACGATTCGGCGAGTGGACGAATCGAGTCAGCGAGCGTTCGGTTGGTCCGTGGCGTGCGTGGCGTGCGTGGCGTGCGTGGCGTGCGCGGTGCGCGCGGCATCCGCGGCGTCCGAGGGTTCGCGAGAAGGCAGCCGGGCCGGTCGCTCCCAGAGGCCGGTCAGGTGCGTGTGGAGGACGTCCTGTGCCTCCTCCGGGGTGAGGTGGCCGACGAGGACGTGTGTGGTGAGGCCGTCCGCGAGGGCCAGGAGGGTGCGGGCCTCGCGTCGTGGGTCGAGGTCGGCGGCGCGGTCGGTGCCCTCGCAGGCTTCCGCGACGAGGCGGGCAAACGCGTTCTGAAGGGCCGCGTAGTTCGCCTTGAGCGGCGTGGCGAGCGCCTCGCTGACGGCCGCCTGCGCGACGAAGGCGAGCCAGACCCTGGCCTCGGCGCGGTGCTCGTCCCGGAGCAGCGAGATCTCGGTGACCGCGTGGCCGAGCGCGGTGCCGGCCGACTGGGCCGGGCTCCTGACGAGGCGGGCCTGCACGCGCTCGTCGATCCGTTCGCCGACGTGCCCGAGCGTGAAGACGAGCATTTCCTCCTTGGTGCGGAAGCACCGTTGGACGGCGCCCATCGACACCTGCGCGCGGGCGGCGACATCGCGCAGGGTCACGCCCTCCAGTCCGCGTTCGTCGGCGAGGCGGCAGACGGCCTCGGCGATGAGGCGGCGTCGGCCCGCGTGGTCCACCTGCTTGGGCATGCCCGATTGCCTCCCGGTCTTACGGCTGCTCGTTACCCGGGCAGTTTATTCGATGCGTTCGTATCGCTTCTGGGCTACAGTTCCGATGCAAGCGCATCGGTACGCGGGTAACGGCCGACGGAGATGGACGAGGCCGTGAACCAAGAACGCGTTCATGAACGACACACGTGCTCGTGCTCATGAACGACACACGTGCTCATGACCGTTCATGAACGACACACGCGGACGAAGCGTGCGATCACGAAGGACAGGACAAGAAAGGAAGACCGTGCAAGACGCCCTGTGGAAGCTGCCGGCCACCGCGCAGGCCGAGGCCGTGCGCGCCGGGAAGATCTCGGCCGCGGAACTGGTCGACAGTCACTTGGAGCGCATCACCGAGGTCAACCCGCAGGTCAACGCGGTCACACAGCTCCTGGCGGAGCGCGCGCGGGAGGCCGCGGAGCGGACGGACCGGCGACGGGCCGCCGGTGAAGCGCTGGGGCCGCTCGCGGGCGTGCCGTTCACGGTGAAGGAGACCACCGCCGTCGCCGGCGTGCCGACCACGTTCGGCGTGAAGCGCTTCCGCGATCTGGTGGCGCCGGCCGACGCGCCCCCGGTGGCGCGGCTGCGTGCGGCCGGGGCGATCCCCATCGGGCACAGCAACATGCCCACGCTGATCCTGGCGGGGATGCACACGCGCAGCGAACTGTTCGGCGACACGGCCAACCCGTGGGACGCCGGCCGGACCCCGGGCGGTACCAGCGGGGGTGACGCGGTGGCCGTGGCCACGGGCATGGCGGCGCTCGGGCTCGGCAACGACTCGGGTGGGTCGGTACGCATTCCGGCCCAGTTCTGCGGGGTGGCGGGGCTGAAGCCGTCCACCGGCCGGTTCCCGGCGGACCACCGCACCTTCGGGCCGGACGATCCCGGACCGGCGTCCCAAATGCTGGTCACCGACGGCCCGCTGGCCCGGAGCGTGGCCGATCTCCGGCTGGCGTACGAGGTGCTGGCCGGCACCGATCCGCGCGACCCGCGGGCCCTACCGGTGCCCGCCTACGGCGAGCCGCTCCCCGGCCCGCTGAAGGTCGCGGTCGTGGCCGACCCCGGCGGGCACGGCGTCCACCCCTCGGTGCGCGGCGCCGTCGCGACCGCGGCCGACGCGTTGCGGGACGCCGGGTACGACGTGCGCGAGGTGCCGGACGTGCCCCGGCTGGACGAGGCCCTTGAGGTGTACGGCCGGATCACCGTGACCGAGTTCGCCCCGACCTGGCCGGCGGTGCGCACGCTGCTCGGCGAGGGCGGCGACCGGTACATCGCGATGGCGATGGAGAAGACCCCGCCCGCGAGCGCGGACGAGTTCATGAAGCTCATGGGCGCCTGGATGAACGTCCGCCGCTCCTGGGCCGAATTCCTCGACGAGTACCCGCTGGTGCTCGGCCCGTCGTTCACCGAGCCACCGGTCGAGCCGGGGCTGGAGTCGCGTGACCGCGCGGGCCGGGACCGGGTCGCGTCGGGCATGCGGCTGTGCACCGCGACCAGCTTCGTGGGCGTGCCCGGCGTGGCCGTACCGACCGGGATCGCCGACGGGCTGCCCACCGGCGCACAGGTCATCGGGCGCGCGTTCCGGGAGGACCTGTGCCTGGACGCGGCCCAGGCGATCGAGGACCGGCTCGGTGTCCTCACACCGGTCGATCCGCACGGGTGAGCGCGGGCTGAGTGATCCCTCGGGGGCGGGGACGACGGGGGTATGGGGGATGGGGGTATGGGGGACGGGGGCATGGGGGACGGGGATCGGCGCGCCGGATGGAAACCCAGGGTTGGGCACGGACGGAAACCGGCGCACGTGGTGAGCGGAAACCTGTGTACGTGGTGGACGAAAATCCGCGCGCGGGGCGGGAATCGGTGCCGCGGGCGGGAATCGGCGGGCGGGATGGGTGGAAACCGGTGTGCGGGATGGGCGGAAATCAGCGCCCGGCACGGGAATTGACGTGCGGGCGCCGGGGCGCGCCGGTTAGCTTGGCGGTCGTGATCGATTCAACGTCTGCTTTCCGAACGTTGCTGCGCGCCGCCGATGACGATGACGAGGGCGGCGGCTGGGAACCCGTTACGGAGGGCGAGTCCGAGGCCAGTGTCTTCCGTTCCGCGGACGGAACGCGGTACCTCAAGTGCGTCGCCGTCGAGCACGTCGCCGCGTTGGAGGCGGAACGGGACCGCGTCGACTGGCTCGCCACGCAGGGCGTTCCCGGCCCCCGCGTACTCGACTGGCGCGTCAGCGACGACGCGGGTGCCGGTCTGGTGACCAGCGCGGTCGTCGGTGTTCCCGCCGATCGCGTGCCGGCGTCCACGCTCCAGGCGGCATGGGGGGCGATCGCCGAGGCCGTGCGCCGGCTGCATGAGCTACCCGCTCAGCAGTGCCCGTTCGCCCGCGACCTCACCCGGATGTTCGCCACCGCACGCGATGTCGTCGGGCGCGGCGCGGTCAATCCGGAGTTCCTTCCCGAGGAGCAGCAGGACACGCCCGCCGACGAACTGCTGGCGCGCCTCGCCCCGCAGGTGGAGCACCGCCTCGCGCAGGAAGCCGCGGACACGGTCGTCTGCCACGGGGACCTGTGCCTGCCCAACATCGTCCTCGACCCCGAGACCCTGACCGTGGCGGGCTTCATCGACCTCGGTCGCCTTGGCCGGGCCGACCGCTATGCCGACATCTCCCTCCTCCTCGCCAACGCCCGGGAGACCTGGACCGACGAGGAGCAGGCCAACGCCGCGGACCAGGCGTTCGCCGACCGGTACGGCATCGCCCTCGACCGGGACCGGGAGCGGTTCTATCTGCACCTCGACCCTCTGACCTGGGGGTGACGTACGGCGTCCGACGTCGTGGGCTTTCGGGTCTCGGGTCTCGGGTGCGGGTGTCTACTGACTCATGACGGGTGCGCTGCTGCCCTTCGGAGGGCCGCGCACGGGATCGGTGCGCCTGATGACACGGCGCACCACGCCCCGGTCCTCATGCCCGCGCCAACAGCCGTCCAGCGCATTCACGGCGGCGGACGGCGGGTGACGGACAGCGGACGCGGGGCACGGAGTAGGGACGGGCACGGGCCCAGGCGCAGGGACGCGCACGGGCCCGACACGGAGACAGACGACGCCCCTCCGGAACGAGCCCGTCAGCTGAGCCCCGTCAGCTGAGATCGGCGCCGTACACGTGGTCGACCGTCATCGCGATGAGCACCCGGCGGTCGGACACCATCACCGACCGGTACTCGTCCCAGTCCGGGTGCTCCCCGGCCGCCAGGCGGTAGTAGCGCACCAGCGCGTCGACCTCGGGGCCGTGGGGGTCGGTCGCCGGTCCGGTGAGGGTCGCCATGCCTTCGGCGGTGGCCCAGGCCCGGCCGTTGGGGCTGGTGACCTCCAGCGTGGCGCGCGGGTCCCGCCGCAGATTCGTCGTCTTCGCCAGTCCCTCGCGCGTCGAGATGTAGATGACGTCGGTCTCCCGGTCGTAGAAGGGCAGGACGGGGGAGAGCTGGGGGCGGCCGTCCGACTTGATCGTCGCGAGGACGCCGAGCCGGCTTTCCGCGAGCAGCAGCCGGGGGTTGAAGGGCGTGACGGTCTCGTTCGGGGACGAGTCGTCACCGGTCGCCTGCACGTCACGGCTGGGCGGCGTTGACGGAATGGTCATGGTCACTCTCCTCGTCGGAATCAGGGAACAGGAACCGGGGATCGGAACCGGGGATCGGGCATCGGCGATCAGGGTCCGGGAATCGGAGGTTTTCGGGCACTGGGCGGTTCGGAGGGGGCGGATGACGCGAGCGTTCGGAGCGCTGCGGTAGGGGCCAGGGCAGCATCATCAACGTTCACATCAGTGCGAAGGTCAAGAGGGGCGGCGCGTCCCGATCGAAAGAGGGCTGGCAGGCCCTGATCGGGAGGGGAACGGCACACGCCTCTCCAAAGACGGACCGCGCACGCCGACCGGAAGAGTGACGACGCGTGCCGGCCAAGGGAGCCACGACGCACGCCGATCACGCGACGGGCAACGCCTACCGCCCGGCAATCGGCCCACCGGACCGCTCACCCGTTCCCGAATTCAGCCCCACGCGACTGGGCCAAAAAGGTGGGGCTCTGCACGACTGCCGCCCGAATGGGTACTCCTTGTCGCCGAGCCCCACCCCACGGCGCGGACCGCGCCTTCGAGCGCTGAAGGTAATCGAGAAAAGTGACAGACGTAGCGAGTCAGGGACCCGCACCCGGCGACGACCGCCCGGTGCTCACCAACCGGCAGGGCCATCAGGTCTACGACAACCAGAATCAGCGGACGGTCGGCGCGCGCGGACCGGCCACGTTGGAGAACTACCAGTTCCTCGAAAAGATCAGCCACTTCGACAGGGAGCGCATTCCCGAGCGGGTCGTGCATGCTCGCGGTGCGACCGCCTACGGCTATTTCGAGAGCTATGGGGGATGGGGCGACGAGCCCATCAGCCGGTACACCCGGGCCAAGCTGTTCCAGGAGCGCGGTAAGCGCACCGACGTGGCCTTGCGGTTCTCCACCGTTATCGGCGGCCGGGACTCTTCCGAGGCGGCCCGCGATCCGCGTGGTTTCGCGGTGAAGTTCTACACCGAGGACGGCAACTGGGACCTGGTCGGCAACAACCTGGGCGTGTTCTTCATCCGGGACGCCATCAAGTTCCCCGACGTCATCCACGCACTCAAGCCCGACCCGGTCTCGCACGAGCAGAAGCCGGCCCGGATCTTCGACTTCATGTCGCAGACGCCCGAATCGATGCACATGCTCGTCAATCTCTTCAGCCCTCGCGGCATTCCGGCCGATTACCGGCACATGCAGGGGTTCGGCGTCAACACCTACAAATGGGTGAACGCCGAGGGAAACACCGTCCTGGTCAAATACCACTGGATGCCCAAGGCGGGCGTCCGCAGCATGACCGAGGAGGATGCCGCAGCGGTGCAGGCGGACAGTCTCGGCCACGCGACCAAGGACCTGTACGAGGCGATCGGCCGAGGCGATTACCCCGAATGGGAATTGCTCGTCCAGGTGATGGACGACCACGAACACCCGGAGCTGGATTTCGACCCCCTGGACGACACGAAGACCTGGCCGGAACAGGAATTCCCGCCCAAGCCGGTGGGCCGGATGGTCCTGGACCGCACGGTCGACAATTACTTCGCCGAAAACGAGCAGATCTCCTTCGGTACGGGCGTTCTCGTCGACGGCCTGGACTTCTCCGACGACAAGATGCTCGTCGGGCGGACCTTCTCCTACAGCGACACCCAGCGGTACCGCGTCGGCCCGAACTACCTGCAGTTGCCCGTCAACCGCGCCAAGAACGCTCCGGTGCGCACCAACCAGCGCGACGGCCTGATGGCCTACGAGCAGGACCAGCACGGGGAGAACCCGGAGGTCAACTACGAGCCGTCGATCACCGGCGGCCTGCACGAGGGCCAGTACCCGACGCACGACGAGCAGGGCCCGGAGATCCGGGGACGGCTCACCCGCAAACGCATCCCGCGCACCAACGACTACCTCCAGGCAGGCCAGCGGTACTGCCTCCTGGAGGACTGGGAGCGGGACGACCTCGTGAAGAACTTCGTCGACCTGATCTCCCAGGCCGCCCGCGCCGTGCAGGAGCGGATGGTGTGGCACTTCCTGCTGGTCGACAACGATCTCGGCCTGCGGGTCGGCGAGGGCCTGGGCATCAGCCCCCAGGACGTCGCCCATCTGAAGCCCCTGGCCGGCCAGAGCCTGACCGACGAGGACCGTCAGCGCCTGTCCAACCTCGGCAAGAACCCGCCGCGGGACGTCTCCGGCCTCACCATGACCCATTGCGTCCCCGACGAACGGCACGTCGTCACGCGCTGACGGGCTGCTCCTCTTCCCCACCTCCCAGTGAACGGATGGCCGTCGGCACGAGCGCCGGGTTTTACGGCCGTAAAACCCGACCGGGGGGCAGGGTGGCCGGGGCGCCGGATGCCTGTCGCCGACGGCGTCCGCGCCCCCGTGCCCGCTCCCGCCCCCGTCGATAACGAGAACGGGCAGCCCGTCAGTGACGCCAGGGCAGCCGAACCGGTCTCGCGGGGACGCGCCCGGCGATCAGCTCGGCCACGACACGGGCGGAGCGGCGGTAAGGGGTCTCCTGATCGGGCACCCCGGCACGCTAGCGACCCCGCCGCGAGCGCGCCGCCGGATTTCGCGCGCGGAACCGGTCTGCGGCTGCGCTCAGGCCTCGGCGGTGGGGCGGGCCGTGGGCTCCGCCTCGTACGGAATGGTCAGGCGTACCTCGAAGCCGCCCTCCGGGGTCGGGCCGGACTCGAACCGTCCGCGCAGGATGTCGGCGCGCTCGCGCAGGCCGACCAGTCCGTGGTGGGCGCCGGGCAGGGGCAGGGTGGCCCGGGTGGGCGGGGAGTTGGTGACCGTGACGCCGAGGTGGTGCTCGTCGTGCCACAGCCGCACGGTCGCGGTGGCGCCCGGGGCGTGTTTGCGGACGTTGGTCAGGGCCTCCTGGACGGTCCGGTACAGGGTGCGCTGCGCGGTGGCGGCCACGTCCGCGGGCAGTTCTCCCTCCAGGCTGCTGTCGAGGCCGCTGCCGTCCACCAGACGGCGCAGGTCGGCGAGGGTGGGTTGCGGGGAGAGCTGGGCGGTGTCGCCGCCGGACATACGCAGCAGGGTGACCATGTGGCGCAGTTCGTCCAGCGTGGTGACGCTGAGCTGCCGAATGGTGCGCGCGGCGTCCGTGGTTGCCCGGTCCGCGGCGCTGACCTGGAGCGCACCGGCTTGCACGGCGATGAGGCTGACCTGGTGGGAGACCACGTCGTGCATCTCGCGGGCCAACTGGGCACGTTCGCGGGCGAGCATGTTCTGGGCGTGCAACTGGCGCTCGTGGTCGCGGGCCTCCTCGATGTCGGCCAGGCGCAGCGCGAGGTCGTGGTGGGCCTGGACGAGCTGGCCGAGGAAGACCGGCGACACCGCCGCGGCGAGCAGGTAACCGAAGTCGACGACCGATCCGGCCAGGTTCTCCTGTGCGTAATGGGACAGGGGCCAGACCAGGGAGTCGGCCGTGGCGGAGAGGAGGGTGCATCCGGCCAGCAGGAGCCGGTTACGGGCGTGCCGGGCGAGCGTGTACAGGGTGGCGAACGGCACCGCCATGAGCGAGAAGAACAGCGTGGCCGGCACGCCCAACAGGAACACCGTCCGGGGGAAACGGCGCCGCACGGCGAGCGCCGCGCACGCGAGGATGCCGCAGCCCACCTCGACGGGATGGTCACTGTCGATGTTGAGCCACAGGTCGAAGGCGGAGATGCCGACGACCAGGGCGTCGAGAAACCGGGCCACGAGGGCGCGGGAGCGGGGCGTCCGGCGAAGTCGGGATGTGAGGGCGTGCGGGTGGGGCATGCGGCGCAACCAGGATGTGAGGGCGTGCGGGCGGGGCGACTGGGGAGCCTGCGGGTGGGGCGTCCGGCGTAGCCAGGATGTGAGGGCGCGCGGGCGGGGCGACTGGGGAGCCTGCGGGCGGGGCGTCCGGCGCAACCACGACGTGAGGGCGCGCGGGCGGGGCGACTGGCGAGCCTGCGTGCGGGGCGTGCGGCGTAGCCAGGTGGCGATGACGCGCGGGCGCGAGACCCGGCGCAATCGGATCGCGACGGCGCGCGGAGATGAAACGCGCCGACGCAGGGCGTCGCCGACGCGCGCGCCGAGAGGGGCCGGCCGACGGCCGTCGGAGTTCCTCACGGCCGCTCCCCGCTGCCTTCCCGCAGCAGACCGGCGCGCTGGGCCAGCAGCGCCGCCTGCACCCGCCCGGCGACGCGGAGCTTCGTCAGGATGGCGCTGACGTGGTCCTTGACCGTGCCCGCACTGAGATGCAGTCGGGCGCCGATGTCCGCGTTCGACAGCCCTTCCGCGAGCCGGACGAGGACCTCCCGCTCCCGGCAGGTCAGCAGGTCCACACGCCGCACCGCGGGGTCGTCGGGCTCACCGGGCAACCGGTGCAGGAGGGAGCGGGACGCCTTCGGGGACAGGACGACGCCTCCGGCGGCGAGGGTGCGTACCAGGGGGCCGAGTTGTTCCGGCTCGGTGTCCTTGAGGAGGAAGCCGGCGGCGCCGCCGCGCAGGGCGGTCACGATGTACTCGTCCGAGTCGAAGGTGGTCAGCATCGCCACGACGGGGGGACGGGGCATGGCGCGGATGCCGCGGAGCACCGTCAGGCCGTCGGTGTCGGGCATCCGGATGTCGAGCAGGACGACGTCGGGGCGCTCCCGCAGCACGGTGTCCAGGGCCTGCCCGCCCGTGGCGGTGGCCACCACCTCGATGCCCTCGTGGGTGTTCAGAATGAGCTCGAAGCCGGACCGGACCAGCGCCTCGTCGTCCACCACCACTACCCGGATCATGCCCACCCCGCCCGTTTCCCCAGGTACCGCGCTCGGCCACCAACGCCGTGGTGTCGACCGTGCGTCCGGTTTCACCGCCGGGCACAGCCTAGGCGGGCCTGCGGCGATGGGGTCCGCCGGTCGGCCGTGATCGGCCGGGCGCGGGCCACGGCCCCCTTGACGGGCGGCAGCGGGCGGTGCGGCGGATGGCCCGCCGGGTGGCGGGGGTGTCC
>NZ_JBEXNM010000092.1:0-29628 GCF_040611095.1 Streptomyces sp. NPDC003077 | reverse complement strand
CCCGCCGGGCCGGACCCGCCGACCCTGCCGGGCCCCCGGACCTCGCCCGGAAACACGCCATCTGCATCCGGAGGAAAGAGCGGCATGCGCATCTGCGGACTCGGCGACAACGTCGTCGATCGCTACCCCCAGCGCGGACTGATGTACCCGGGCGGCAACGCCCTCAACGTCGCCGTGCACGCGGCCCGGCTCGGCGCCGACGCCGCCTACCTCGGCGTCACCGGCAGCGACGCGGCGGGCCGGCACGTCCGCGCCGCCCTCGCGGCCGAAGGTGTCCGCACCGATCGGGCCCGTGTCGCCGACGGCCCCAACGCCTACTCCACCGTCCACCTGGACGCGGCGGGCAACCGCACCTTCGGCGACTGCGACGAGACCGTCTCCCTCTTCGTCCCCGACGAGGGCGACCTGCGCTGGCTGCGCGGCTTCGACCTGGTGCACACCAGCGACTACAGCGGCATGGAGGGGCAGTTGGCGCGGCTGGCCGCCGCCTGCCCGGTCAGCTTCGACTTCTCCGACCGCCCGTGGAGCTACGCGGCGCCCCTGCTGCCCGCCGTGCGGCACGCGGTCTTCTCCCGGCCCGACGCGGACGAGCGGGAGGCGGTCCAACTGCTCGACGGAGCAAGGGAATTGGGGCCGGAGCTGGTCGTGGTGACCCGTGGGGTGCGGGGCGCGCTGCTGGTGTACGGGGACGTCGTCCACCGCCAGCCGGTGGTGCCCGTACGGGCCACCGACACCCTCGGCGCCGGCGATTCCTTCATCGCCGGCCTGCACGTCGCGCTGCACACCGGTCACACCCTCGCGGACGCGGCCCAGCGCGCCGCCGCGTACGCCGCGCGGGTGTGCACCCTGCCCGGTGCCTTCGGCCACCCCCTCGCGCTCGACCCCCCGTCCCGCGCCCCCATGACTCCCGCTCCCCAGTGACCCGCCCCCACTCCCCCGCCCTCGTAACCACCCCCGTCCCCAGGCCCGCCCCGCCCCAGGAGAAGCCGATGCGCCGCACCCCCGCCGCCGTCGCCGGCCGCCTGCTCGCCGTACTGCTGACCCTGGCGGTCGCCGGGTGCGGGCAGGCCCCCGTCCGGGTCACCCCCGACGACTTCACCCTCCGCGGCGCGCCGCGCGGGCATCTGACGATCCTGGAGAAGTACGCCGACCCGGCGTACACGCCGTACTTCAAGAGCGCCGTGCGTGCCTACGAGCGCCGCAACCCGGGCGTCACCATCGAGCTCCAGGCCGTCGGCGACCAGCCGTACAAGGACCGGATAGCGGTGCTGGCCGCCTCGCGCGAGATGCCCGACGTCTACTTCTCCTGGCCGGGCCGGTACGCCCGCAAGTTCGCCGACGGCAAGCTCGCCGCGGACCTGTCCGGGGTGCTGGAGAACACCGCGTGGGGCCGGTCGTTCGACCGGGACGCGCTGGGCGCCTTCACGTTCGGCGGGCGCCGTTACGGTGTTCCGCTGAACGTGGACGCCAAGGTCTTCGCGTACAACACCGAGATCTTCGCCAATGCCGGGATCGACCGGCCCCCGCGCACCTTCCCGGAGCTCCTGGCGGACTGCGACCGGATCGCCGGGGCCGGGTTCACCCCGCTCGCCCTCGGCAACCAGTACGGCTGGCCCGCCGGGCACCTGATCACCCAGTTCAACGCCATGGAGGTGCCCGCCGACGTCCTGGCCCGCGACTACGACGGCCACGGCGACGAGGACGCCTTCACCCACCCCGGCTACCGGCGGGCCTTCGACGATCTTCGGCAGCTCAAGGCGCACTGCGTGCGCTCCGGCGGCACCAGCATGAGCCACGAGTCCGCGCAGGCCCGGCTGCTCCACGGCAAGGCCGCGATGCAGTACCTGGAGACCCTGGAGTTCTCCTACCTGAGCACCAAGGGCGGCGCGCCCGCCGAGTTCACCCGGCACTGGGACTTCTTCCCGATGCCCGCCCCGCCGGGTGGCGCGGGCTCCGCGCGGGCCATCGCCGGCGGCGCCGACGGGCTGCTCGTCTCCAACTCCTCCCCGAACAAGGCGCTGGCCGTCGACTTCCTCAAGTTCCTCACCGGCCGGGAACAGGCCCGCGCGGCCGTGCGCGACATGGGCTGGCTCAGCGCGGTCAAGGGCACCTCCGACGCCGCGACGCTCAAGGGCCTGCCCGAGGCGCAGCGCACACTCGCCGGCCGGCGGATGTCCCTGTGGCTCGACACCCGCGCCGACGACAAGATCGTCAACCCGTACCTCTCGGCGGCCGAGTCCGTCCTGAGCGGCCGGGCCACCGCCTCCGACGCCGTGGAACAGGTACGCCAAGGCGCGCACAACGCCCGCCGCTTCCGCGTCCGCGACTGACCCGGCGGACGGCCGGGGCCGGAGCCGGAGGTGGGACCGGAGCCCGAGCCCGCCGCGCGCCCGCAACCCCATTCCGCCCCACCCATCCCCCACCAGCCCCCGAAGGAGGTGCCCTCGCCGTGCAGCGACGACGCCGCTGGCGCCACGCCTGGTACGCCGCCCCCGCCCTCGCCCTGATCGCCCTGTTCGTCTACTACCCGATCGTGGAGAACATCCGGCTGAGCCTCTTCAAGTTCAGCGTCTTCCAGCCCGGTATGCGCTACGTCGGCCTGGAGAACTACCGGCAGGCCCTCCAGGACCCGGTCTTCTGGAAGGCGCTCGCCAACAACCTCTGCTACGCGGTCACCTCGGTGCTCTTCCAGGTCGGGGCGGCCCTGGTGCTCGCCGCCGTCCTGGAGGGCGTGATCGGCCGCCGGCTGCGCGGTGTGCTGCGTACCGTCTACTTCGTCCCGGCCGCCGTCTCCCTGACCGTCACCGGCCTGCTCTTCCGGTTCCTGTACCAGTCCGACGGGGGGCTGGTGAACAGCGCCCTCTCCGCCCTGGGCCTGGACCGGTTCACCCACGACTGGCTGGGCGACCCGGACACCTCGATCTGGGGCGTGATCGCCATGAGCCAGTGGCAGTCCTTCGGGTACACCACGATGCTGCTGACGGTCGCCATCCAGCGCATCCCGCGCGAACTGTACGAGGCGGCGACCGTGGACGGCGCAGGCCGGGTGCGCACCTTCTTCGCTGTCACCGTCCCGATGGTCCGGGAGATGACGACCCTGCTGGTCATCCTCACCGTCTCCGGCGGGTTCCTGGTCTTCAACGAGGTCATGGTGATGACCGGCGGCGGCCCGGCCAACTCCAGCCAGACGCTGGGCACCTGGCTCTACACCGGCGCCTTCACCGGGGACGACATGGGCTACGCCGCCGCCGTCGGCACCGTCCTGTTCGCCATCACCTTCGTCGCCGGACTCCTGCAACTCCTCCACTCGCGCCGGAAGGCGGTGACCGCATGACCCTCGCCCCGCACCGCAGGCCCGTGGCCCCGGCCGCACCACCCGCGCCCGCCCGCCGCACAGCGCCCGGCCGGGGCCGTGGCCGGGTCCGCCCCGGCCGGGCCGTGCTCCGCGTCCTGGCGTACTGCGTGCTCGCCGCGCTCGCCGTCGCGGTGGTCTACCCGCTGTGCTGGATGGCACTGTCCGGCCTGAGATCGAACGGGGACCTCTTCTCCGACCCGTGGGGCCTGCCCGCGCACCCCCACTGGAGCACCTACGCCGACGCCTGGCGGCAGGGCGTCCTCGGCTACCTGCTCAACAGCGTCCTGGTCACCTCGGCCAGCGTGGTCGGCGTCGTCCTGATCAGCGCCTGGGCCGCCTACGGGCTGACCCGGCTGGAGCTGCCCTTCTCCCAGCCCGCGCTGCTGCTGATCCTCGGCGCGATGATGCTCTCCCCGACCGTCGCCCTGGTGCCCCTGTCCCAACTCCTCCAGGCCCTGCACATCAACAACACCTACTGGGCGCTGATCGTCCTCTACACCGCCTTCAAGGTGCCCTTCACCACCTTCCTCATCCGCGCCTACCTGCTCGGCCAGCCCGTGGAGGTGGAGGAGGCGGCGCTGCTCGACGGGGCCGGCCGCTGGCAGACCTTCTGGCGGGTGGTCGTTCCGATGTCCCGCCCGATCCTGGCCTCCGCCGCCGTCCTGCAGGCCCTCTTCGCCTGGAACGAGTACGCCTTCGCCCTCGTCTTCGTCACCGACGACCGCCTCAAGACCCTGCCCGTCGGCCTCGCCGACATGGCCGGTCGGCTGAACTCCGACTGGCCGATGCTCTTCGCCGGCCTGACCATCGCCGCCCTGCCGATGATCGCCGTCTTCCTGCCGGCCCAGCGGCACTTCGTACGCGGCCTCTCGGAGGGGGTGGGGCGGTAGGCCGGACGGGGCTGCCCGGCCTCTTCCCCACCACCGCCCGGCCCCGCCCGTTCCCGTCCCACCGGTCCGGTCACCCGGATCCCCCGCTCCCGCTCCACCCGTCCGCCCACCTGGTTCCCAGGCCACCGATCCGCACCGCCGTCCGGTTCCGGGCACCGGCCGATGCCGTGGATGTTGCCGCAACACTCGTCAACGCGCCGGTCCTGACCTGGCCTTCGGAGTGTTGCGGATTGCCATGTGGGGGCGGCAACGGACGCGGAGCGTTGCCGGTTCGTCGATTCCCTGGCGCAACGGATTCACCGGGCGGCATCGTGTGGCTCATCGCGAGGCGGGCCATACGGGGCGCGCTGTTCCGGCCGGTGTCCGGCAGGGATGGATGAAGGGCAGATTCGATGGATCGTTCGCTTGTGTCGGTGAGGACGGCGCTGGTGCTGTTACTGGCGGTGCTGGCCGGCGCGTGCGCCGGTTTGCTGTCGGTGCTGGCCGGTAACGGGACGATGGGCGGCGTGCTCGCCGGCCTGGCCGCCGCGGGAGGGGCCGTCGCGGTGTTCAACCAGGTGATCGCCCCGGACACGGCCCCCGGCGGCTCGGCCGTGCGCGAGGCGGGAGCGCGGGGTGGAAGCGACCGTGGGTGAGCTACGTCCGCTCGCCGAGGACCTGTCACCGGAAGCGCGTGCGCTGGCCATGGCGCTGCGGGAGCTGTTCGAGGGCATGGAGGTCTCGGTCCGCCGCTACGCGGCCCGCCGCATGCGCGACGCCGGCACGTTCTCGCGCTACCTCAACGGCACCCGCGTCCCGCCGCGGGAAGTGGTGATGGACCTGTTCACCGATGCCGCCGAACACCGCGGCAGTGCGGCCACCCCGGAAGCCATCGAGCTGGTGGGCCGCCTGCACCGGGCAGCCGTCGAGACCAGTACCTCGCCCCGCCACGCGGTGGAAGTGCTCGAACAGCAGCTCGCCGAGGCCGACCGCGTCTCCCGCCGGTCCACAGCCCGCGGCGACGCGCTGGACGACGCGCTGCTGGACCGCAAACACCGCATCGCCGACCTGGAAGTACGCCTGAACCAGTTGGAGGCGGCATGGAGCGCGGAACGGGAACGAGCCGAGCGCCTGGCCGCGGCCAGCCCCGACGCCACCGACCTGCTGCGTGAACGCGACCGGCTCCAGGACGAGGTCACCCGCCTGTCCGCCCAGCTCGGAGCGGCCCAGAAGCAGCGGGACGAAGCCGAACAGCGCTGCATCCTGCTGGAACGGCAACTGGAGGCGGTCGAACAGGTGCAGGCCGTCGCCGCGGTGCCACCGGCGGCCCCGCAAACCATGCCCAAGGTCCTCATCGTCGACGACCAGCCGGACAACCTGCTGGCCATGACCGCCGTCCTGTCCACCCTCGACCAGGAACTGATCGCCGCCTCCTCCGGACGGGAAGCGCTCAAAGCACTCCTCAACGACGACGACTTCGCCGTGATCATCATGGACGTGCAGATGCCGGACATGGACGGTTACGAGACCGCGGCCCACATCAAACGACGCCCCCGCACCCGCGATGTGCCCATCATCTTCCTCACCGCCATGGGCACCGACCCCGAACACTCCGCCCGCGGCTATGCCGCCGGCGCCGTCGACTACATCGGCAAGCCCTTCGATCCCTGGGTCCTGCGCGCCAAGGTCGCGGTCTTCACCGGCATCTGCCTCGAACAGCGGCGCCTGTCCGGAGTCCAGTGACCACCGAACCCCGTGCCACGGCCGTGCGGCGGCGACATCGGACCGGCCGTCGCCTCGCCCCGGTCCGCCCACGTCGCAGCCACGGCAGGAGACCGAGCCGTCAAGAGCGTGCCTTCACCTTCAGCCGCCGCGACTCCTCGCTCAGCGAGCCCATCGCCGCACCCGCCGTCCTGTCGAAGCGGTACCAGCCTGCCGCTGAGGCTGGAAGTACCCCGGCTCGCCCGTGGCGAGGAACCGAGCCGGCGACCGTTCCAGCGACTCCAGGAACTGGCGCAGGTCATCCGCCACCTTGTCGGCTTCCGGCTCGTCCAGGGATGCCGTCCGTGTCCGATGGATCGATCCCTCCGGGCCGATCACATAGGACAGGCCGCCTCCGTCCGGTCCGATCACCAACCCACGCGGCTCCGGCCCCTCGCCCACACGGACGGCTCCGTTCTCCGCGAGTTGCTCAAGAACACCCCGCGCGGGATGGATGAAGCAGCCGTTGCCGACGTCCTCCCAGACGACCGCGCCGATGCCGCCGTAGAAGGCGACCGGGTCGACGGCCACGTGAGCATCGCGGCCCGGAGCACGCGCCGCCTCTTGATCCGCGACGTCGGCCGGGAGGACCTGGTTGATGCCCGGGGGGAACCCGTGCTTGCCCTCGAACTTCTCTGTCATCTCGTCCAACATGCTTGAGACGGTGCTCGCCCACGAGGACGGCCAGACCGGCGACAACGAACGCTCACTCACGACAGCGGATCCTGACATGAGCCGCAGGCGTCCGTCCCTCCGGAAGAGCCACACCCGACGCGGAGTGGGTCGGCATCGGGAACTTTCAACGTGACGTGCGGATCATCTCGCCGCGTGCCGGAGCGAGCCGGTCCGAACAGGCGTCACCTCGGCGGGAGCGTCGGGCCGGGCTGCCGGCCGCGGCCCTCGGGGGCGCGGTAGCCGACGCGCGACCCGTGCCCGCCGCCAACCACCGACGTGCCCGCCGCCGGACGACCGCGCTCGGGATCAAGAAGCGGGCCACAAAGTCTCCACTTCCTCCGTCGACGATGGTGCGGTGCCTCGGGCGTTTCCGAGGGATCAGGCCGGATCGGCGAGCGGCGTTCCGGTGCTTCGCTTCCACGGCGGTGGAGGGAGTCGGTGCGGAGCACCGAGGACCGACGACGGCGCCGGAGGCGTGGTGCCGGGGTATCGCGGGCCCGGCCCTGATCCGACGGAAGCGTCCTCAGCCGGCCTTCACCCCGTACGGCCCGCCAAGGAGAAGCAAGGAGAAGCCATGGCCTCGGTGACGCATCAGACCGCGCCCACCCGGTTCGTCGAGGCGGACGGCGTCCGCTACGCCTACCGCAGACTCGGAACCGGCGGGCCGGTGCCGCTGGTGATGCTCCAGCACTTCACCGGCAATCTCGACAACTGGGACCCCGCGCTGGTGGACGCCCTGGCGGCGGAGCGCGAGGTCGTCCTCGTCGACTATCCCGGGGTGGCCTCCTCGACTGGGACACCGGCGAAGACCGTCGCCGAACTGGCCCGGCAGGTCATCGATTTCACCGCGGCCCTCGGCCTGGAGCGGATCGACGTCCTGGGCTTCTCCCTCGGTGGTTTCGCCGCCCAGGACATCGCTCTGGTCCGGCCCCGCCTGGTCCGCCGCCTGGTCCTGGCCGGCACCGGTCCGAAGGGCGCGCCCGGGATGCACGGCTGGCGCGAGGACATCGAGAGGCACGCCCGTGCGGAGGCGCCCACCGGCGAGGACCTGCTGTACATCTTCTTCGCCCACACCGAGACCAGCCAGGCCAAGGGTGTGGAATTCCTCGGCCGGTTCGCGGCCCGCACCGAGGGCCGGGACGTGCCCGGCAGCCTCGCCGCCCGCGACGCCCAGTACGACGCCGTGCTGGAGTGGGGCATCCCCGACCACTCCGCCCTCCAGCGGCTGACCGGCATCCAGGCCCCCACCCTCGTCATCCAGGGCGACGACGACCTGATGATCCCGACGAAGGTCAGCCACCTGATGGCCGGTCTCATCCCGGACGCGCGCATCCGCATCTACCCCGACGCCGCGCACGCGTCGCTGTTCCAGTACCCGCACGAGGCGGCCGAGGACGTCAACGCGTTCCTCGGCTGACCCCGCCTCACGTACCACCAGGAGAGACACCGTGTCCGATCTGCTCAGCACCGTCCTCGACGCCCACGGGGGCCGCGCCCGCTGGGAGGAGGCGGGCGCGATCCACGCCCGCCAGTTCTTCGGCGGCGCCCTGTGGGAGACGAAGGGCCATCCGGGCGCCCTGAACGACGTGGACGTGACCGTCGGCCTGCGCCGGCAGTACGTCCGGCAGGAGCCCTTCTTCCAGGAGGGCCACCGTACGTCCTTCACGGCGGACCGGGTCGCGGTGGAGGACGCCGACGGCAAGACCGTCGAGGAACTGGTGGACCCGCGCGCCTCGTTCGCGGGCCACGATCTGACGACCCCGTGGAGCCGGCTGCAGCTCGCCTACTTCTCGGGCAGCGCGATGTGGACCTACCTGGCCGAGCCGCTCTCCCTGACGTTCCCGGGAGTGCGCACCGAGGAGATCGGCACCTGGACGGAGGACGGCGAGGTCTTCCGCCGCCTGCGCGTGGTCTTCCCCGGCAGCATCGCCACGCTCAGCACCGAACAGACCCTCTACGTGGACGGGTCCGGGCTGATCAGGCGGCGTGACTACAGCGTCGGGATCGCCGGTTCCACGCCCGCCGCCCATTACGTCTCCGGCCACCAGGAGGTCTCCGGCCTGGTGATACCGACCACCCGCGTGATCTACGGCCGCGACGAGAACGGGCACAAGGTGCCCGACCCGCTGGTCGTCTCGGTCCGGCTGGAGAACGTGACGGTCTCCTAGCCATCCGGTGCTCCCGCCGTACGCCGACGCCCTCCCCCGCGGCCCGCGGTGTGCGACGGGGCCGGTGCACGACGGCCGCCGGCCCGGCCGGCGGCGACCGAAGCAGGCACACGGCACCCTCGGTGCCGGCAGCCGTCCGCGGAGCGGGCGGCACCGACGAGAAAGGCAGCCCTTCATGAGCGACATCTCGGCGACGTCCTCCGGGACGTTCACCATCGGCGGCGAACTGGAGGTGAACCGGCTCGGCTACGGCACCATGCAGTTGACCGGCCCCGGCGTGTGGGGACCCTTCCCCGACCAGGGCCGGGGCGTGCGCGTGCTGCGCCGCGCGGTGGAACTCGGCGTGACGCTCTTCGACACCGCCGATTCCTACGGTCCCGACGCGGCGGAGGAACTGCTGCACAAGGCCCTGCACCCGTACCCCGAGGACGTGGTGATCGCCACGAAGGCCGGCCTGACCCGCCCGGGTCCGGGCCAGTGGCGGCCCGACGGGCGGCCCGGCTACCTGCGGCGGCAGGCCGAGTCCAGCCTGCGCCGGCTCGGCCTGGAGCGCGTCCCCCTCTTCCAGTTGCACCGTGTCGACCCCTCCGTGCCCTTCGAGGAGCAGATCGGCGTCCTCAAGGAGCTGCGCGACGAGGGGAAGATCGCCCACGTCGGGCTCTCCGAGGTCGGCGTCGAGGAGCTGGAGCGGGCCCGGGCGATCGTGCCGATCGCCTCCGTGCAGAACCTCTACAACGTGGCGCAGCGCGACTCCGAGGAGGTCCTGCGGTACGCGGAGGCCAACGGCATCGCCTTTCTGCCCTGGTTCCCGCTGGCCACCGGGCAGCTCGCCAGTCCGGGCGGCCCGCTCACCCGTGTCGCGGCCCGGCTGGGCGCCTCGCCGTCCCAGGCGGCCCTGGCCTGGCTGCTGCGCCGTTCGCCCGTCGTGCTCCCGATTCCCGGCACCTCGTCGGTGGAGCACCTGGAGGACAACGTGGCGGCCGCCGCGCTGGAGCTGTCGCCGGCCGATTTCGAGGCCCTGAGCCGTCCGTTCACGCGGGGCTGACCGCGAGCCCCGCCCGGTGCACCGTCCGCGGCCTTCCCGGCCGTGGGGTGTGCCCCCGGCCCGGCGGGCACCGTTCCGGCCGGCATCGTCCCTCGACTTCGGAAACGACCGGCCCTGTTCACCGCGGTCGGCAGCGCCCCACGGGTGCTGACCGGCCGCGGCTCCCCACCCACCCTTCCGTTCAAGGAGCCCACCATGACCGAATCGACAATCCAGCGCCCGACCGTCGCCGTCGCGTACCACTCCGGCTACGGACACACCGCGGTACTGGCCGAAGCCGTCCGGCGCGGCATCGTCGGAGCCGGGGCCGACGCGGCCTTCGTCGACGTCGACGACATCGGCGAAGGACAGTGGCAGGAGCTGGACGACGCGGACGCGATCATCTTCGGCTCCCCCACCTACATGGGCGGCGCCTCGGCCGGCTTCCACGCCTTCGCCGAGGCCACCAGCCGCCGGTTCGTCGAGGGACGCTGGGCGGACAAGCTCGCCGCCGGCTTCACCAACTCCGCTTCCAAGAGCGGCGACAAGAGCAACACCCTGGCGTTCTTCGCCGCCTTGGCCGCCCAGCACCGGATGCTCTGGGTCAGCCTGGGCCTGGCTCCCGGCTGGAACAGCACCACCGCCTCGGAGGACGACCTGAACCGTCTCGGCTACTGGGCCGGGGCGGGCGCGCAGACCCCCATGGACGGCGCGGTCGACACCGTCCACGCCGCGGACATCGCCACGGCCGAGCACCTGGGCGCGCGGGTGGCCCGTCACGCGGCGACGATGAGCGCCGGCCGCCACGCCCTCACCGTCGCCGCCTGATCCCGCGCGGGGCCTGCCGCGTCAGCGGCCCCCCACCTGCCCGCTGTCGGGACAACTGCCACGAGGAGCACGAGGGGACGGTGCGAAGCCCTCCGCGGTGACACCCCCGGTACCTCGGCCGGCACCGTCCGGCCGCACGGCCCCACGCCCGAGGGCCGTGCGGCCGGGCGGGCCCCTGGCGCCCCGGAGCGTGGCGATCGCCGTCCTCGCCCCTCTCGGCAGGCGCACCGTCCGGACCGCCCGCACCCGGTCCGAGGCGGCCGGCACGCGGTGTGTGAGCGGGAAGGGGCGACCGCCGGGGCAAGGCCGCCGTCCTCTCGCCGCCACGGCGGTCAGCGAAACGCCGACCGGGCCCGGAGCGGCGCCGCCGCGGAGCGGGTGGAGCGCGTGCGCCGTCCGGCGAGCGGCACCACGACGCGCCCGGCGCCCCTCCGTGCGACCCTGGTGGCGCCCGTCCGGCGCCGGGCCTCGCGCGCCAGCTCCGACGCGTACGCCAGGACCAGGGGGTGTACGTCGTACACGTCCGGCCGTACGGGCGTCAGCAGCCGGGCGCGCACCAGTTCGGCGACGGCCGCGGCGGCCGTCCGCGCCGCCATCGGGGCCAGGCGCGCCAGTTCGCCGGTGCTCAGCTCTCCCTGCCGCCGCGGCAGGGCGCGGAACAGCCGCGCCGCGTCGGGCCCCAGGGCGCGGTAGGACCAGGAGAAGACGGTGCGCACCGCGTTGCCCCGGTCCTCGTCGCTGAATCCCTCCAGGCCCTCTCCGGCCGCCGCCAGCCCGTCGGCCATCCGCCGCAGCGGCACGTCCGGGTAGGCCGCGGCACGGGCGGCCATGACGCCCACGGCGAGCGGCAGCCGTCCGCAGTGCTCGACGATCTCGGAGACCGCGGCGGCGTCCATGCCGGTGCGTCCGGTGCCCGCTCGCCGGACGAAACACCTGGCCGCCTCCTGCGCGGAGGGGACGTCGAGCGACACCAGCCGGGCTCCGTTCATGGTGGCGAGGTTCGTCAGCCTTCGCCGAGCGGTGATCAAGACCATGCACCGGGACGAGCCGGGCAGCAACGGCCGTATCTGCGCCGCGTCGTGGGCGTTGTCGAGCACCACCAGCACCCGCCGCGTGGCCAGCACGCTGCGGAACAGCGCGGCTCTGGAGTCCGTCCGCGCGGGGATACGGGCGTCGTCCACGTCCAGCGCCGTCAGGAAGCCGGCCAGCACCTCGCCCGCTTCCGCCGGGCCTCCGGCCGAGGCGAAGCCGCCGAGGTCGGCGAAGAGCTGGCCGTCCGGGAAGCGGGCGGCGATCCGGTGGGCCAGGTGTACGGCCAGGGCGGTCTTGCCGACACCGGCGATGCCGTCCACGGCCAGCACGCGCGGTGCGCCGTCCCCGGCCGCCGCGAAGCCCGCGGCCTGCTCCAGGACACCGGCGCGGCCCGTGAAGCAGGGGAGGTCGGCGGGCAGTTGGGCGGGCACCGGGTGCGGTGCCGGCAGGTCCGGGCGGGCCTGCCGTGGCGTGGCGGAGGCCGCCGGCCCGGCGTGCACGGACGGGGGCCGGATCTCCCACGCCCCGCGCAGGATCCGGTCGTGGGCGGCGCGCAGTTCCCTGCCCGGTGACATGCCCAGCGCGCTCTTCACGTCGGTGCGGAAGCGGTGGTACAGCGTGAGTGCCTCGGCCTGTTTGCCGTCCGCGGTGAGCAGGAGCATCAACTGGGCCAGCAACCGCTCGTCGAACGGGTGCCGTTCCACCACCTGGCGCGCGGCCAGGAGGACGGCGCCGGGCCGGTCGCAGCGCAGGGCGGCGGTCGCGGCCGCCGTCACGGCGGCGACGTACTCGTGGTCCACCGCGGCGAACAGCGGCGGGGCCGCGTCCGCGGGCACGACGTCCGCCGCGCACCGTCCCCGCCACTGCTCCAGCGCCGCGCCGAACGCGTCCACCGCCTCGCTCGCGTCCTGTGCCGCGCGGGCCCGCCGGACCAGGTTCCGGAAGGCCGCCAGGTCGAGTTCGTCCGGCCCGACCCGCAGCAGGTAGCCGCCGGCCCGTCTGAGCAGCCACCGTCCCGGCGCGCGGGCCGGCAGCCCCGGTTCGAGCAGGCGCCGCAGCACGCCCACGTACCGGTGGACGGTGTTGGCCGCGCTGCGGGGCGGGTCCTCCTCCCACAGCAGGCCGACGAGTTCCTCCAGGGACACGGGGCGTCCGGCCCGGGCCAGCAGCGCCGCCAGGACGAGTCGCTGCTGGCGTGGCCCGGCGGGCAGTTCGGCACCGGCCGCCCACACCCGCACCGGGCCGAGGACGGAGAAGCGGACGCCGTTCGCGGCGGTGCCCCTCTCCCGGGCCGGTCCTCCGGCGGTCGCGCCCATCGGCTGCGTGATCATGACAGTCTCCGCTCGTCGCTCCCGCACCGCCCGCCGCACCGGGGCTCCGGCGGCCGGGCCCACCGTAGGGCGGCGGCTCCGGGGCGCGCATCGGTCGGATGACTCGGGTCCGGGGCGCTCCGGGACGCCCCGAAGAGACAAGTCATGTGACCGATGCGCGACGGCGGCTTCCGGACGACGCTGGATCACGACGGCCCTCGACCGGAGTCCCCGGGAGGCCCGTCCGGTTCCCACTCGCAACACCTCTGAGGAGTACACGCCGATGATCGGTTCCGAAGGCGCCGTGGAGGACGCCGACCTGCTCGTGATAGGCGGCGGCAAGGCCGGCAAGACCCTGGCCATGGACACCGCGCGGGCCGGCCGCAGGGTCGTCATGGTCGAACGCGGCATGATCGGCGGCACGTGCGTCAACGTGGCGTGCATCCCGACCAAGGCGCTGGTCACCAGCGCCCGGCTGGCCCGCCGCGCGGCCGCGGCGAGGTCGCTGGGGCTGAACCTGGACAAGCCGGAGGTCGACCCGCGGCTGCTGCGCTCCCACAAGGAGGGCGTGGTGTCGGAGATGGTCGACCTCAATCACCGGCAGTTCCTCGACAGCGGGATGGACCTCGTCCTGGGCGAGGCCCGCTTCGTCGCGGAGCGGACGGTCGAGATCCGCCTGAACGACGGCGGGCGCCGCGTGGTCCGGGGCGCCGACGTCGTGATCAACACCGGGACCGTGCCGTACCTGCCGCCCGTCCCCGGTCTCGCCGAGGCCGGAGTCCTGAACAGCGAGACGATCCAGCGGCTGGACCGCCTCCCGGAGCGGCTGGTGGTGATCGGCGGCGGTTACGTCGGCCTGGAGTTCGCGCACATGTTCGCCGCTTTCGGCAGCCACGTGACCGTGATCGACCACAGCCCCGCCCTGCTGCCCCAGGAGGACCCGGACGTCACCGAGGTCCTCGCCGAGTGCCTGCGCCAGGACGGCGTGGAAATGGTCGGAGGCGTCACGGTGAAGGAGGTCGCGCGCGAGGAGGACGGCATACGGCTTCTCCTGGGCGACGGCCGGTCCCTGATCGCGGACGACGTGCTCGCCGCTACCGGCCGCAGCCCGGTCACCGCCGAGCTGGGCCTGGACGCGGCCGGGGTACGCACCGACGAGCGCGGCTTCATCCGGGTGGACGACCGGCTGGCCACCGACGCGCCGCACACCTGGGCCGTGGGCGACGTGGCGGGCAGCCCGCAGTTCACCCATGTCTCCCTCGACGACTACCGCGTCGTGAAGGAGAACATCGCCGGCGGCACGCGCAGCACCTCGCGACGGCTGGTCCCCTGGAACCTGTTCACCGACCCGGAGCTGGCCCGCGTGGGCCTCACGGAGAAACAGGCCCGCGCCACCGGCCGGAACATCCGCGTCGCCAGGCTCCCCGTCAAGGCCATCCCCCGGGCCCGTACGCTGCGCGACACCCGGGGCGTGTGGAAAGCGGTCGTGGACCGCGACACCGAGGAAATCCTCGGCGTGGCGCTGCTCGGTCCGGAGTCCTCCGAGGTCCTGACCGTGGTGCAGACCGCGATGTGGGCGGGGATGCCCTACACCGCGCTGCGCGACGGCCTCATCGCCCACCCGACCATGGCCGAGGGGCTGAACGCCCTCTTCGCCTCTTGGACGGACTGACGCGGGACGGACCGACAGGGGACGGGCCGACGCGAGACGGACCGACACCGGACGGGGCCGGCCGCGGGCCCATGGCGCGTGGCCGCCCCGTCCCGCGGTGTGCCGCCTTCCCGGTCGGCCGAGCTTCTCACGGGACGGATCGCCGGTGACGCCGGAAACGACCGGCCCCGAGGGCCGGCCCGCCACCGGCTCCGGCCGTACGACGGGCAGCCGAACCGGTCGCCGGCGGTCCTCCTTCGCGTCGGCCGTGCCACTCCCGCGGAAGCCGCGTGCGTCCACGCCGCCGAGGAGGAGACGGCTCGGTCCGGTGCCTGCTCGTCACCGCCGCGTGGCGAGGAAGCGGTCGGCCGCCTCCAGGGCCGGCAGGCCGTCCACATTGATGAGGCTGTCGATCTCCTCGACACCCTCGTTGCCCAGGTGGAGGGCGTTCAGTTCGGCGACGGCGGCGGGATCGATCCGGCCCAGCGCCTCGCGGGTGATCACGGGACTGGCACCGTCCACCGTCCCCAGCAGGCCCTTCGGTTCGGCGAGCGCCCGCAATTGGTGCAGGCGGTTCAGGTACTGGGGCCGCCACAGCGGGACGACGAACCATTCCCGGTCGGCGACGCCCCGGTCGACGCGGGCGGTGAAATCGCTCTCGCCGCCCGGCACGAACGCGTACCCCGCCCGGTCCAGACCGTACGCGCGCACCATCCGGGCGGAGAAGCGGCTGATGCCGGCCCCGGGGTTGATGCCCTGGATGGCGGTGGTCATACGTGTCGCCACCTCGGGCCGGAGCAGGTCCGCGACCTCGCTCACCGCCTCCTGGGGAACGTAGGGCGGTACCGCCCAGACACAGTACGGCTCGTACTGCGGTGCCAGCACGCGGACGCGGTCGGCGTACCGGGAGAGATAGACGTCGTGGCTGGACGGCAGCCAGGCCGACACCAGGACGTCCACCGCGTTCTGTTCCTGGAGCCGGAACACGCGCTCGTGCGGTGCCTCGACGCCGCGGACCCGATGGCCGTGCTTCTCAAGCACGCGCCGGGTGACCGCGGCGACCGCCCGGTGAAAGGACAGCGCGATGTTGCCCACGGTGACGGTGGCTTCGGGTCGGTACTCGGACATGGGGTCCCCCCGGCGGTCTGGTGATCGTGGTGTTCGCGGCACCCCACGATGCTGTCCAGCCGCGCCCCATAAGTCCAAGTCATGTTTTTCATCGGGCCCATATGCTGGGCACATGGCAACATTGCGGCAACTGGAGTATCTGGTGGCGATCGTGGACGAAGGCTCGTTCACCCGGGCCGCCGAGCGGCTGAACGTGACGCAACCGGGGCTCTCCCACCAGTTCCAGGCTCTGGAGCGCGAGGTCGGCGGCCCGCTGCTGGAACGCCTGCCGCGCGGGGTACGGCTGACGCCCGCCGGGCGGTCCATGGTTCCGCACGCGCGCGCGGCCCTCGCCGAAGCGGGCCGGGCCACTCTCTCCGCCCGCCGCGCGGCAGGTGTCTCCACAGGGGAACTCCACCTGGCCACGCTGTACTCCATCAGCTCGGGCGTGCTGCCCGCCGTCATGGGACTGTGGCGCCGGCGGCACCCCGGCGTCCGGGTCCGCCTGTTCGAGCACCGCAGCGCCGACGACCTGGCCCAGGCCATGGCCGCCGGCGTCGCCGACGTGGCCGTGGGCCCGCTGCCCGACCGCTGGGAGGGCACCGTCCGGCACCTCGGCACCGAGGAGTTCGTCGTGGTCACCGCCGCCGACGACCCCCTGACCGGGCGGGGCCTCGCCCCGCGCGTGCGGCTGGCGGACCTCGCCGACCGGGCGTGGGTGCACTTCACCCCGGACAGCGGTCTGGCCCAAGTCCTGGACTCCGCCTGCGCGCAGTCGGGTTTCCGGCCCCGCATCGCGGTCCGCACCGAGCAGGCGGCGTCCGCCGTCGCCTACGCCGCGGCCGGGCTGGGCCCCGCGCTCGTGCCGGCGAGCAGCGTCCCCCGGCACTTCCCGGAGGCGGTCCTGCGCCCGGACCCGCCGGTCGCCCGGGTCCTCGCCGGATACACCCGCACCGGCCCGGACCCCGTCGCCGCCTCCTTGCTGGACCTGCTGGAAGAACACGCGGCGCTGATGCCCCGGCACGTGGCCCGGCGGCTCGGCCTCCGGCAGACGTCCTCCTGACGACAGGGCTCGGCGCCCTCCGCGGCCGGCCGGAGGCGGGGAGCGCCGGCCGCCCGCCGGTGACCACCCGCGACGACCACTCTCACGCGCTCTCCGTTCCGTCGCCCGCCGTGCCGAATCGCCGGGCGGTGTGCGGTCGCCCAACGCACGAACTCCGGCACACCCCAGCGGTCACTCAACGCACGAACTGGTTGTGGAGTGTGGCATCCAGGAATAGGGGTTTCTCGTGGGGATGTGCCCACGGCCGGCTCATGTGTCCGTTCCTTCGCACGGCTGGCCCCCACCCCACCTGCCGATGCCCGGCCGGGGGGTGCCGTGACTCGGTGAGCCATCGGCCCGCGAGAGTGTCCCCGGGCGCGGTGGAGGGAAGGCGGAAGCGCGGCATCGCGCCTTTCCGGGCCGGTCAGGTGCCCCTTCGGCGGACGGCGTGGCGTCGGGGTGGAACGCCCACGCGTCCGGTCCCGGTGACGCGTCCCGGCGCCCCGCCGTCTCCGGTGAGCCCGGCCCGAAGGCGGGCATGTGGCCTCCGGCAGCGCCCCGTACGAGTCACACGTATGAGGAGCAGTAGGATGCGACACTGCTGGGTGCGGCAGCACTGATGATGAGCGACTGCGGACCGTCGCACGTCCGGAGGTCCCGAGAAGTAGGTACGTGCACGTGATCGGGCGGGAATCCCAACTCCAACAGCTATCCGACCTCATCGAGGCGGCACGAGAAGGACGCGGGTCCTCGGTGCTGGTGTACGGCGAAGCGGGGATAGGGAAGAGCAGCCTCGTCTCCGCGGTCGTCGACGCCGCGTCCTCGTCGGGCTTCCAGGTCCTCTCCTGTCACGGCGTTCGCGGTGCGGGCGCGGCCGGCTTCGAGGGGCTGCACGAGCTGCTGCTCCCCCTCCTCAACCGGATGGACGCCCTGTCGCCGCGCCAGCGCACGGCCCTGGACGTGGCGTTCGGGGCCGAAGGCGAGCCGGCCGACCGTCTCGTCACGGGGCTCGCCGCGTTCGGGTTGCTGGAGGAGGCGGCGGCGAGCGGCCCCCTCGTGGTGGTGGTCGAGGATCTGCACTGGCTCGATCTGTCCACGGCGGACATCATCACCTTTCTCGCCGCGCGCATGAGCGTCATGCCGGCGCTGCTCCTGGCCACGAGCCGAGCCGATCGCGTCTACCCCGACCGGAGTCCGCGCTTCAAGCATCACCTGCCGCTGGCGCCGCTCGGTGACGAGGACGCGTTGGAGCTGATCGCCCTGCTCGCGCCCGAACTGACGATGCCTCAACGGCACCGGCTGGTCGAACGCGCGATGGGCAACCCGCTCGCCCTGACCGAGTGGTCGACCAGTCCTTCGTGGGTCGAGGGCGCGCCTTCGGCCGAGCGCGGCCGTGTCCCGATGGGCAAACGCCTGGAGGACTCGTTCCTGGCCGAGGTCACGCTGCTGCCGCGGGCGACGCAGCGCGCACTCCTCGTCGCCGCAGCGGGACAGGATTCCGGCAGCCACGAAGTGCTCGCCGCGGCCCGCAACCTGGGCCTGGACCAGAGCGACTTCGCACCGGCCGAGACCTTCGGGCTGATCACGCTCCGTGGTGGCACCTTCAGGTTCCGCCACCCGCTGGTGGGTTCGGCGGTGTACGACAACGCCGACTCCGCCATGCGGTCCCGCGTGCACACCGAGCTGGCGGCGGTCGTCGTCGACGCCGCACGTGCCGTCCAGCACCGGGCCGCGGCGGTCACCGGCTGGAACGAGGACGTCGCCGCCGAACTCGAAGAACTCGCCGTGGCGACCGGCCGCCGCGGCGCGCGGACCGAAGCTGCCGCCGCCTGGCGGCGCGCGGTCGCGCTGACCCCGGCCCCGGGGGAGCGGGCGCGGCGCACGGTGATGGCGGCGGAAGCCGCGCGGCAAGCCGGCGCGACGGCCGACGCCGTCGCCCTGCTCGCCGAGGCCAGGCCTCCCGCCGACGACGAGGCCTCGGTGATGCAGTTCGCCCGTACCGAATGGATGCTCGCCAGCACCAGCACGACACTTCCGGACCGGGGCGGTGACGAGCTCATCGCGCTGTCGCGGACACTCGGCGACCCGGACGACCGGGTCGAGGTCCTCGCGTGGGCGGCGGTGCGCAGCTACACCCGGCAGGACTTCTCCGCCGAGACCATGGCGGCGGTGGCCGACGAACTCCGGCGGCCCGGCATCGCCGTCACAGAGCGGCAGCGACTGCTGCGGAGCATCGGCCTGGCCCTGATCGGCTCGACGGATCGGCTCATGTCCGTCGAGAAGGCGTTGTCGATCTTCCAGCGGCAGGTGCGCGAGACGGACGCGACCCTGCTGAACTGCCTCGCGTTCGCCTTCGAGGACGCCCACGACCTCGCCGGCGCCGAACGTGTCTGGAGCGCCGAGGTCGACATGTTCCACCGATCGGCACGGACGAGCGATGAGACGGTGGCCCTCTCCGGGCGCGGCACGGTCCGCATGAACGCCAACGCGATCGCCGCCGGCCTCGCCGACTGCGAGCAGGCACTGCGCCTCAGCTTCGATCTCGATCTGTCGGTGGTCGGTGCGATCTGCGCGGCGGGCATCGCACGCGCACGCGCGTGGCGCGGCGAGCACGGACCGGCCGCCGCCGCGCTGGAGACCTGTACCGGACTGTCCGGGCCGACCCCTTTCGCCAGGGTGTCCGCCATCGCGTCCTGGGCGTCGGCACAGCTGGCGGCGAACGAGGGCCGCTTCGAGGACGCGGTCGTCCACTTGCTGAGGAGCGTCGAGCATCCTCCCATCGGCCTCTGGGCGGGCGGCGACCTCGCCGAAGCGGCCGTGCGGGCCGGCCGGCCGGAGGCCGTGGGGGGCTGGCTCGACATGGCGACGGCCGCTCTCGCCTCCAGCGGCTCCGACCATCTCGCGATGCTGGTCGAGCGGACACGGGCACTGTTGGCGCCGGCAGACGAGGCACGCGGCCACTTCGAACTGGCGATCGCGCACGGTGAGCGGTCCGCCACGCCCCTCGACCTGGCCAAGACCCGGTTGTTCTTCGGCGAGTGGCTACGGCGCGAGCGCCACATCGTGGAGGCACGCGGCCACCTCTCCGCGGCGCTGCACGTCTTCACGTCCCAGCACACGTCGCCGCTCGCGCGGCGGACGGCACGGGAGCTGGGCGCCGCCGGCAGTGTCCAGCCGGCACAGCCGCCGCGGGCCTTCGACCCCGCCACCGTGCTCACCGCTCAGGAACTGCACGTCGCCCGGCTGGCCGCCCAGGGGTACTCGAACAAGCAGATAGCCGACCAGCTGTACCTGTCCCACCGCACCGTCGGAGGGCACCTTTACAGCGCTTACGCCAAGTTGCACATCAACCGGCGATCGCAGCTCGCGACCGTCCTCGCGGCCGCGCTCGACTGATCCGCGGCACCGCCCGCGTCCGTCGGCGGTTCGCCCCCGGCACGTGTCACCCGGCCCTTGGCGCCCGTCGTCCGTGAGGTCTCGCTGACGGCCTCGGGTGCCGTTCCGGGCCGGGCGGTGTCCGGACCGGCCCGCCTCCACCACCGCCCTGCCGACAGGGCACCAGTCGTGCCACCGACGGCTCCCGCCGCCGCGCCCGCCCCGGCGCCCCGCACCCACTCATCAGTCGGCTCGGAGGGCAAGGCGTATTCAGGTCGAATTACCTAGGGCTCTTTCCGGCCGCGTTGCCTAGGTTGGGACCCCTTCCGTCCCTTGTGTCCGTCGGCCCACGGTCGCCGACGCGCTCCACCCGTGCGACCGCGCGTACCGGACGGAAGGCACCATCGTCTCGCCCCGAGGAGGCCGGCATGAGGCCAGTCGCGTTCACCGTCAGTGCGGTGATCCCCCCACAGGAGCACCCGCCGCGTACGGCGGTACGGCCGCGCGGCCGGGACCACGCCCTCACGGCGGTGCGCACGGCCCTGGCCAGGGCCTCGAACCGCGGCGGCACCGCGCTGGCCGTCCGGGGCGAGAGCGGCAGCGGCAAGACCACGCTGCTGCGCTGGGCGGCCGGCACGGCGGCCGGCGCCGACGGGCGGGTGCTGCGGGTCACCGGTCGCCCCGGGGCCGGTGCGCCCGCGTACGCGGCGCTCCGCTCGCTGACGGCTCCTCTCCTCCGCGCCCCGGAGGCCCTGCCGCCCACCGTGCGCTCACTCCTGCCGGACGCCCTGCGCCACCACACGGACACGGGCGACGAGACGCCCGTGTGCTCGGCGCTGTGGCAGACGCTGGCCGCGGTGGCAGGCCGGCGTCCGCTCCTCCTCGCCGTCGACGACTGGCAGTGGCTTGATCCGGCCTCCGCCAGGGCCCTGGCGTTCCTCGCCCATCGGCTCGACGGGACCCGTGTCCTGCTGCTGGCCGCCGCCGAGGGGCCGGAGCCGTTCCCGTTGACGGACTGCGGCGTAACAGAGCTGCCCCTGACGGCCCTCGGCGACGAGACGGCGCGGCAGGTGCTGTCGGACCGTCATCCGCGGTTGTCCGCCGACGCCCGGACCGCCGTGCTCGCCGCGGCGGAGGGCAACCCCCTCGCGCTGGTGAGCCTTCCCACGGGACTCACCCCCGAGCAGCGCGCGGGCCGGGCCCCGCTGCCGGACCCCCTGCCTCCGGGAGCGGCCCTGGAACGGCGCCTGGGCCGCCGGTTCCGCGCGCTGCCCGCCGGCACCCGGGCCCTGCTGGCCGCGCTGGCCCTCATGGACGAGGACGCCGAGGCCGGGGACGTCGCGTGGCTGGCCGACGCGCTCGGGTACGGCCTCGACGCCTTCGGCCCGGCCGAGGAGGCGGGACTGGTCTCCTCGGGCCGGGTGCCCCGCTTCGTCCGGAGGGTCCACCGGTGCCTGGCCCACGCCACCGCGCCGGCCGCCGTCCGGCGGCGGGCGCGGCACGCCTGGGTGGAACTCGGCCTGGCCCGGCTCGGTGGCGGCCGGCCGGGAAACGGCCCGGCGGGCCGGGACGAGGACGGGGTGGCCCGGCTGGAGGCGCTGGGCCGCGCGGCCGTGGCGGCTCGGCGCTGGTCGACGGCGGTCACGGCGTTCCGCCAGGCCGGCGAACTCGGTCCCGCTCCCGTGGAGCGCACTCGCCTCCACACGGCCGCGGCGTCCGCCGCCGTGTGCGGTGGCCGGCCGCGGCTGGCCCTCGCGCTCACCCGGGAACCGGCCGTCGGCCCGGCCCCCGCCACGGCACGCGCGCTGCGCGCCGTTCGCGCCACCACGCTGTTCGACGTCGCCTTCCACGCCGAGGAGAGCTTCCGCGACCTGTCCGCGGCGCTCGACGCGGGACCGGTCGCCGGGGCCGACGTGCGGGACTGGGCGGCGTTCCAGCTGGCGACGCTGAGCCCGCTCACGCACCGTTCCGCCCCCGCGCGGGCGGCGCTGCGCGCGCTGCGGCCGTCCGCCGGCGCCACCGATCCGCTGCGCCTGGCCGTGACCGCCTGCCTGAACCCGGTGGCACGGGCGCGGGACATCCGGGAGGGACTGTCCGTGGCCGCCGCCCGGGCGCTGGGGACGCCCGACGGCGACCCCCACGAGCTGACCTGGCTCGCGGACGCGGCGTGGCGGATCGACGACATCGGGTTGAGCGGTCGTCTGCTGGCCGCCGCCCTGCGGCAGTCGGGCACCGGGGAGAAGAGGCACCTGCCCCACTGCTGGGAACTGCGGGCCGAGCTGATGACCGCCGAAGGACGCTGGGAGGAACTGCGCGACCTGGTGGCGCGACGGACGGCGCGCAGCGGTGCCGAGGGGCCGGGTCGGCATGCCGTCGCCCTGAAGTCCCGGTTGCTGCTGGTCTGCGCGTACCAGGGCCGCCGGGAGGAGGCGGGGGAGTTGGCGGACGAGATCCGGCGGTGGGCCCGGGCCCACCACTCCGCCCACCACGCGCGTCTGGCCGAGTACGCGGCGCTGCTGCTGGCTCAGGGGGGCGACGCCGCGCGGACCGGCGGACCGGGAATGCCGGGCGGCGCCGCCCGGCCGTCCGGTGCCGACCCGTGCCTGGACACGGTCACCCGGCAGGCACACGCCGTCCTGGTACGCGGCGCCCTGCTGCGGGACGACCACGAGGCGGCCCGCGCCCACCATCAGCGCGCGCAGCGGGACGGGCTCGCTCGTTTCTCCGGCGAGGCGACCCTGCTCGTACGGCACGGCCGGGCGCTGCTGGCCGCGTACGCCGACGAGTCCGACGCCGCCGAGCTGTTCGGCCTTGCCGAGGAGGCGGCCACGGTGTCGGCCCGTCCGTTCGACCGCGCTCTGCTGGCTTTGGACCACGGCATGTGGCTGCGCCGTCGGCGCGAGCTCTCGGCCGCGCGCACCCGCCTGCGCGCCGCCTACGAGACGTTCGGCCGCCTCGGGGCGACGCCCTGGCAGGACCGGGCGCGCACCGAACTGCGGGCGATCGGGGCACCGCCGCCCGGCACGGCACGGTCCGCCACCGGCGCGGGCACCGCGTTGTCCGCCCACGAACGGCGCGTCGTGCGACTGGCCGCCTCCGGATTGTCCAACCGGGAGATCGCGGACCGGCTGCTGGTCTCGCCGCGGACGGTCGCCTCGCACCTGTACAAGGTGTTTCCCCGGCTGGGCATCAGCTCGCGCAGGGAACTCCAGGGCGCCCTGCTCGGCGGCGGTGATCTCCTGTGATCGCGGACGTCGACCCGTCGCCGGCTCCCGTGATCGGTCGCGCCGCGGAACTCCGGGCGGTCGGCGGCTTCCTGGACCGGGCGCGGGTGTCGGGCGGCGTCATGTCGGTCCACGGCGAGCTGGGCAGCGGCAAGTCCGCGCTCCTGGAGGAGGCGCGGCGCGGCGCCGAGACCGCGGGGTACTCCGTCGTGCGGCTCCAGGGGCGCCGGACCGAGGCCGCACTGCCCGGCGCCGGCCTCACCCAGCTCCTGCCCGTCCCCGTCCTCCCCGCCCGCGGCCCGTCCGCGGCGGGCACCGCGGCCGAGGCGCTCGACCGGCACGCCTTCCCCGGGCGTCCCCTGCTGGTGACCCTGGACGACGCACAGTGGTTCGACGGCCTCTCGCTCGACGCACTGCTCGGAGCCTGCCGCGGTGCCGGCCGGGTGCCCGTGGCGCTGCTCCTGTCGAGCCGCCCGGTGCCGCACCGCGGCGCACGGCACCTGTCCGGACCCGCACCCGATCTCCTTCTCGGTCCGCTCGCCGTGGCCGACGCCGAGCGGCTGCTGCGCCGCCACGGCCGGGATCTGCCGCCGCCGCTGGCGGAACGCGTGCTGCGGGAGACCGGGGGCAACCCGGCCGGAGTGGTGTCCGTCGCGAGGCTCCTCCGGTCCTCTCCTCCATCGGCCGAGGTGCTGCTCGCTCCGCGGCTCCCGCTGGGAGACGTCCTGCACGCACGGGTGAGCCGGCTCCTGGAGGGCGTACCGGGGCCGGTGCGCGACTTCCTGCTCCTGGCCGCCGTGGCGCGCACCGACCGGCTGGACCTGCTGCGCGAGGCCGCCGGGACCATGGGAACGGCGGACGGCGCGCCGGAGGCGGCCGAGGCGCGCGGACTGCTCACGCAAACGTCCGGGAGGGTCCGCTTCGTCCATCCGCTGCTGCGCTCGGCGGTGTACTGGGACGCCTCGTCCGCGCGGCGGCGGCGAGCGCACCTGGCGCTGGCCGGGCCGGCGGAGCCGAGCGCGTACCAGCGGGCGCTGCACCGTGCCCTGGCCTGCGCCCTTCCGGACGAGGCCACGGCACGGGAACTGGAAGACGGCGTGCCGCGGGGACTCCCCGAGGCCGGCGCGGTCCACGAACTGGCCGCCGACCTCAGTCCGCGGCCGGCGGACCGGGCGCGCAGGCTGGTCGCAGCCGCGTGGGCGGCCCAGGTACGTGATCGGACGGAGGAACTGCGGCGGCTCATGTCCCGCCTCACCGCTCTGTCTTCCGACCAGGACCCCGCGACCGCCGCCGCGCTGGCGGCGCGGCCTGCCCACCGGGACGACGGGGGGCCGGCCCGCGCGCTCGATCCGCTGCCGTGCCACGCCGGAGGGCCCGTCCCGGCGTGGCCGCCGTCGGCCGCCGGTGCCGTTCCCGACTCCGGCGCGCCGACCGCGACGCGCTCACCGGGCGCCCGGCCGGAGGCCCCGGTCCCGGACACGCCACGGCGCGCGGAGTGTCCGTCCTCGATGTCCGCGCTGTGCTGGGCCGACCGGGCGGCCCACGCCGACCGTGGCCGGGCGCTGCTGGCGACGGCCGGCGCCGCGCCCCGGCGGGGTCGGTTCCCCCTCGACCCGGCCCGTGACGCCGCGCTGGTCTCCGTGGCGACGGCGCTGGACGACCCGCGCGCCGCCGCGCGCCTGGGCGGCGCCGTGCTGGAGTCGCTGACCGGCCTCGGGTACTTCGGCACCGCCCGGACGGTCCTGGCGTACCTGCAGATCGCGCACGTACACCTGGGGGACCGGGCCGGGGTGCTGCGCGACGCGGACACCGGCGAACGCTGGAGCCGCGCGGCGGGCGATCCGCGGGCCGCGGCGGTCTTCCGGTGCGGTGTGGCGCAGGTGCGGGCGTGGGAGGGCACGGAGGAGGGGCACCGGGCGTTCACGGACCGCGTCCTGGCCTACGCCCTCCCCCGCCGTCTTCCCCTGGTGGCGGCCCGTGCCCGCTGGGCGAGGGGGCTGATGGCGCTCTCGCACGGCAGGCCGGAGGACGCGTACGAGGAGCTGCGGATGCTGTCGGACCCCGACGGCGACGCGCGGCACCCCGTGGTGGCGGCCTGGGCGCTGGGCGATCTGGTCGCGGCCGCGGTCGCCTCCGGCAGGGAGGGCGACGTGCGGGAGCACGTGCGGCGGATGGCCGGGACCAACCGGCTGCTGCGGTCGGCCCCGCTGGATCACCTGCTGGCCCGGTCGCTGGCGCTGCTGGGCGACGGCGACGGACCGGAGGAGCTGTTCACCCGGGCGCTGGCCGTGCCGGGGGCCGAGGCGCTGCGGTACGAACAGGCCCGTACGCGGCTGGCGTTCGGCGAGTGGCTGCGGCGGCGGCGACGGGTTCTGGAGGCACGCGATCAGTTGCGGCGCGCCCGTGACGCCTTCGCGTCGGTCGGCGCGGACGTGTGGGTACGGCGTGCGGACTCCGAACTCCTGGCGGCCGGGCAGGCGTCGCACCCCAGCCGGGCCGAGGCGGAGCTGGGGCTGACACCCCGCGAGGCCGAGGTCGCCCGGCTGGCCGCGGAGGGCCTGAGCAACCAGGGCATCGGCTGGCGGCTCGGCCTGACCCACCGGACGGTCGCCAGCCATCTCTCGCGCGTCTTCGCCAAGGCCGGGGTGACGTCGCGCAAGCAGCTTCCCGCCGTGCTCCGGAGGTGACCGGTGGCCGCCGCGCCGAAGCCCTCCGGATGCCAGGCTCCCACTCGGGCGGGGGTACGGGGAGACCCGTGCGGGGCCCGCGGGTGCCGTCACGTATGCCGGAGAGGGGCGTGCGGCAGCACCTGAGCCGCGGCACCCGTCGAGCGACCGGTCGGGCCGTCGTGAGACACGTGTGCGTTGAGACGAGTGTGCCGTTCGGCGGTTCTCCCTCGCCTGCTTCGTCCGGCGGGGCATGCGTCGCATTGCCGCCGGGTTCGCGGCGGACGAATCGGTCGACGGCACGGCCGGGGTGGGTGACAGCCTCGCCGTCGCGGAGCTCGGCCACGGAGAACGGGACGTCGTCGCCCCAGCGCGGGAAGTCGGCGAAGACCCGGCCCGACCGGGACACCGGGGCACCGGGACACCGGCACACCGGCACACCGGTGGGCATCGCGCCGTCGAAGGTCGCGACGGTCTCCAGCCGGGGAGGGCGGCCGTCCCGTGGACCGGAGCGGGCCGCGGGACGGCGAGGCGCCGGCCGCCGCGGCCCCTCCGGCCACGAGGGACGGGCCGAGGACAGCTCTCCGGCCCGGTCCGGTGCGCGACGAGGCGAAGGGTGCGGGGCGAGGGTGACTCCTGTTGTCCTCGTTCGCCCTCGCGACCGGAGGAGCCGCGAGGTGTCGGTCGGTGCCCGCCGAGTCGGCCGCGAGCGGCCGTGTCGCGCTTCCGCCGGACGACCGAGCGCCACGGCCCGTGTGACCACCGGGACGCCCGCGGTCCGCGAACTGGCCGTCCTACACCTCCAGTTCGGCCAGCCGCTCGATCTCGATGCCGCCCACGGTCAGGGTGTCCGCCAGCTCGGCGAAGGCCCGCAGATGAGCGCTGACGGAGTGGGCGCGCAGGTGTTCCTCGCTCTGCCACACCTCGTGCATCACCAGCAGGCCCGGGTCGTCCAGACCGTGGTGCGGCAGGTAGGTGAGGCAGCCGTCCTCGCGGCGGGTGGCGGCCACCAGGGCGGGCAGCGCGTCTTTCAGTTCCCGCGCCTTGCCGGGGCGTGCCTTCATACGGGCGATGAGGACGATGGGTCCGGTGGTCCGGCCGGTCATGGGCCTCTCCTTCGTGAGGTGGTGCGTAACGGAAAGCCGGAGCAGGGGTCAGGCCAGCCGTCCGCCGCCGTCCACGTGCAGGACGGTGCCGGTGACGTAGGGGTTGTCGATGGCGAACAGCACCGCGCCGACGAGGTCGTCCGGGGTGCCGACACGGCGGGCGGGGTTGCTCGCGGCCACCGACTCCAGGAACGCCCGCTTGTCCTCACCGAGCCTGTCCCAGGCGCCGCTGTCGACGATGCCGGGGGACACGGCGTTGACACGCAGCGGCGCGATCTCCACGGCCAGGGCCTGGACCAGGAAGGCGAGGGCTCCGTTGGTGGTGGCCATCACGGTGCGTCCGGGGGCCGGCCGCCAGGCCGCCACACCGGAGAAGAAGGTGAGGGAGCCGCCCTCCCGGGCTTGTCCGGCCAGGTGCTTGGCGAGGAACAGGGGGCCGATCACCTTGGCCGCGAACGCCCGCTGGACGTCCTCGGGCACGAGTTCGGACAGCGGCCCGTTGGCCGGTACGGCCGCCGTGGACACGAAGTGGTCGAAGGGGCCGGCCTCGTCCGCCAGGTGCGCTATCGACGCCTCGTCGGTGATGTCGAACCGGACGGTGCGGGCCGTGCCCGGCAGTTCGCCGGCCGTCCGCTCCAGCTTGGCGAGGTCGGGGCCGGCCAGGACCAGTTCGGCGCCCTCGGCGGAGGCCGTCACGGCGAGGCGGCGTCCGATGGCCGAGCCGGCCCCGACGACGACGAGACGCTGTCCGGCACGCTTGTGGGTGTTGCTCACGGGAAACTCCTTCGACGGGAACCGGCTTCGATCCGGTGTGAGGCCGGTGTGAGGGGGCGCGATCAACTCTCGTCGTCGTGCGGCGATGAGGCCAATGCTTGTTTGTGTCGCGATCCATAAGGTGTGCGCATGGCGGATGCACGCACGGCAGGTGTGCACATGGCAGGTGTGCGCACGCAGTGCACGGCGGGCGGGCACCACGCCGTTCCGGGCGGAGCGGGTGATCCTTACGACCTCGCAGCCGGAGGGCTCCAGCAGACGAGACGCGCGACGCCGGACCCCACGGCTCCGGCTCCCACGACGACCACGCGCTTGCCACGTGGTCGTCGTGCGAACGGCCGGGGCCCGGTTGCCCGCCCGCTGCCCGCGCGCGCATCGGGGCGGCCCGCCGGCCGAGGCCGGCAGCAGGGTCACCGCCGGCTCCCCGGTCGCCTCGGCGTGCCCACCACGCCCGGTGCACAGCCGGCCCCCGGCGGCAGCAGGTCCAGGCGCGGGGTCAGGTGGTGGTGGCCGGAGCCGAGTGTCCGCAGCACCTCCAGACCGCCCCGGCTCGTAAGTCATCGGACGGATTCCCGCGCCGTCCCGCGCCGCCAGGCTGGACCCGTGTTCGGCGCCGCGCCCGCGGCCCGACCGCCCCGGACCCGCCGGCCTCCCGCCGGCCCGGCCGGGGCCCCGCACCGTCGTGGAGGGAAAGAGACATGCCGTTCATCACCGTCGGCCAGGAGAACACCACCGACATCGAGCTGTACTACGAGGACCACGGCACCGGCCGGCCGGTCGTCCTGATCCACGGCTACCCGCTGGACGGACACTCCTGGGAGAAGCAGACCGCCGCCCTGCTGGACGCCGGCCACCGCGTCATCACCTACGACCGCCGTGGCTTCGGCCGCTCCTCCCAGCCCACCACCGGCTACGACTACGACACCTTCGCCGCCGACCTCAACACCGTGCTGGAGACCCTCGACCTCCAGGACGCCACCCTTGTCGGCTTCTCGATGGGCACCGGCGAGGTCGCCCGCTACCTCGGCACCTACGGTTCCGCCCGCGTCGCCAAGGCGGCCTTCCTCGCCTCCCTGGAGCCCTTCCTGCTGAAGACCGAGGACAACCCCGAGGGCGCCGCCGACCAGGCCTTCTTCCAGGGCATCTCCGAGATGGTCAAGAGCGACCGCTACGCCTACTACACCGCCTTCTTCCGCGACTTCTACAACCTCGACGACAACCTCGGCACCCGTATCGGCGAGGAGGCCGTCCGCAACGGCTGGAACACCGCCGCCTCCGGTGGCGCCCACGCGGCCGCCGCCGCGCCCCTGTCCTGGCCCACCGACTTCCGCGACGACATCCCCAGGATCGACGTGCCGGCCCTGATCCTGCACGGCACCGCGGACAACATCCTCCCCATCGACGCGACCGCCCGCCCCTTCCACAAGGCCCTCCCCCACGCCGACTACGTCGAGATCGACGGTGCCCCCCACGGCCTGCTGTGGACCCACGCCGCCGAGGTCAACGAAGCGCTCCTCGCCTTCCTCGCCAAGTGATCCTGTGCCGGTGCCGCTCCCCCGAGGCGGGGGCGGCACCCGCCCCCCACCCGATCGGGAGTGCACACCGCTGTACAACAGTCACCGGTATGGCAAGCGCGGTTTGGGGGGTGGGGGTGTTTAGGT
>NZ_JBEXNM010000091.1:0-29876 GCF_040611095.1 Streptomyces sp. NPDC003077 | reverse complement strand
CGCGGGGGCCCCCACCCCCCCGACGTCCTCGGGCCGGGCCCGGCCGCCCGCCCCGCCCCCCCGGCCCCCTTCGTTCGTGTTCTTTCCCTTGGGTCCCCTTGGTTCCCCGCAGGTCCCCTTAGCCCGTGGAATCAGCGCTTCTTGGCCATGTCGAACATCAGGTCGGCAACCCGTGCCGAGGCGTGTCCGTCGTCCAGGTCGCAGAAGTTGTGGTGGAACCGGTCGTACTGCTCCTGGTACCGGGCGGACACGGCGTCGATGTCGGCGATGGCGTCGATCAGCTCCTCCGAGGTGCGGATGAGCGGACCGGGCGCGTCCTTCTCGAAGTCGAAGTAGAAGCCGCGCAGCGTGTCGCGGTAGTGCTCCAGGTCGTACGTGAAGAAGAGCATCGGCCGCCGCAGGTGGGCGTAGTCGAACATGACCGACGAGTAGTCCGTGATCATCATGTCCGCGGCCAGGTACAGGTCGGCGATGTCCGGGTACTCCGAGACGTCGAAGACGAAGCCGCCGCCGGCGCCCGGGATGCTGTCCACGATGTTGGAGTGGCGCCGCACGAGCAGGACGTGGTCCGCGCCCAGCCGGCGCTCGGCGTCCTCCAGGTCCAGGCGCAGGTCGAAGCGGAACTGGCCCAGGCGGTGGGAGATGTCGTCCCGCCAGGTCGGCGCGTACAGCACGACCTTCTTGCCCTCGGGCAGGCCCAGCTTGCGGCGGACCTCCTGCGCGCGCGCCTCGCGATCGGGCGCGTAGAGGTAGTCGTTGCGCGGGTAGCCGGTCTCCACGATCGGGCCGTCGAAGGCCATGGCGCGCTTGAGGATCGGGGTGCTGAAGCGGTTGGACGACACCAGCATGGACCAGTTCTTGGCCTCGATGCGCAGCCGCTCGTGGTACTTGGGGTCGAACTTCGGCGCCTCGATGTCCAGGCCGATGCGCTTGAGCATGGTGCCGTGCCAGGTCTGCACGATGACCTGGCCCTCGCGGCGCTCGACCCAGTGCGGCAGGTGCGCGTTGGTGACGATGTACCGGCAGCGGGCCAGGGCCTCGTACCACTCGGTGGACTGGAAACGCACCTTCTGGACGGTGTCGGGCAGCTCGACCTGTCCGTCCCGGACCAGCCACAGGTGCTCCACCTTGGCGCCGCGGCGCAGCAGCTCCTCGTGGATGGCCTTGGGGCTGTCGGAGTACTGCTTGCCGTTGTAGCTGATGTAGAGGACCGCGTCGCGCAGCGGCTCCTGGCGGGCGGGTTCGTACACCTTGGTGCGGAGCTGATGCTGGCGGTACTTGCCGCGCTCCAGCACCGACAGGTCGCTGACGCAGTTGAGCTGCGGGAAGTCGAACCAGCGGGCCTCGATGGCGTACTCGCGGCCCTGGTCGGTGCCCTCCACGGGGAAGAGCGGGTTCGCCAGCCGGTCCAGGACGAACGGCACGTCGATGTCGCTGTCGGCGGACCGCAGGAAGAAGTTCCACCGGCCGCTCTTGAGCGGCAGCGTGCGGCGCGGGCCCGACATGCGGGCCGGGGTGAAGTCGGCCTCGAAGGTGCCGTCCGGGAACATCCGCACCGGCACGGTCTTCTCGTCGAAGCGGTCCCGCGCCTTGATGACGAGCACCGGGTCGGTCAGGTCCGCCGGAGTGCTGCCGGTCAGCGTGAACCGGCCGTCCTGCCAGGTCACGTTCGTCAGCTTGGCGTGCACGGGGCGGCCGGTGAACTTCAGGTAACCGGTCTGCCCGGCGGTGATGCCGATCTCGTTGCGGTCCGCGCCCTCGCCGAGCGAGGCCGGCAGGCGGACCTGGCCGTCGGCCAGCCCCGGCCGCACGACCGTGGAGTAGCGGCGCTCCTTGCCGGTGATCCCCGTGATCACCAGGGCGGTGCTCCAGTTGCGCCGGGCGGACAGGGCGCGGCGGCGGTCGACGTCCGCGACCGGCCCCTGGGACAGGATGTCCTGGTGCTCCGGCAACAGCGCGATGTCCTTCAGCGGCACCGCCACCCGGAAGACGGTGTCGCCCCCCGCGGCGGGGGAGAGCTCGGCCGCGTACCGCAGCAGGTCGCCGGTGCTGCGGTTCTTGACCTCCAGCTCGACCGGTTCGCCGTGCTGGAGCGGCTCGCGGATCACGCCCTCGATCTCGATGCTCTCGCCCGCCGCGCGGTGGGCGGTGACCAGGGCCCGGACCTTCTCGATCTTCAGCTTGAACAGGTTGTTGTCGGCCATGGGCAGCAGCCGGAAGTTCTCGTCCAGCCACTGGTACGGGGGGCTGCCCGCCCGGCTCGCGCCCGCCATGCGCACCGCGCGCCGGCGGACCAGGCCGCCGGCGACCATGCCGATGCCGACGTGCCAGATGCCCTCTTCCCACTCCTTGCCGCGGCGCAGCCGCTTCGGGTCGAGCAGCAGCTCCCAGCCGGACCAGTCGTAGTTGTGCTGGGTCTGGCCGGACTCGGTGGTGGCCTGGGGGCGGTAGACGTTGCGCACCGGCAGCACCGTGCGGCGGCGCGAGCCCTCCTTGCGGAGCTGGATCACCTTGACCGCGCTGTGCTTGGCCGTCTGGTCCATCCGCTCGATCCACGCGTGGCCCAGCACGCGCAGCTTGCCCTGCTCCCAGGTGACGTCCTGGACCGGCGCCTTCATCTTCAGGTCCGGGTCGATGCGGCGGATCTGCTTGGGCAGCCGCGCGGTGGCCGAGCCCGAACCGGCGAACCCGGCGTACTTGCGCAGCAGCCCCTGGATCTCGATCGGCTCGCCCTGGCGCTCGGCGTTGAGGATGTCGATCAGCTCGTCGAGGGCGTGCTTGCGCACCAGCAGCCAGGCGAGGCGGGCGCGGGCAGGCAGCTCCAGCGCCACTTCCGGGTCCACCTGGTCCAGGTAGCGGTTGACGGAGCGCAGGAACTCCGCGCGGTACTCGTCGTCGCCGTCCGGCAGCACGTTCAGGAAGATGCGGATGTCACCGGTGAGGGCGGTGCGGTCGTACTCCCGCTTGAGGTCCGCGCAGTCGGGGCGGCCGGCCAGGAAGCGGCTGACCGACTCCACCGCGGCGGTCCGGTCGCGGACGGCCTTCGGCTCGGTGCGGCGCTGGGTGATCGACGCGGGACCGGCGCCGTCGCGCAGCCGCCAGTAGTACGTCGGCTCGCTGATCACGTCGACGGCCTCGGCGAGCACCTGCGCGGGCACGATGACCGGGGTGTCCTCGTACAGCACGCCCTCGGGGAAGGACAGCGCGTGCTTCTCCCAGAAGGTGCGCCGGAAGACCTTGTTGCACGCGATCCGGTCGGTGAGCAGCCGCTTGTCCTCGGTGACATGCGTGCGCTGACGGGCGCCGCCCGCCAGGATGCGGTGCATCGGGGACTGCCAGACCCGGGTGGAGTTGATGTGGTGCACGTTTCCGGTGACGAAGTCGGAGCCGGACTCGTCCAGGCTCGCCAGCATCATCCGGTAGGCGTCCGGCGGGATCACGTCGTCACTGTCGACGAACGCGATGAACTCGCTGTCCGGGTGGAGGTGCTCCAGGCCGGTGTTGCGGGCCGCGCCCAGGCCGGCGTTCTCCTTGCGGATCAGCTTGAACCGCGGGTCCCGGGCGGCGTACTCGGCCGCTATCGCCGCGCAGTCGTCCGGGGAGCCGTCGTCGACCACGATGACCTCGATCTCGCGCAGGGTCTGCGAGGCGAGGGAGTCCAGACAGGCCGGGAGGTATTCCTCCACGTTGTACGCGGGGACGATGACGCTGAGCCGTGGCATGGGGTGCCGTTGCCTTCCTGAGGGGAGCAGATGGGTGCCGGGTGCGGCGGCCGGTCAGACCGCCGGGGTGACCGGCGGCGTCGAGGTGCCGGGTGTGCTCGGGCGCACGACGGGGCGCGGTGGATCCGTACGGAGCAGCGCGCGCGGGGCCGGAGCGGGGACGCGTTCGGCGAGCGGGACGATCGCGGGCACGTCCGTCCGGCCCAGGAAGACCCGGCGCACGACCCGCTCGGCGGCCCGTCCGTCGTCGAACTCGCAGAACCGTTCCCGGAACTGGGCCAGGCGTCGGGCCGCCGCCTCGTCCTCCCAGGCACCGGAACGGAAGACCTCGGCCAGTTCCTCGGGGGTGGTGGCCACCGCCCCGGGTCCTTCCGCCGGCAGGTCGAAGTAGACGCCGCGGACGGCGGAGTAGACCTCCCAGTCGTCGGCGTAGGTGACGATCGGGCGGTTCAGGTTGGCGTAGTCGAACATCACCGAGGAGTAGTCGGTGATCAGCGCGTCCGAGGCCAGGGCGAGCCGCTCGATGGACGGGTGCCCGGAGACGTCGACGATCCGGCCGTCCGCCTGGTGGCGGGCCAGGTCGGCCGAGCCGTCGTAGAAGTAGTGGGCGCGGACCAGCAGCGTGTAGCCCGGGCCGAGCCGCTCGGCGAGCGCGGCCAGGTCGAGCCGCGGGACGAAGCCCGCCTCGTGGTCGCGGTGGGTGGGCGCGTAGAGCAGGGCGATCGTCCCGTCGGCCAGGCCCAGTTCGCGACGGGCCTGCGCGACGTCGGCGGCGCCGGCGTTCAGCAGGATGTCGTTGCGCGGATAGCCGTATTCGAGGGGGACGTACGAGCAGGGGTACGCGCGTTCCCACGCCTCGGTGGTGAAGCGGTTGGAGGTGAGGCTGAAGTCCCAGCGGTCGCACCGGCGCAGCAGCGCTTCGAAGTCCACGCCCTTGCTCGCCGCCGGATAGGCGCGCTGGTCGAGCCCCATGGTCTTCACCGGGGTGCCGTGGTGGGTCTGGAGGTGGACCGAGCCCGGACGCTTGACCACGCTGTTGCCGAAGTTGACGTTGTTGACCAGGAACTTCGCGCGGGCCATGGCGGTCCAGTACTCGCGGGTGCCGGGCGTCACGGCCTCGGCGCCGGGCGGCACCGACGCCTCCTCACCGGGCCGCACGATCCACACCCGGCGGATGTGCGGGGCCAGCCGGGCCAGCTCCCGGTCGATGGCCAGCGGGTTGCAGGCCACCGAGCGGCTCCAGTACGAGGAGAAGACCGCCAGGTTCTCGTCGATCGGGCGCCGGAGCTGGGAGCGGTAGTGCAGCTCCTTGCCGGTGCGCTTGGCCAGGCGGAGCTGCTTGCCCGCCGTCCGGCGCGCCACGCGGTGCAGCTTGCCGGCCGAGCGCACCCCGGCCAGGGCGGAGTAGGAGTCGTGGGCGAGCGCGGCGTACTTGCCGCCGGCCACGCCACCGGGGCGCACGAAGCCCTCCGGTATCCGCTCCCGGTAGTCCCGCGCGGCCCGGTGGAAGAACTCGGCGACGGCGTCCTGCGGCAGCCGGCCGGGCTTCTCGATGACCGTCAGGTAGTGGTCGACCATCTTGCGGAACAGGCGGGGGCGCCAGGCCGCCAGCTCCGGGCGCTCGTCGACGTAGGCGAAGACCCGGGCGTACTGGTCGAACACGTCGAAGTGCTTGCGGCTGGTGCTGCGCAGGATGTTCCCGCCCTGCCGGCGCTGCCGGTAGTGCAGGCACACCCGGTCCAGGACGGCGATCCGCTCCGCGGTGATCATCGTGCAGAACGTCCAGGGGGCGTCCTCGTAGAACCCGGTGGGGAACCGGAAGCCGTGCCGGAGGACGAAGTCCCGGCGGTACGCCTTGTTGCAGACGATCTGCAGCAGGTCGAGGAGCTCGGGGCGGTCGGCGAGCGGGAAGACGGGGGCGCCGGTCTCCGCGAGGAGTGCGGCGCGCTGGTTGCGCTTGATCTCGCCGTCCCAGTACGTCCGCGCGTAGTCGAAGACCAGGATGTCGGGGTCCTCGGTGGCGGCGAGCCGCTGGGCGAGGGCGCTGAGGGTGCCCGGCACGAAGGTGTCGTCGCTGTCGAGGAAGAGGATGTAGTCGCCCCGGGCCTTCTCCAGGCCGATGTTGCGCGCCTCGCCGAGCCCGGCGTTCGCGGACAGGTGCAGCACCTCGATCCGGTCGTCGCGGGCCGCGTACTCGTCCAGGATCTCGCCGCTGCGGTCGGGCGAGTGGTCGTCGACCGCGATGACCTCGAAGTCCCGGAAGTCCTGGGCCAGCACCGAGTCCAGGCACGCGCGGACGAACCCCTGCACCATGTACGCGGGCACGATGATGCTGAAACGCGGATGGGGAACCAGGCGTGTGTCGGACATGTCTGGCGTTACTCCTCGCGGCGGGTCGGGCACGGAAAGCGAAACGAGATCCATACGGACCCTTCATTGTCAACTAGGTGACGAGCGTTAACCCAAATGGGTTGCCATTTGTTACTTGCTGGACCTGTGGCGCTCGTCACCTGTGCTGGCATATATGGACTAATCGGGCGTGCGGGATGGAATGTGCCTCCCGATACTGAAGGGACGTGTTACGGCCGACGGGACGAGCCGGTGCCACCGACGCGTCCCGCGCACCCGGTGACGGTTCACCCGGCACCGGCCGGGCGGCGCACCGGCCGCGGCTCGCCGCACACGCCCGGACCGGGCCGGGCACGGAAGGTTCCCGGCCGCCGCCGGGCGCAGGGAGGAGTGCCGATGGGGGCCCACCCGCCCTCCATATCCCGGCGGCGGCTGCTCCAGGCGGCCGGCGGCGGGGTGGCCGTGGCGTGCGCGGGCGGCGGGTGGTGGGCGTGGTCCGGGCCGGACGGGGACGCGCGCCGGGCGGGGGCCGAGGCCGTGGCCGCGCAGGCGGCGTACCTGCACGTCATCGCGCACGCCGACGACTCGCTGTACTTCATGAACCCGGACCTGGAGCAGTCGGTCCGCGGCGGCGCCCGGTCCGTCACCGTCTGCCTCACCGGCGGCGAGTCCGACGGCCGCAACGCCGGGGTGGACACCCCGAACCGCCACGACGTCCCGGCCGACCGCGCCGCCTTCGCCCGCGCCCGGACCAACGGGCTACGCGCCGCGCACGCCGAAATGGCCACCGGCGACCCGGCGAGCCCCTGGAAGGTCGCGGCGGTCCCGCTGCTGCCCGGTTTCGAGGCGGAGGTCCACACGCTGCGGGCCGCCCCGCACCACGAGTTGATCTTCCTGGGGCTGGTCGAGTCCCGGGCCATCGCCCGGCCGCTCCCCGTCAGCCTGCGCGGCCTGTGGCTCGGCGCGACCGGTGCGCTGCCCACCCTGCGCCCGCTCGGCACCCCCGTACGGCACGCCGCCCCCCGCTCCCGCGCGCAGGTGATCGCGTCCCTGGTGGCCGTGCTGGAACGGGTGCGGCCCACCGTCGTACGGACCCTGGACCCCAACGCCTCCCACGTCCCGCACCCCGGCCTGCCCGCCGACGATCCCCGGCTGCGGGGCCTGCTCTACTACGACCACCAGGACCACATCGTCTCCGCCTACTTCGCGCAGGCGGCGCTCGCCGCGTACTGGCAGCGTCCGCACGCCCACCCCACCGTCGTCGAGCACTACCTCGGATACGAGACCGGCACGCTGCCGCACAACCTCGACCCGGCCGCGGCCCGCCGCAAGAGCGAGCTGCTGTCCACGTACGGCTGGGCCGACCGGCACCCGTGCGCGGACCCCGCCGGCTGCGGCGACCTCAAGGTCGGCGGCACCTCCCTCACCGGCCGCTCCCGGAACTGGACCCGCAGCACCCGCCCGCGCACCCCCGGCTCCCCCTCCTGGCTGCACGCCACCGCGGACGGCCGGCTCGCCGCGTTCGCCGTGCTGGACGGCGCGGCCCACGTCTGGGCCGAGACGGAGCCGGGCAGCGGTACCTTCCACGGGCCGTACGCGCAGGGCGGCGAACTGCTCCAGGGGGAGATCCACGCCCTGCGGCAGCGGGACGGGCGGCTGCGCCTGTTCGCCCTGCGCACGGTCCTGCCGGGCCGGAACCGCGCGCACCGCCGCGACCTGGTGACCGCCGTGCAGAACGGCACCGGCCCCGGCGGCGCGCCCGCCTTCGCCGACTGGACGTCGCTGGGCACCCCGGACGCCGATCCGGCCAGGTCGCTGGAGACCGGGTTCCCCGCCGCCGTCGAGACGCGGGACGGGGCGCTGCTGGTCTTCGTCCGCGACTGGTCGGGCGGCATCGGCTACCGCCGCCGTCCCCGGGGCGGGGCGTGGTCGCGGTGGCGGCGGCTGGCGGGGCCGGTGGGAACCGGGGGCGGGGTGACGGCGGCGGGCGCGACGGCCCGGCCGCCGCGTGTCGTGGACGGGCTGGACGCGTGCGTGGACGCCGCCGGGCTGGTCCACGTGGCCGCGCCGAGCGCGTGGGCGGTGCACCACTGGGTCTCCGCGGTGCCGGGCGGGGTGCCGCTCCGGGCGTCCGGGGCCGGGCTGCCCGCGCCGGCCGGTCCGGTGAGCCTGGCCCCGGCGGGTGACGGCACGGTGTGGGCGGCCTTCCGGCAGCCGGAGAGCGCGCGGGCGGTGGTGGCGGCGTGGCGCGGGGGCGGTGCGGGCTGGCGGGTGGCGGACCGGCCCGCGCCCATGGGTGGGCAGGGCCGGGTGGCCGTGACGGTGGCCGGGGGCGGGCGGCCGGTGGTCGCGGGGCGGGACGGCGCGGGCGCGGTCCGGGTCGCCGTCGCCGGCGGGCCACCGGGGGAGGCCGGGGGGTGGCGCACCGGGAAGGTGCCGCACTCGGCCGCGGCGGGGATCGCCCGGGACGTCACCGGCCGCGCGGTCGCCGTGGTGCTCGGCCATGACGGGCGGCTGTACGCGGCCCGCCAGCAGGACACGGGTCCCGGGGCGGCGGTGACGGGGTGGCGGGCCCAGGGCGGCGACGGGCGGGGCTGAGGGAGTGCCGGCGGCGTCAGGGGGCGGGCGGTGGCGCCGGGCCGGGCGGGGGCGGGGCGCCGCCGGGGGCGGTGACCGCCGCGCCGGGTGAGGGCTCGCCGCCCGGTGGTGGCTCGCGCCCGGGAGTCCCCCCGCGAGGGACCAGGACGCGCCGGGACACCACGTACGTGAACGGGATCGCGAGCACCGCCGCGAGGAGCGGCGCGATCCGCGTCTGGAGTCCGCACCAGCCCACCAGCGCCACCAGGCCCGCGCTCTGCACCCCGTAGTTGGTGGCCTGCGTCAGGGGGAAGAACAGGAACTTCCGCCAGGTCGGCCGGGTGCGGTAGGTGAAGTGGGCGTTCAGGAAGAAGGAGCCGGTCATGCTGAGCAGGAAGGCCAGCGTGTAGGCCGCGAAGTACGGCATCCAGGGGTGCAGGAGCAGGTAACCGCCGTAGAAGGTCGCGGTGTTGACGCCGCCGACGAGGACGAAGCGGGCGATCTCCGGGAGTCGGGCGGTGCCGGTGGGCGGGTGGTTTTCCCTGAGCTGACGCGTCCTACGGGTGCGAGGTGACTTCCCGACGCGGCCGGGGTCCGTCACGGGGCTTCGCCGAGGACGCCGCGGGCGGTCGCCGGGTCGGTGGGGCCGAAGGGCGGTGCGGGATCGGCGGGGGCGCACGGCTCGGCCGGTTCCGGGGAGGGGGCGGGCCCGGCCGTACGAGCGGCCTCGGGCTGGGGCACGGGATCGACGGGGGCGGCGGGTGCCGCCGGGGCGGTGGCGCTCGCCCCTCCGGTGACGGGTACGGGCCGCGCCGCCCCTTCGTGTGCGATCCCGGTGTGCGGTGCCTCAGGGTGCGCCGCCCGCGCCGTCCGGTGGCTCTCCTGCACCAGGAAGTGGGGCCGCCGCTTGCACTCGTAATAAATACGCCCGATGTACTCGCCGATCAGGCCGAGCATGACCATCTGGAGACCGCCGAGTCCGACGACGATCGCGACCAGCGTCACGTACCCGGGAGCGGTGACGCCGCCCGCCACCGCGGCGCCGACGATCCACAGCGCGTACAGCGCGGCGAGGCCGGCCAGGCTCAGGCCCGTCCAGATGGCCATCCGCAGCGGGCGGCAGTTGAAGGACAGCATCCCGTCGATGCCGTAGTTGATCAGGGAGCCGAACCGCCACTTGGTCTCGCCGGCGCCGCGGGCGGCGTTGCGGTAGTCGAAGGTGACGGTGTCGAAGCCGATCCAGGAGAAGAGGCCCTTGGAGAAGCGGTTGTACTCCGGGAGGGAGAGCACCGCGTCCACGGCCTTGCGGGAGAGCAACCGGAAGTCGCCCGCGCCGTCCATGAGCTCCACGTCGACCCATTTGTTGACGGCGCGGTAGTAGAGGCGGCTGAGCGTGGTCCGCAGCGGCTTGTCCCCGTCGCGGCTGCGCTTGGCGATGACCTGGTCGTGGCCGAGCCGGTAGAGCTCCAGCATCCGTTCGATCAGGTGCGGAGGGTGCTGGAGGTCGGCGTCCATGAGGACCACGGCGTCGCCGGTGGCCTCCTTGAGACCCGCCAGCATGGCGCACTCCTTGCCGAAGTTGCGGCTGAAGGAGAGGTAGCGGGTGGTCGCGGGGTGCCGCCGGGCGAGGGCGCGCAGCCGGTTCAGGGTGCCGTCGGCGCTGCCGTCGTCCACGTAGCACAGTTCGTAGGGGACGGGGAGCGCGTCCAGGACGGTGCGCAGCGTGTTGTCCAGGCGGTCGAGGACGGCTTCTTCGTTGTAACAGGGGACGACGACCGAGAGCTTCATCAAGGGCCTCTTCGCCGGTGCGGCAGGAGCGGCTGGTCATGCCGTTCCTGAGAGGTGGTGGGGAGCGGGGGCCGAAGGGGCGGGCGGGACGGGGTGCCGGGAGCGGCGCGGCGGGTCCTGAGAGGCGGTGGGGAGCGGGGAGCCATAGGGGGCGGGTGGGACGAGTCGCGGGGGAGCGGCGCGGCGGGCCGACGGAGTGAAAGGGGCGACGAATGTGACTAAATATCACGATTTAGCGGGTTGGTGGGGGAGGTCGGGGCCGACCCGGAACCGGTGTCGTCGACGCCGCCGGGCATCGCGTGGACCGGGGCGCGGGACGACGCGCGGTACGGGGACGCGGCGCGGGGCGCGCCGGTGCCCCCGTCCCGCCTCCGCCGTACCGCGCCGACCAGCGCCACCGCCGCCAGGGCCACGGCCGCCGCGCCGCTCGCCGCCAGCCCGCGGGCCAGCCCCGGCGTCCGGTACGAACAGGCCAGGCGGTCGGCCCGGTCGCCCAGCGGCACCGCCATCAGCCCGCCCAGCCTCCGGGGCGCGCGGGCCGGGCCGCCGTCCACCGCGCACCGCCAGCCCGGGACGGCCGGCACCGCCACCACGGCCGTCCCCCGGCTGCCCGGCCGCAGCTCCGCCGTCAGCCCGTGGCCGCTCGCACCCACTCGTACGGGTGCCCGCGCGCGCAGCCGCTTGACGGCTGACGCCAGGCGGCCGGGGGACAGGCAGCCGATGGGCTCCCGGGGGATCGCCTGCGGCCGGGTGTGGACGAGCCGCACGGTCACCCGGCCGCCCGGGGGGACGCGACCCAGCCGCCGGACGGGGGTGGCGGTCATCGGCCGGTCCCCGTACCCGAGGGAGCGCGTCCCGAGCGCCTCGACGCGCCCCGCGTACCACGGCGCGTACCAGTAGGCCACGGAACCCGGCGCGCAGCTGGCGGTGAGGACGGTGGACGGGGACGACCGGGCGGCAATGTGGATCCCGGTCTGTGCCGCGTCGGCGGCGGGCGCCCCGGGCTGCGCCGCGCGGGCGGCGGGCTCGCCGGGTGTCGGGCCCCCGTGGTGACGGCCGTCGAGGGCGGACGCGTCGCGTGCCGGGCCACCGTGAGGACCGCCGTCGGGTGCGGGCAGCCGCCATCCGTACCCGGTCGGCAGGAGACCGGGCCCGTCCGCCACGGTGGGCCGGGGCGTCTCGTACACATCCGCGCCGAGCAGCAGCTCCTGCCGGGCGAAGAGCCGGTCGCCGCGCACGTCGCCCTCCGCCCCGCCCGTGCGTACGGTCACCAGCGGCGCGGGCGTGGACCGGTGAGCCGTGGCGGCGCGGCCGGTCGGGCCGGTGAGGTGGCTGCCGACGGCGAGGATCGCGCGGGCGGCCGGGTCCTCGACGCTGCGGGTGTGCCGGCCCTGGATGTACCAGCCCGCGCCCAGGCCGCGCAGGGTGTGCGCGGTGCGGGCCGGCAGGTAGCTGCTGTAGTAGGCGCCGCCCTCGCCGGCGAGCAGCAGCGGGTCGTTGTCGGCGAACTCGTGCGGCCCGGGGTCGGCGCGGGAGGCGGGCCAGTCGGCCCGTGCGCGGAGTCCCGCGTAGGCGGTCAGCGCGGCGGGGGCGAGCGTGGTCTTCGGCCGGTACCAGGCCAGCTCGTCCCGCTCGGCGGTGACGGCGAGCGCGGTGTACCCCGAGGTCAGGAAGACGGCACAGGCGAGCACGGCGAGGAGGACGGGCTGGACGGGCCGCGTCCCGCCGCCCTCGCCCACCGCGACGGCCTCCCCTGAAAGAGCCCCGACAGCCTGCTCCCGCCCGCCCCCCGCGTCCGCCTCCCCGTATCCGTCCTCGTCCCCCTCCGCCGAAGCCCCCTCGGCAGCCCGCCCCCACGGCGGCACCGCCGCACCCCGCCCCGCCCGACTCCGTCCCCCCACCACCGCCAGCCCCACCAAAGCCACCAGCACCACACCCCCGCCCCCACCCACCAGCACCCACGTCGCGGCGTCCACCGCGCCCTGAGCCGCGCACACCGCGACGAGGACGGCGACCACGCAGCCCCCGGCGATCAGTTCGCCGGGGCGGGGCCGGTGGGACAGGGCCAGCCAGGCGACGAGGACGACGATTCCGCCCAGGACGAAGGCCGCGCGGTAGGGGCTGCCGTTGGGGAGGGCCAGCCCGTGCCAGAGCAGCACCGTCGGCCGCCAGACGAAGGACGCCGCGACCAGCAGCGCCAGCCCGTACCAGGCGGCCCGCACTCTGAGCGGGATGGCCCGCACGAAGGGGAACGCCGCCAGGAGCAACAGTGCGAGGACGCCGACGGCCACGTTCGGGGCGGGCACCTCGCCCCGGCCGCCGGGCAGCAGGTGCGCCAGGTAGTCCGGCAGCGGCGGCCCGCCGCGGTACTCCGCCGGGGGCGCGGGCATGGCCGTCTCGCTCGCCCGGGAGGTGACCGTCAGCACCGGCGCCGCCAGCAGGACGCCGACCGCCCCCATCGAGGCGGCGCGGGCCAGGACGCGCACCCGGTCGCGCCCGGCGCACCCCTCGGCGAGCAGCAGCCGGACGAGCAGCACCAGCGCCATGGCGAGGCTGGCCATCGCCGCCGTGTAGAAGTTGCCCGCCCAGGCGAGCGCGACCAGCAGCGCGCCCGGCACCCAGCGCCGCCGCCGCAGGCACCAGTCCCCGGCGATGCCGAGCAGCGGCAGCGACACCGGCCCCCACATCCACATCGGGTCCGCGGCCCCGTCACCGAGCACCCAGGCGGACACCCCGTACCCCACCGCCAGCAGCGCCCGGGGCAGTCCCGGGCCGGGCCGCAGCCGCCCGAGGAAGACCGTCATCAGCGCGGCGGCGAGCCCCATGCTCAGCAGCGTCACCAGGAAGACCGGGAGTTCGACCAGGTGCCGGGGGAAGAGCCCGACCAGCCAGGAGAAAGGGTTCATCAGGTAGGAGAGGAAGTCGGCGAGGAAGGGGACGCCGTAGCCGCTGCCCCAGTTGAACAGCAGGTCGCCGGTGGTCCGGCCGTGCATCAGGTCCCACAGGCGCGCGTGGAACGGCACGAACTGGTTGCCGAGGTCGTTGACGGCCCGCGACCGCGCCCCGAAGGGATAGGTCCCGTGCACGGCCATGGCCAGGCAGTACGCGCCCATGGAGAGCCCGGCGGCCAGCCCGGCGGCGCCGGCCTCGCGGAACCCCGTCCCCGCCGTGCGGCGCGCCGCCGCGGGGGCGGGGGCGGTCCGGCGGTCGGTGGTGGGGCTCACTGGTGGCGTGCTCCTGTGGACGACCGGGGACCGGGTGACCGCCCCGCACGGGCCGCGGCGGGAGACATCGGCGCACGCCTACCGTAAGCGGCGGGCGCCCGATATCCGGGTGAGGCGCCGCGGGGCGGGTCGCGGGCGCCGCCTCGCGGGCGTTCCGGTGGGCGGCGCGGAGACGATGCCTGATCGCCGGCGCAAAGATCACCGATTGCGTGATCACCGAGGATGTGATCACTGACGATGTGATCGAAGAATGCCAATCCCCCCACGCTCAATATGCGATCACCGTACATAAGATCACCGCATGTGCGTTTCGTGAACGCCCGATCGATTATCCGATCGGCGATTACCGGCCTGTTTCCGTGTGATCCGCGTAAGTGCCGGACGTAGTGGGTGGCTCCCGGGCCGGGGTACTTTTGGGGGCCGTAGCGTTATGCCATGAGGATTGGGGTGTCCGTGCCTGACGTCTCCGTAGTCGTGATCGTTTATAACGACGCCGAACGACTGCCGACCGCCGTCCGCTCCGTGCTGGATCAGACGCTGCACAGCGTCGAAGTGGTGATCGTCGACGATTGCAGTACGGACGGCTCGTTCGCGGTGGCCCAGGGGTTGGCCGGCGCGCATCCCGGCAGGGTGCGCGCGTTCCGGCTGCCGGAGAACAGCGGCGGCTGCGGCGCCCCGCGGAACGAGGGCGTGGCCCGCGCCCTGGGCCGGTTCGTGATGTTCCTGGACAGCGACGACGTGCTGGAGAGGAACGCCTGCCGCAACATGCTGGAGGCGGCCGAGGGCACCGGCGCCGACCTGGTGTCCGGCCTCTGCGTCCGGGTGCACGTCGATTCCCGTACGAAGAAGACCGTCGAGTGGTATCCGTGGCTTTACGCGCGCACCCGCACGCTCGAATGCGTTTCCGAGCTTCCGGACCTGCTGGTCTTTGACACGCTCTCGACAAACAAATGCTATCGCCGGGACTTCCTCATCGAACAGGATTTGCAATTCCCGGTCGGCATTCACTACGAGGACCTGCTGTTCTCGGCCCAGGCGTACGCGGCGGCCCGGCGCATCACCCTGATCCCGAACCGCGTGTACTTCTGGAACGTGGTCGAGAAGGCCGCGACGAAGTCGATCAGCAATCGGCGACACGAGATCGCGAACTTCGCGCACCGCATGGAAATCCACCGCCGCGTCGACGACCTTCTCGTGGAAAAGGGACTGGGCGACCTGAAGTTCCACAAGGACGTCAAATTCCTCAAGCACGACCTCGTGCTGCACCTGCGCGACCTGCCGCTCCTCGACGAGGAATACCGCCACCGTTTCGCGGAGCTGGCCAACTCCTACCTGGAGGGCATCGCCCCCGAGGCCTATCAGGAGGTGCAGCCCATTCAGGCGATCTGTGCCTACCTGCTCTCGAAGGAGGACTGGGACAACCTCCTGCCCGCCGCGGACACCCTCATCAACCGCGACAAGGTCTCCTCCGGCCTCGCCGAGCGCGACGGCCGCATCTACTGGTGCGCCGACCACCTGGACGACCCCGAGGGCCGCCGGGTGCTGGACGTCACCGAGCTCGGCTACCACACCCGGCCGCTGCGCACGCTCTTCCTGCGCAACCGCCTCACCGAATACCGCGACGACGGCCGAGGGACCATCCGAATGGCGGGCAGCATCGTCAATCCGCTCGGTCGGATCACCCCCGAGGCCCGGCTGCGCGGCCGGCTGGAGTTCCGGGCCCGCCGCCGCAGCCTGCAGACCTTCACCTTCCCGCTGGCCTTGCTGCGGCACGACGGCGACAGCCTCGTCTGGGACGCCGAGGTGGACGTCGCGGCCCGGCTGCGCCCGCTGGGCGTCATCGACGCCGTCTGGGACGTGCGCCTGATCCTGGACGTGGACGGCACCTCGCTGCGCACCCGCCTCTCGGTCGGCGGGACGGACCTGGAGGACGCGGTGCGCCTGAAGGTGCGCCCCCGGCTGACCCGGCTCGTCTCCGACCGCATAGAGCCCTCCGTCTCCCGGCGCGGCCACCTCAGCTTCGTCCTGGTCCCCGAGGGCCGCGCGGCACGGCGGACACAGCGGCTGGTCAGGGCGGCGGTCGCGGGCCGCGCCGGGCAGCTCGTCAAGAACGGCGTGCGCACCGCCCGCAAGACCAAGCGCAAGCTCAACTCGGGTGAGACGAAGATCCGCGTGTACCACGAGGTGTTCGGCAAGCTGCCGGTCCGCAAGGGGCTGGTGGTCTTCGAGAGCCACCTGGGCAAGCAGTACAGCGACAGCCCCAAGGCCATCTACGAGGAGATGCGCCGGCAGGGCGTGAAGTTCGATGCCGTGTGGTCCTACGCGGGCGGCAAGCCCGAGGGCTTCCCCGAGGACGCCACGCTGGTGCGCCGCTGGGGCTGGCAGTACCTGCGGGCGCTCGCCCAGGCGGAGTTCTGGATCGACAACCAGGGCTTCCCGCTGAAGCTCGTCAAACGCCCGCAGACCACCTACCTCCAGACCTGGCACGGCTCGGCGCTCAAGCGCATGGGCTTCGACGAGCCGCGCCTGAAGGTGCGCAGCCGCCCGGCCCAGGAGGAGTTCCAGCGGGTCCTGGACCGCTTCGACCACTTCCTGATCCGCTCCGAGCACGACGTGCGGACGCTCGCCCGGGCGTTCCGGCTGCGGGACGAGGTCCTGCTGCGCACCGGCTACCCGCGCAACGACGCCCTGGTGGCCGCGCGCAGGCAGCAGGAGGCCACCGGCACCCGGACCCGCGGCGAACCCGCCCGCGAACTGGGCATCCCGGACGACCACACGGTCCTGCTGTACGCGCCGACCTTCCGCGCCCACGCCACCGGCAAGATCCGCGGTTTCGAGCTCCCCTTCGACGTCGAGGAGTTCGCCCGCCGCTTCGGCGATCGCCACACGCTGTTGATCCGGTCGCACTACCTCAACAACGTGGTGCTGCCGCCCTCCGTGAGCGGCAAGGTCATCGACGTCACGGGACACCACGACATCACCCCGCTGCTCACCCTCGCGGACGCGCTCATCACGGACTACTCGTCCGTGATGTTCGACTACGTCCTCCTCGACCGGCCGATGATCTTCTACGCGTACGACTACGACGAATACGCGAACGAGAGCCGCGGCACCTACTTCGACCTCCGCGAGAAGGCGCCCGGGCCGGTGGTGGAGACCGAGGACGAGCTCTTCCAGGCGATCGACGACCTCAAGGCGGCGGACAGCCAGTACGCCGAGGCGCGGACGCGGTTCGCCGCCGAGTTCGGCGAGTACGACCACGGCGACGCGGCCCGCGCCGTCGTCGAGAAGTTCTTCACCCCGGGGAGCGGCACGTGAGCGAGCAGCCGGACCGGACCAGCGGTCGCGACATCTTCTTCGTCTCCAACAGCGTCAACGAACTGGGCGGGGTGACCACCTGGTCCCACCAGATGGCCCGGCTGTTCCAGGAGCGCGGCCACCGCGTGCACGTCATCGGCATCACCGAGCCGGACGTCCCCCAGGACCTCGGCGGCGACCTGCCCTACCCGACCACCACGCTCTACGACGTCAAGCCACCGAAGCCCGGCCCGGGCAAGGGGCTCAAGGCCAGGCTGGACCTGCCGGAGCAGCGGCGGCGCCGGGCGCGCGCGGCCGGCATGCGTGAGCAGGCGGCCAAGCTCACCGCGCTGTTCGCGGCGGCGGGCCCCGGGGCCGTGGTCATCGTCACCCAGGTGTGGGCGATGGAGTGGGTCGAGCTCGCCGACACCTCCGGCCTCACGGTCATCGGCATGAGCCACGAGTCCTACGGCTACTCCCGCTCCACCTCCCGCTTCGGCCGGGTCAAGAGGCACTACGCGGACGTCGACCGGCTGCTGCTGCTGACGCGGGAGGACGCGGACCGGTGGATCAGAGAAGGGCTGGACAACGTCGGCTTCATGCCGAACCCCCTGCCCTTCATGCCCGCCACGCCCTCCGAGCGGACCGGGAAGGCCGTGTTGAGCATGGGCCGGCTCACCGACCAGAAGGGCATCGACATGCTCCTGGACACCTGGGCCGAGGTCGCGCCGCTGCACCCGGACTGGACGCTGCGCATCTACGGCGACGGCGAGGAAGAGGAGGCGCTGCGCAAGCAGTGCACCGCGCTCGGCCTGGACGACTCCGTGGAGTGGCGCGGCCGGACGGGTGACGTGGTGGGCGCGCTGCGAGGGGGCTCGGTCTTCGTCCAGTCCTCGCGCGGCGAGGGGTTCCCGCTCGCTCTGATGGAGGCGATGGCCGCGGCCGTGCCGTGCGCGGCCTTCGACTGCGCCCCGGGCGTCCGCGAGATCATCAGGGACGGCGAGGACGGGCTGCTGGCCACCCTCGGCAACACCGGCGAACTGGCCCGCCGACTGGACACCCTGATGTCCGACAAGGAGCTCCGGGACCGGATGGGCCGGGCGGCACGGGAGAACATCCGCCGCTACACGACCGACGAGATCACCCGGCGCTGGGAGGAACTCTTCGCTTTCCTGGAGCGCTGAACGCGCACCGGGCGCCGAGCCGAACGGGCGGCGCCGTCCCACGGGAGGCCGTGGGGCGGCGCCGTTCCGCGTTCCCGGGCGCTTCGATGCGCCCTTCCGTGTTTCGAACGCCCGCCGCGTCAGGTGCGCACGTTGGTGGAGGCGCGCCTGTGAGAGGACGCCTGGGTGCGGGCGTTCCACCAGCGCGCGGCAGGCTCCTCCACGAACCGGTACAGCGCCGCCGCGGCGCCGGTGGCCACCAGCGCCAGGCCGAGCAGTGGCAGCAGGGCCGAGTCGTCGTCCCGGCCCCGGCCGAAGGTGTAGACGGCCAGCCGGATCACGCACTGGTGGACGAGGTAGAAGCTGTAGGACCACAGCCCCAGCCGCACCAGGAAGCGGCTGCCGAGCATGCCCGGGCGGCCGTCCACCTCCCGTTGCACGAAGGCGACGATGACCAGCCCGGACAGCAGGGCCATCACCGGCCGGGCCGCGTAGTCGAGCTGGGCGACGGCGCCGTCGGGGAGTCGGGCGCGCATCTGGTAGTAGCCGTAGATCCAGGCGAGCAGCAGGGCCAGGGGCAGCGCCGGGTGCGCCGTGAAGCGCCAGCCGCGGCGTATCGCCAGGGCCACCGTCATGCCCAGCAGGAACTGCGGGAGGTAGACCACGGGGTGGCGCATGATCCAGCCCTCGGTGTCCGGCGCGCAGAAGGCCGCCGCACACCAGTTGACCGCCCACATCCCCAGCAGCCCGGCGGCCGTCCAGACCACCAGTGTCTTGGTGCGCAGCCGCAGCGCCACGCGCGCCAGCAGCGGGAACAGCGCGTAGAACAGAACCTCGACGCCGAGCGTCCAGGTGACCGGGTTGCCCGGAAGGTTCGGCGTCACCCCCGGGAACCAGCCCTGCACCAGGAACACCGAGGAGAGCAGCCCGGGCCAGTCGACCGGCACGTGCGGACGCACATAGAAGAGGAAGAACGCCGGCAGCAGCATGAGCAGATGCACCGGCCAGATGCGGCCGACCCGGCGCCAGTAGAAGGCCCCCGGCCGTTCCGCCGGTTTGAACACCCAGGTCAGCAGGAAGCCGGAGAGGACGAAGAAGAAGGTGACCCCGTGCCCGCCGATCATGGAGTACGGGAAGAGCGTCGGGGACCGGGCGAAGCCGGTCCCGCCCCCGTACCCGGTGAAGTGGTGGGCGAAGACCGCCAGCGCCGCGAAGAACCGCAGGCTGGTCAGGGAATCGAGGCGTCTGGGGGGTGTCGTGGTGATCGTGCGGTGCCGTACGGGCCTGGCTATGGTGCGGGCTAGTGTCAGAGAGGACACAGAAGCACGGCTCTCGGATCGGCTCGGCGGGCGGCGGGCGACCCATACTAGTGGTGAACCCTGTGAGCGCCAGGGGGACGGCGGACACGCGTGCGTCGTTCGACCGCTCGGGCCATGACGGCCCGCAGCCGTTAAGGCACGTATTTCGGTTTTTCCGAGATTCGTCTGTTTGTGGCGCGTTGATTAGTAATATGCGCCTGAAAAAATGTAGGGAGCGTGCGCCCGGCGTGGGGATGGAAGCCCGTTCGGTCCGGCGGAAGCCGACCGGCTCGGGAGGCAGCCCGCCCGGAGTGGGCCTCACGCGGCGCCGGCAAACCCCGCGCGCCGCGTGCCGGGGAAAGCCCCCCGGAGGCCCGGGCCGCGTGGGGGCGGCCTCCGTCACCCCCACGCGCGGCCGGTCAGTCCTGGGACCGGTGGAGCTGCCAGCCCGCCCACGCGGAGCTGATCATGTCGCGGACGTCGTGCCGGGCCTTCCAGCCCAGTTCGTCGGCGATGCGGTCGGCGGCGGCCACGACACGGGCCGGGTCGCCGGGACGGCGGGCGGTGACCTCGGCCCGCACGTCCGCGTAGCCGGTGATCTCGGTGATCAGGTCGACCATCTCCCGCACGGAGACGCCCTCACCGCGGCCGATGTTCAGGGTCAGGTCGCGCACCGGGCCCGGCTCGGCGAGCTTGCGGGCCGCGGCGACGTGGGCGTCGGCCAGGTCGGCGACGTGGATGTAGTCGCGGACGCAGGTGCCGTCCGGGGTCGGGTAGTCGTCACCGAAGATGCGCGGCGCCGCGCCGTCGGTGAGCTTCTCGAACACCATCGGGACGAGGTTGAACACCCCGGTGTCGGCCAGTTCGGGGGTGGCGGCGCCGGCAACGTTGAAATACCGCAGGCAGGCCGTGTTGATGCCGTGGGCCTTGCCCGCCGCGCGGGCCATCCACTCGCCGATCAGCTTGGTCTCGCCGTACGGGCTCAGCGGCAGGCACGGAGTGTCCTCGGTGACCAGGTCCACGTCCGGCATCCCGTAGACCGAGGCGGACGAGGAGAAGACGAACCGGCCGACCCCGCCGGCCGCCATGGCCTCCAGCAGCGTCTGCAGGCCGTGCACGTTCTCGCGGTAGTAGTGGAGCGGCATCTCCACCGACTCCCCGACCTGCTTCTTCGCGGCCAGGTGGACGACGTCGGTGACGCCGTGCTCCTTGATGACGGTGTCCAGGACGGCGCGGTCCAGGACGGAGCCGACCACCATCGGCACACCTTCCGGAAGCCGGGCCGGAATGCCCGTGGACAGGTCGTCCAGCACCACGACCTGCTCGCCCGCCTGCACCAGGGCCCGTACGACGTGGGAGCCGATGTAACCGGCACCGCCCGTGATCAAGTAAGACATATCGCCATCCTATGGGTGGGTGAGCGGGACGGGTACAGGCTGCCAGGGACCGCCACGTGGGACGCAGGCCCCCCTGGACTCTGCCGCGATTGTCACGGGATCAGGACGAAACCGGAACCATCACGGGACCGGAGCGGGGAACGGCGGGGCTCATCCGCTTCGCCGCAGCCTCCGTGCCGCGATCTCCCAGGCGCTGCGCGGGCCCGAGGCGACGCGGAGGGCCAGGGAGCCGTCCGTGGTCGCGTACGGCTGGACGAGCAGGACGAGGTGGCGGGTGCTGGGCAGGACGTGACGGCGCAGGCCGGGGCCGGTGGCGCGCAGGCCGGGGCGCAGCACCGTGCCGTCCACGCAGCGCACCCGCGCCGTGAGGTCCCAGGCGTCGGGGCCGGCGGGCCCGTCCGCGCCGGCGGAGCCGCCCGCGCCGGCCAGCGCCCCGAAGTCCACCGGCAGTACCGCGGTCCAGGCGGAGCCGGAGGGCGCGGCGGCCAGCGCGGTGTTGCGCAGCGGCACGACCCGGCCGGTCACCCGGTGCCGCAGGTCCACCTCCACGCTCACCGGCCCGGCGTCGGCCAGCCGCCCGTACAGCTCGTGGAGGCGCAGCCGCAGGGCGCAGCGGGCGCCCACCACCGGCTCGGCGTCCACGGTCACCGGCAGCCGGTCCACCGGCACGGTCTCCATGCCGTCCAGCTCGGCACCCGGCAGCTCCGCCGACCACACCGGCCGCTCCCCGGCGGTCGCGAACGGCGGCAGCAGGCGGCCGGGACGGGCCGCCAGATGGGCGAGCCGTTCCAGGTCCACGGGCGACTCGGCGGCGAGCAGCACCCGGGCCACCCAGCGGGCCGGGGCGTCGGCGGCCACCAGCTCGGACTCCTCGAAACCGGCGACGTACTCACGGGTGAGCCGCCACCACTCCCGCTGGTAGTCCGCGCCGCGGGTGCGCAGCTCGCGGACGTACATCCGCAGGTCGTGTTCGAGGAACTTGGTGCGGGCGGCGTGCGCCAGCCCCTTGTGCCCGCTCTCCTGGAAGATGCCGACGGCGGTGCGGTGCGCGGAGAGCCGCGCCTGCCAGTTGGCCACCTTCTCGCGGTCCAGGGAGATGGACGGTTTGGCCGCCGCGCGCCGGACGTGCCAGGTGTAGACGCGGTCGGGGACGAGGGCGAGGCGCGGCGCGGCGGCGAGCACCCGCGCGGTGAAGACGAAGTCCTCGTAGGTGAAGCGGCCCTCGGGGAAGGCGATGCCGTGGGCGAGGAGCCAGGTCCGCTCGTACAGCTTGTTGACGCACAGCGTGTCGTGGACGAGCGCCGGGTGGTCGTCGGGCGTGTCGTACACCGCGGCCTCCTCGTAGAGGCCGGGCTGCCAGGGGACCTCCCGGCCGCCGGGCAGCTCGCGGCGCACGCAGGCGCCGGCCGCCACCGGCGCGCCGTGCCGCAGCGCGGCGTCCAGCAGGGCGTCCACCGCGCCGGGCGGCAGCACGTCGTCGCTGTCCAGGAACATCACGAAGCGCCCGGTGGCGGCGCGCACACCGTCGTTGCGCGGGGTGCCGCACCCTCCGCTGTTGCTCTCCCGGTGGACGATCCGCAGGCGGGGCCCGTGCCGGGCGGCGAGCTCGTCCAGGACCCGGCCGGTCGTGTCGGTGGAGGCGTCGTCGACGGCGATCACCTCGCCGACGGCGTCGCCCTGCGCCAGCGCGGAGCGCACCGCCTCGCCGACGTGCACGGCGTCGTTGTACGCGATGACGACGACGCTGACCCGCACGGCGGAGACCGGGGGCGCGTTCCCCGGGGTGACGGAGGCGGCTGACCGTGGTCCCGTGGAGGCGGGCGGCCCGGAGCTGGGCGTGGACGGGACGGGTGCGGGCCCGGTGCCGGGCGGGGGTGGGGCGGGCCGTGGCTCGGGAGGTTCGTTCACGACGCCCCAATCTACGGTCCGCACGGGACGGACCGCGGTACGTGCGCGGCCCTCCAGCGCCCACCCTGAATCCGGCCCAGCGCCGGCCCTTCTGTCCGTTCCGGTCCGGTCCTTCCGCCTGTCTCGCGTTCGGTCCCTTTTATCCGTCCCGCGTCCGGTCCCGGAGCCCCGTCCTGCGCCGGGTGCGGGAGCTGCCGCGGGGTGGGATCGCGCCCTGACCGGGCCCGCCGGCCCGCCCCTCACGCAGCTCCCTCGCGCGTCCGGCCCCTCGCCCCCGCCCCGCGTCCGGCCCCTCACCCCAGCCCCGCGTCCCTCACCGCGTACGGGCCTTCTTGCGGGAGGCGACGATCGCCTTCGTCACGATGGGCGGCAGGACGTTCACCGCGATCCGCCGCGCCGTGGCGTCCAGGCGCGGGCGGGCGGCCGGGCGGGGGCGCGCGGCCTGGGCCGCCGGGCGGCGCGTCGGCGCGGGGGAGGGGGACGCGACCGGGGCCGGGACCGGGGCGGGGTCCGGCGGCTGGATCACCGGGCGGTGGCGGGAGACGGGCTGCGAGGGTTCCTTGGCGTCCTTCACGCTCATCCGGATCAGCGGTGCCCCGTTCACCTGCTGCACCTCGTGCCACACGCCCTGGCGGCCCTGCAGCCACTCCACCAGTTCCTCCCGGAGCGGGGCCGGGTCACCCCACGTGCCGTAGAACTTGGTGCCGGTGATGCAGATGGGACGCAGCCCGTGGTTCGTCACGGCCTGCCAGGTGGCCGCCGCCACCCCCGGGCAGTGCTCGGCCCGGAAGTCGTCCAGCACGACGATGCCCTGGTCGTGGAGGAGTTCGCGCACCGCCAGGATGTCGCCGTGCACGTGCTCGTATAGATGTGAGGCATCGATGTGCGCGAAACGGCAGCTCTCGTCCTCCACGTGATCACGGATGACCGAAGTGAGGCCCTGGACGATGGTGGGCAGCTCGTCGTGGAAGGAGAGGTAGTTGGCCTCGAAGGCGCGCCGGGTGAGCGTGGAATAGGACTTCGCCATCTCGCGGGAGTTGGACTCGTCACCGGCGGGCGAGTCGAACAGGTCGCAGACCGTGAAGCGGTCCCCGAGCCGGAGCCGAGCGCCCATGAAGATCGCGCTCTTGCCCATGTACGCGCCCAGCTCCAGAAGGTCGCCCGGCACGGCGCGCTCCTCCTGGCGGGTGAGGAACCAGTCGAAGAGCAACTGGTCCGCGACGAAGAACCAGCCCTTGACGTCGGAGAACCGGGTGGGCCGGGGAAGCTGCTCGGCGTCGTGCTCGGGGCTGTGGTCGGGGGTGGCGGCGGTCATGAGCGGTCGGTCTCCAGACGGTCGGAAGTCGGTGGAGCGGACACGGGCCGGGCGGGCGCCGCGGGGTCCCGGGGGCCAGGGGTCCCGGGGTCCTGGGTCGTGCGGCGTGGTCTCGTACCGCGCGGTCCCGCGGCGCGCCCCGTACGCGGGGTGGTGCCGGAGGAGCTGTGCCGTGGTGCTGGTGGGTGGTGCGGCTTGCGAAACGGCGGTACGGACGGACGGCGGTGCGGACGGACGACGGGACGGCGGTACGGACGGGGACGTACGGACGTACGGGTACGGCGGTGACGGCGGGGCGCCTCCGGGCACGGGCGCGCGGGAGCACACGTCCGTGCCGCGCCGGAAATCGCCCGCCGACCGGGCCGGCGTGCGGGCGGCCCCGGATGGCTCCGGGCGCGCGGCACCGGCGCGTCGGCAGGTTGGCGCGCCAGGCGTCCCGCCGTGCGCCGTCATGTAAGGGCAGGAAGGTGAACGGGAGGTGGCGTACGAGGCTGCCGGGCGCAAAACACCGGGAACCCGAGGGACGGGGCGGCGCGGAGGCAGGTCCCAGCCGGGACGGGCCGGCCCATAGGGGAGGCCAGGAAGGGGAGGCCAGGAAGGGCAAGCCCGTACGGGGCGGGCCCCCACCCGTAAGGGAAAGCCCGTACAGGGCAGGCCCCCAAGGAAAGCCGGGGGCGAGAGCGCCCGCCTCCGCCCGGCTGGTCCCTGCTCCTACTTCACCGCCCCGCCCGGCTCGTCCCTGCTCCTTGCTCCTACTTCACCGCCCCCGCCATCACCCCGGACACGAACTGCCGCTGGAAGGCGAAGAAGACGACCAGCGGGATCACCATCGACAGGAAGGCGCCGGGCGCGAGCACGTCGATGTTGTTGCCGAACTGGCGCACTTCCTGCTGCAAGGCGACCGTGATGGGCGGCTTGCCGCTGTCCGCGAAGATCAGCGCGATCAGCAGGTCGTTCCACACCCACAGGAACTGGAAGATGCCCAGCGACGCGATGGCCGGCCCGCCCAGGGGCATCACGACGCGGGTGAACAGGCGCACCTCGTTGGCCCCGTCCAGCCGCGCCGCCTCCAGGAGTTCGCGGGGGATCTCGGCGAAGAAGTTCCGCAGCAGGAAGATCGCGAACGGCAGGCCGAAGCCGGTGTGGAAGAGGATCACGCCGAACGTCGTCTCGAAGAGGCCGATCGCGCCGAACAGTTCGGCCACCGGAATCAGCGCCACCTGCACCGGCACGACGAGCAGCCCGACCACGACCATGAACCACCAGTCGCGTCCCCGGAACTCCATCCAGGCGAACGCGTAACCCGCCATGGCCCCGATGACGACCACCAGCAGCGTGGCCGGCACCGTGATCAGGGCCGTGGTGAGCAGCGAGTCCATGACCTTCTCGTTGCCCAGTAGCTGGTCGTAGCTGGCCCAGGTGAGCTGCGCGGGCTTGGTGAAGACGGTCCACCAGCCGGTCTCGGCGATGTCCTCGGGCTTGCGCAGCGAGGACACCAGCAGCCCCACCGTCGGCATCAGCCAGAACAGCCCCACCAGCACCAGGAAGACGCGGAGCACCCCGCCGCCGGTCCGGGCGGCGATCCGCGTGGGCAGCGACTGCTTGGCCCGCACGACGCCGTTCGCGGTCGTCATCGGCGACGCTCCTTCCTAAGGCGCCGGAGATTGACCCACATCACCGGCAGTACGAGCAGCAGCAGGAAGACGGCGATCGCGCTGCCCAGCCCCTGGTTGACGTCCGTCCCGAAGGACGACTGGAAGAGCTGGAGGGCGAGCACGTTGGCGTCCTTGAGACTGGATCCCGGCGCGATGATGTACACCAGGTCGAAGATCTTCAGCACGTTGATCATGAGGGTGACCAGGACGACCACCAGCACCGGCGCCAGCAGCGGCACCGTCACCCGGCGGAAGACCTGCCACTCGTTGGCCCCGTCCACCCGCGCGGCCTCCAGCAGCTCGCGCGGCACGCTGGCCAGCCCCGCCGCGATGAGCACCATGGCGAACCCGGCCCACATCCAGATGTACGAGCCGATGATCGCCGGGGTGACCAGCGTCGGCCCGAGCCAGTCCACGCCGTTGTACGCCTGCGCGAAGTTGGACGCGGGCAGCCGCAGCAGGGCGCCGTCCGCCTGGCCGGCGGGCAGCGCGAACGTCCCGTCGGCGGCCGTGGTGGTGGACGCGACGACCTTGCCGTCCTTGACGGCCTCCACCTTCAGCCCGGCCAGCGCCTTCTCGTTCGGGTCGATGACGCCCGGCTTGCCGCCGCCGCCCCGCGTGAAGTCCGACCAGGCCGTGCCGACGAGCTTGCCGGGCTGGGGGCGCGCCACCGCGGCGTTCCGCGCGCCGCTCACGTCGTCGGGCTGGACGGCGACCAACGGCAGTTCGGCCGGACCCGCCGCGCGGACCGGCGCCTTGGTCGTGAACGCCCCGCCGCCGGACGCCTTGAGATCCGAGGTGGGCCGCGGCCGGGCGCCGGGGAACGGCGCGGGCTCGGCGAAGGTGTCGTGGATGCCCACCACGACGGCGTTGGCGACCCCGCGCTCCGGGTCCTGGTCGTAGACCAGCCGGAAGATGATGCCGGCGGCCAGCATGGAGATCGCCATCGGCATGAAGACGATCAGTTTGAAGGCGGTGCCCCAGCGGACGCGTTCGGTCAGCACGGCGAAGATCAACCCGAGCGCGGTGGCGACGGTGGGCGCCACCACCACCCAGATGACGTTGTTCTTCAGCGCCGTGCGGATCCGGTCGTCCGTGAACAGCTCCCCGTAGTTGTCCATCCCGACGAAGCCGGTGCCGGCCGCGTCGAAGAAGCTCCGGTACACGGAGTAGCCGATGGGATAGACGACCAGCGCGCCGAGGAGGACGAGGGCGGGCAGCAGGAACGCGCCCGCGAGCCAGGGCCGGGTGCCCATGAGGCTCTTGCGTTTGCCGGCGCGGGGTGTGTCCGGCCCGGTCGGGCCGCCCGCGGTGACAACCTTCATGGTGGGGATCCCCCGGTCCGGTCGATGCGGTCAGCGTCGGTGGTGGCGGTCGGCGTCGGTGGTGGTGACGGTCGGCCTCGGTGGTGGTGACGAGCTCCGCGGCGTCCCGATGGCCGCCGGACCGCCCGTCGGCCCGCGCCCCGGTGGCTCCGGTGTCGCGGGCGGCGGGTCGTGGCCGGTGGCGTGCCGCGGCCGGTGGGCCGGGGCCGGCAAGGCGGCCGGTCCCCGGCGTGTACGTCCCCGGCGCGCACGGCGGACGCGGGCGGCGCGCGGGATCAGCCGCCGAACGCCTTGGCGGCGTCCCGCTCCAGCCGCTCCTGGGTCCCCGCCACGTCGCTCGGGTTCTTCAGGAAGTCCTGGAGGGCCTTCCACTCGCCCTGGCCCGGCTTGCCGCCGAAGCTGGCCGGCGCCTGGTCGGACATGTCGAAGCGGAAGTCGTCACCGGCCTTGATCAGCGCGTCCGCGATTTCGCGCATCGCGGAGTTCGGGTAGACGGACCGGTCCAGGTTCTTGTTGGGGGAGATGAAGCCGCCCGCCTGGGCCCAGATCCGGGCCGCGTCCGTGGACGCGAAGAAGGTGAGCAGGGCCTGCGACGCCTTGCTGTCCTTGAGCGCCACGGCCACGTCGCCGCCGGTCACCACGGGGGACTTGGCCCCCACGGCCGGGAAGGGGAAGACCTTGGCGTCGGTGCCGAGCTTGGCCTTGGTCTGCGAGATGTTGGCGGCGGCGAAGTCCGCCGAGGAGACCATCGCGGCCTTCGGCTGGTCGCCCCCGCTGAACGTCTGGGTGACGGACGTGGGGAACTGCGTCTGCAGCGCGCCGGAGTTGCCGCCCGCGAGCAGTTCCTTCTTGCCGAAGAGCTGGCCGAGCGTGGTCAGCGCCTGCTTGACGGAGGGGTCGGTCCACTTGATCTCGTGCTTGGCGAGCTGGTCGTACTTCGCCTGGCCGGCCTGGGAGAGGTAGATGTTCTCGAACCAGTCCGTGAGGGTCCAGCCGTCCGCCCCGCCGATCGAGACCGGCGGGGTGCCGGAGTCGGAGATCGTCTGGGCCGTCTGAAGGAAGCCCTTCCAGTCCTTGGGCTCGCTCACGCCCGCGTTCTCGAACGCCTTGACGTTGTACCAGACCAGCGACTTGTTGCTGGCCTTGAAGTACACGCCGTACTGGGTGTTCTTGTACGCGCCGAGGTCCTGCCAGCCCTTGGTGTAGTTCTTGGCCAGCTCCGCCTTGGCCGCGGCGCCGAGCGGCTTGATCCAGCCCTTGCCCGCGAACTCGTTGAGCACGCCGACCTGCTGGAGCAGCGCGATGTCCGGCGGGCCGCCGCCGGCGATCTTCGAGCCGATGAACCCGGCCATGTCGTCGCCGCTGGGCACGAAGTCGACCTTGGCGCCGGTGCGCTTCTCGAACTCCGTCAGCACCTTGAGGAAGTTGTTCCGCTCCGTGCCCGTCCACACGGCGGCCACCTGGAGCTTCTGCCCGTCGAGCTTGGGGAGTTGGACGGACGAGGTGGCGGGCTTGGAGCCGCCCCCGTCCCCCTTCTTGCCGCCGTCGTCATCGTTGCTGCTGCAGGCGGTGAGGGCCAGCGCCCCGGCCGCGATCAGTGCGGTCGCGCCGTACGTCGTGCGCCGTCCGCGTGGTGTGCGCATCACCCCGTTGCCCCTCCGCGTCCTCGCTGCGGTGTGCTGTGACCCACTCCATTTGTGTCGCATTGTGTGTCAGTCCTACGCCCTCCCTTGAGCGCCCGCAATACCGTGACGTTCCCCAACTGGGCTTTTGTGACCGGCCTGTTATGGCGGTGGGACCTGCGCGGACGGGGCGCACGCCGGGACGGAAGCGCCGCACGGGCGCGCGTGCTCCCGCCGATGCGCCGTGGGAGGCGCGCGGGCGGGGTGCGGGTAGGGCATGGGTGGGGCTGGGGCGCTCCGGTCCGCGGTGGCGGGGGAGAGGGGTGAGGAAGCGGTGCCCCGAGAGTTGTTCTCGCACAGGCCGTCGCGTGGGGGCCGGGGGTGAAGGCGGTGCGCTCCGTGAAGGCGGTGCGCTCCGTGAAGGCGGCGCGCTCCGTGAAGGCGGTGCGCTCCGTCGATGAGCGAACGTTCCAAGGTGGCGGCCCGTTCGGAGGGCACCCCGACGCGACCCCCCACCCGGCACCGCGCGGCCGGAGTACCCCGGCCGCGCGCCACTCACCCGTGGTGCCGCTCACCCGTAGGGCCGGACCCACCCGCAGGCCGGGCTCACCCGCAGCCCGGGCTCACCCGTGGGCCGGGCTGGCGCGTTGGAGGGCGCTGGCCAGGAGGGCCAGGTCCGTGGGGCCGTTGCCCAGTTCGCGCAGGGGGCGGCGGGTCGGGGGGTCTCCCGCGCGCTGCCACTCGACGGGGACGACCGTGGGGCGCTGCGTGGACGTGCGGGGTATCCGGCCCGTCACCTGGCCGGCCTGGAAGGGCGTCCAGGAGTCGTCCGCCGCGCGGTAGAGCCGTCCGCGGCCGGCCGGGGCGAGGTCGTCGTCGTCCGTGGGGCCCAACTCCACGCGCAGCGCGGCCCGCCGTGCGGTCGTGGTGTCCGCCGTGCGGTCGGGGTGGCCGGTCGCCGCGATGAGGTGGACGCCGAGCCGGAGGCCGTCCCGGGCGATCGCCTCCAGCGCGCGGACCACCGACCCGGCGGCGGGGCGGCCGGTGCTGCCCAGCGCCGGGGAGACCAGCGCGTCGAAGTCGTCGACCAGGACGAACAGCCGGGGCAGCGGCGGGGCGGGCTCCGCGGGCCGGGCCGGGCCGCCGTCCGGCCGGTCGGCGCCCCGGGGGCGCGGGCGCGCCGCGCCGCCGGCCGGGGGGTCGAGGTCGCCGGCCCCGCCCGGCGGCGCGGCGCGC
>NZ_JBEXNM010000090.1:7436-30622 GCF_040611095.1 Streptomyces sp. NPDC003077 | reverse complement strand
CAGCGCCGATGGTACTGCAGAGGGGACTTTGTGGGAGAGTAGGACGCCGCCGAACAATTTTTGAAGAAAGCCCCGTTGGGAGCCTTAGGGTTCCCTGCGGGGCTTTCTCGCGTTTAAGGCCAGTCGGCCATGAGCGTGATTGTCGTCGCTCGGAAGCCCGTGGGTGGTGGTCATCCTCGTGCACGTATGGATTGGTGGGCGGGGGAGATCTGGTTCCATGGCAGGTCGGTAGGACAGAGCCTCGTGGTGGGACACGCCGATGACGTCAGTGCGTGGGCCGTCTTCATGATTGGCCACAGATAGTGCCGATGGAGGGCCGGAGCGTTTTGGCAGGGGCATACGCACCTGTGAGTGTGGAAGACCGGCCCGTCGGCTCTATTTGCTGGTGCCTGCGGCGACGGCTGCTCCCTGGTAACCGGCAACAACGGTCCTCCCGCCTCACCCACGACGGAGACTTCGTTACGGGGATCCGTTACCAGCGATCAGGGAGCGGGAAATAGGCCGCAGAGGCCGTCCGACTCAGACCGGACAGCCTCGGTCCTCTGATGGGCGGGATGGAATGGGGGGATTCCTGCGCCCAGGAGCCATGCCTACGCATCACGAACACAGGCTCATGTATTACGCACACGAAACAGTTCTCAGCTGCTCGGCGCCCATGGGTATGCCAGGCTTCGGCCAGTCCGGTCCTCCCCTGGCAGTGAGGCCGTTCGGCGGCCTCTCACGCCTTTCCGGCTACAGTCGGCCGGCTGCCTTGAGGGCCAGGTAGGCGTCGGCCACGTCTGGGGCGAGGGATGAAGGAGTGGAGTCGACGACGGTGATGCCGTGACGGCGGAGGCGGTCCGCGGTGCGGCGGCGTTCGGCTCGTGCCTGTTCGGCGGCTGCCGCTGCGTAGACGGCCGCGGGGGTGTGGCGCGAGGCGGCCATTTCCTCGATGCGGGGGTCTGCGACGGAAGCGATCAGGAGCTCGTTGCGCTTGGTGAGGGCCGGCAGGAGGGGCAGCAGTGCCTCCTCCATGGGCGCCGCGTCCAGGCCCGTGAAGAGGACGATGAGGGAGCGGCGCGGGGCGTTGCGCTGCATCGCCGCGGTCAGCCCGCGGGCGTCGGTTTCCACCAGTTCGGGTTCGAGCGGGGCCAGTGCGTCGGTCAGCGCGGGCAGCACGTCGCGAACGGTACGGCCTCGCACGGAAGCCCGGACGCGGCGGCCGTAGGCGAGGAGATCCACTCGGTCGCCGGCGCGGGAGGCGAGCGCCGCGAGCAGGAGGGCGGCGTCCATGGCAGCGTCCAGGCGAGGGGTGTCGCCGACGCGGCCGGCGGAGGTGCGGCCCGTTTCCAGGACCAGCAGGATGTGGCGGTCGCGTTCCGGGCGCCAGGTGCGGACCGCGACGGTCCCTTGGCGTGCGGTGGCGCGCCAGTCGATGGATCGGGTGTCGTCGCCGGGGGCGTAGTCGCGGAGGCTGTCGAATTCGGTGCCTTCGCCGCGGGACAGGATGCTGGTTCGTCCGTCGAGTTCGCGCAGGCGGGCGAGCTTGGCGGGGAGGTGCTTACGGCTGGTGAAGGGCGGCAGGGCGCGGACGGTCCAGGGGACCTGGTGACTGCCTTGGCGTGCGGCCAGGCCGAGCGGGCCGTAGGAGCGGACCGTGACGCGGACGGCGTGGTGATCGCCGCGGCGTGTCGGGTGGAGGGTCGTGGTGATGCGGCGCCGTTCGGAGGCCGGGACGTGGAGGTCGTGGCGTGAGGCGGCGAGGTCGGCGTCGGGCGGGAAGGAGCTGGGGGGCCATGCGTCGCGGACTCGGGCGCGCAAGGCGCGGCGGTCGGGGTTGGTAAGTGCCAGGCTGACCTGGGCGTTTTCTCCGAGGCGAACAAACGTGTCACCAGTTCGGGTGAACTGGAGCTTTCGCACTGGCGCGGCGAGGGCCAGGTCGCACAAGATTGCTATCAGCAAGATGAGTTGGACGGTGAGGATGCCGGTCCAGCTCGGCAGGAGGAGGCCGACGAAGAGGGCTCCGAGGGCGGAGATCAGGGCAGTGCGTCCGGTCAGGGCCACGATGGTGTCTCAGCGGGGGACGGGAAGGTGGGCGAGGACAGCGGTGATGACGGAGTCGGCCGTGGCTCCTTCCATCTCGGCCTCGGGCCGGAGTTGGACGCGGTGGCGGAGTGTGGGCAGCGCGAGTGCCTTGACGTCATCGGGAGTGACGTAGTCGCGGCCGGTGAGCCAGGCCCACGCACGTGACGTGGAAAGCAGAGCGGTGGCGCCTCGGGGGGAGATGCCGAGGGCGAGTGAGGGGGATTCGCGAGTGGCACGGCAGATATCGACGATGTAGCCGGTTACTTCCGGCGAGACGGCAGTCTTGGCGACCGCGGCGCGGGCCGCTTCCAGGTCGGCTACGCCGGCGACGGGGCGCAGGCCGGCCGCGTCCAGGTCGCGGGGGCTGAAGCCCTCGGCGTGCCGGGTGAGGATGTCTATCTCGTCCTGACGACCGGGCAGCGGGATCGTCAGCTTGAGCAGGAACCGGTCGAGTTGGGCCTCGGGCAGGGGATACGTGCCCTCGTACTCGACGGGGTTCTGCGTGGCGGCAACGAGGAAGGGCTCGGGAAGCGGACGGGGCGTGCCGTCGATGGTGACCTGGCGTTCTTCCATCGCTTCGAGCAGGGACGCCTGGGTCTTGGGCGGCGTGCGGTTGATCTCGTCGGCGAGCAGCAGATTGGTGAAGACGGGGCCGGGCTGGAAGGAGAAGGCCGCGCTGCGGGCGTCGTAGACGAGTGAGCCGGTGACGTCACTCGGCATCAGGTCGGGAGTGAACTGCACGCGCTTGGTGTCGAGTTGCAGCGCTGAGGAGAGGGCACGCACGAGAAGGGTCTTGGCGACGCCGGGGGGACCTTCGAGCAGGACGTGGCCACGGCAGAGCAGTGCGACGACCAACCCGGTGACGGTGGGGTCCTGGCCCACGACGGCCTTGGCGATCTCGGTGCGCAGGGCCTCCAGGGAGGCGCGGGCGCTGTCAGCGGTGGGGGTGGTCACGGGGGACGTGCCTCTCTTGGGACAGGAGCGTGTGTTCAAGGTCGTCGAGTTCGTCGGCCAGGGCCACCAGGGCCTTGTCGTCGCTGGGAGCCGGACCGAAGAGGAGGGGGTGCAGCTCGGTGGGGGCGCCGGAGGCCGCCGGCAGGCGCGCGGCGACGGCGGGGAGCAGGACGTCGGGAAGGTCGGCCTGGAGGGGGCGTACGCCCACGAGGGGGGCGATACGGGAGCGGGTGGCCGCTCGCAGGACGGCGGCGGCTCGGTCGCGGGCGTCACCCTGCTGGTAGAGGCGTGCGTGGCCTTCGGTCGTCTCGGCGGCCGGAACGGCGACGGGCAGCCGTTCGGGTACCAGGGGACCGAGGCGGCGGGCTCGCCAGAAGGCGGCGAGCACGGCGGCGATGGCGAGTTGGAGGAAGGCCCAGCGCCAGCCGGCAGGGATGAGGTCGAGGAAACCGCGCTGCCGGCTTTCGTGTTCCGGACCGGACGCGGGATCACTGAGGGAGGGGAGGTACCAGACCAGATGCGGATGCGAGCCGAGCAGTTGCAGAGCGAGCGAGGCGTTGCCGCGTTCGGCGAGGCGGTGGTTGAAGAGGATGTCGGGCGCGCCGAGGACCACGGTGTCGCGTCCGTCGGTGGACGGCAGGCGCACAAGGGTGGGCGTCCCGTCCGCCGGGTAGCAGCGGTCGGCCTTCGGGTCGTTCGTCGTGTAGCGCGTGCCGCCCAGCTCGGCGTCGCCCGCGCGGCGGGCCGCGGGGAGCTCGCAGGCCGGGGCCAGGGTCGTGACGTCCGTCGGCGTGGTGGGCCGGGTGCCGGGGGCGAGGGTTTCGAGTGCGTCGGCGCCGGGGGCGAGCAGGACCGTACGGACCGATCGGTGAGTGGTGCTCCGGCGGAGGTCGGTCAGTTGGCGGGATGTGAGCAGATCCGGGTTGGTGATCAGGAGCGTGGTGTCCGGGCCGGTGGCCGCGGCGGCCTCGGCGGAGGTGGTCACCACCTTGGTGCGCACTCCCTGCCGGGCGAGGAGCTCACCGAGGGCACGGCTGCCGAAGCGGTCGGCGGAGCGGGGATCCAGGCTGCCGTGCTGTTCCCCGGACCGGGCGGCGGCGTAGAGCACACCGCTGACGATGAGGAGCACCAGCGCCAGGAGGAGGCCGCGCGACGTGGTCCACAGGCGGCGCGTGGTGGGGGAGAGCGAGGTGCCGTCCGTCTTCGGGGAGGGGAGCGGGGTGATGGTGGTCATCCGCCGCTCCGGTGGCCGGTGGTGGCCAGGTGGGGCCTGGCGTGCCGCAGTTCGGTGTCGAGGTCGCTGAGCAGGGCGTACTCCGCTTCGGTGCCGTCCCGGCCGCCGTATGTGACGTCGTCGAAGGTGTGGGCCGCCGCACGTAGCCGCTCGGCGTGGCCGGGCAGGGCGCGGCCTGCCTCCCGGGCGGCTTCGTCGGCGGTGCGGCCGGGGCCCGGGGTGAGGAGGGTGCGTTCCTCCAGTGCGAGGACGATGGCGCGCATCCGTTCTTGGATGGCCTCGGTCCAGTGGCGTTGGGCCGCGTGCTGTTCGGCGGCGGCACGGTGTTCGGCCGCGGTACGCGGTTGGTGCTCGAAAAGGGTGCCACCGGTGGTGGGGGTGCGGCGCAGGGCGCCGAGCCTGAGCCGGAGTGCGAGGGCGAGCAGGAGGGCGGCGACGACGATGGCCAGCAGGCCGATCCAGCCGCCCGGCGCGGCACCGGCGGCGGCACCGAACAGGTCGCCGACACGCTCCCACAGCCAGTCCAGCGCTTGGAGGAGCGGGTTCGGGTCGTTCTCGTGGTACCGCGGGTCGGACAGTTCGCGTTCCGCGGCCTCGCGGGCCGGTACGCGGGGGACGAGCACCGGCGTGTCGTCGCCGGTGCTCGCCAACAGTCGTATGAGCACGGTCCTCGCCCCTGTTTCCCCCGTCACCGTGTCAGTTTCGCGGGTCGGCGTCGTGGGGGCGCGGCCCGGTGCCGTCCATGGTGGCGCCGGTGCCGTCGGGACCCTCAGGGGCGTAACCCGGGACGCCGGCCGCGCGGGCCAGTTCCAGGTCCAGCGCTTCGCGGCGGATCCGCTGGTCCATGTACAGCAGGGCGGTGACGCCGGCGCTGATCGGGAAGCCGATGGTGGTGCTGATCACCGTGCCGACGCCGAGGGAGACGAGGAAGGCCGTACTCGGGGTCGCGGCCCCGCTGTTGACCCAGTCACCCATGCTCTCGCCGCCCGCCAGCAGGGCGATGAGCGTGGCGGGGATCTCGACGATGAACTGCAGGACGCCGACCAGCACGGACGCGAGGAGCTGGATGCCCATCACCCGCCACCAAGAGCCCCGCACGAGCTTGTCCGAGCGGCGCATGGCGGTGAGGATGCCCTGCTTCTCCAGCATCAGGGCGGGCGCGGCGAGGCTGTAGCGCACCCAGACCCAGATGGCGACCGCGGACGCGCCGAGCAGTCCCACGAAGGCGAGGACGACACCCGCGATCTTGGAGGACGTGGCGGTCACGATGATGCCCGGGGTCACGCCGACGGCCATGATGAGCGTGCACAGCAGCGGGAGCAGCAGCAGGAGGCCGCCGAGTCGCGGCAGCTGACCGCGGGAATCACGCCAGGCCTCGCCGATGGTGACCGAGCGGCCCAGGACGGCACGGCTGACCACGACGGTGAGCAGCGCGGTGACGAGCACGGTGCCGATCAGCCAGATCACCGCGCTGACGCCGCTGCTCTTGAGGACGTCGGACATCGCGTCCAGCGACTCGCGCATGGCCTGCCGCGGATCGTCCTGCGCCGCGGTCGGCGGCTTGATCTTCGGGCCCCACAGGACGGTGACCAGCGTGGCCACCACTTGGGAAACGACGGCCACGACCAGCGAGATGCCGAGCACGGTGCGCCAGTGGGCGCGCATGGTGGAGACCGCCCCGTCCAGGATCTCGCCGACGCCCAGCGGACGCAGGGGGATCACGCCGGGTTTGACGGCGGGCGGTGGTCCCCAGGTGTAGCCGGGGGGCGGGCCCTGCCAGCCGCCTCCGGGGCCTCCCGGGTACGGGCCGGCGGCCCCGGCGGGCGGCGGGGTCCACTGGGGTGGCACGTGCCCGTCGGCCGGGTTCGTGGGAGGGGTGGGTTGCGTGCCGCGGTCCGGCTCGTCGGAGGGCGTGGATCCGGGCGAGGTCCAGCCCGGAGAGTTGGTCATTGTCGCTCCTTCATGCTGTCCGGCTGCGCCGGCCGGGGTCCGCGGTGTCAGTCATCGTGTCATGGCGCACTGACGTTCGTCCTCGTGCCCTTACGTGAAGAACGTCTTCTGTTCCGCCCGTGGTCGGCGGCAGACTGGGCGGATGGTCGATCCGTACGAGATAAACGAGACGGGTGCCAAGGCCCCCGGAATTCCGTCGCTGCGCTGGGAGGAGCCGCCCGAAGGACCCGTGCTGGTTCTTCTGGACCAGACCCGACTGCCCGCGGACGAGGTCGAGTTGCTCTGCACCGATGTGCCGGCGCTGGTGCAGGCGATCAGGACGCTCGCGGTGCGCGGCGCGCCCTTGCTGGGTATCGCCGGTGCCTATGGAGTCGCGTTGGCCGCCGCCCGTGGATACGACGTGGAGGACGCCGCCGAAACGCTGGAGCACGCTCGTCCCACGGCGGTCAACCTGGGTTACGGCGTGCGGCGGGCCCTGTCCGCATACCGCGAGGCGGTGGCCGCCGGAGCCGGGGCGAAGGAGGCCGCGGCGGCGGCGCTGGCCGAGGCGCGCGTCGTCCACGAGGAGGACGCCGAGGCCAGTGCCCGGATGGCGCAGCACGGTCTGGCGTTTCTGGGCGAGCTGTTGCCGGGCGGCGGTCACCGGATCCTTACGCACTGCAATACCGGCGCGCTGGTCTCCGGCGGTGAGGGGACCGCCTTCGCGGTGGCGCTCGCCGCCCACCGGGTGGGTGAGTTGCGCCGGCTGTGGGTGGACGAGACCCGGCCGCTGCTCCAGGGGGCGAGGCTGACCGCGTACGAGGCGGCGCGGGCCGGGATGGCGTACGCGGTGCTGGCGGACGGGGCGGCGGGTTCGCTGTTCGCGGCGGGTGAGGTGGACGCGGTCCTGATCGGGGCGGACCGGATCGCGGCGGACGGGTCGGTCGCCAACAAAGTGGGCAGCTACCCGCTGGCGGTGCTGGCCCGTTATCACCACGTCCCCTTCGTGGTGGTGGCTCCCACCACCACCGTGGACCTGGAGACGACGGAGGGAGGGCTGATCGAGGTGGAACAGCGGCCGGGGTATGAGGTGACGGAGTTCCCGGTGCCGTCGCTGCCCGGCACCGGGATGGAGCCGGGGCTCGGCACGGCGGTGGCGCCCTTGGGGGCGCAGGCGTACAACCCGGCCTTCGATGTGACGCCACCGGAGCTGGTGACGGCGATCGTGACGGAGGCGGGCGTGGTGTCGCCGGTCACGCGGGACGGGCTGGCGCGCTTGTGTTCCACGTCACGATTGGGTGAGTCACGATCCGGTAATGGGATGATGGCCGAATGAAGGGACGCGTCCTCGTCGTCGACGACGACACCGCACTGGCAGAGATGCTCGGCATCGTGCTCCGCGGCGAAGGCTTTGAACCGTCGTTCGTGTCGGACGGCGACAAGGCGCTCGCCGCCTTCCGCGAGACCAAGCCCGACCTCGTGCTGCTCGACCTGATGCTGCCCGGACGGGACGGCATCGAGGTGTGCCGGCTGATCCGGGCGGAGTCCGGGGTGCCGATCGTGATGCTGACCGCCAAGAGCGACACCGTCGATGTGGTGGTGGGCCTGGAGTCGGGTGCGGACGACTACATCGTCAAGCCGTTCAAGCCCAAGGAGCTGGTGGCCCGGATCCGGGCGCGGCTGCGGCGTTCGGAGGAGCCGGCCCCCGAGCAGCTGGCGATCGGGGACCTGGTCATCGACGTGGCGGGGCACTCCGTCAAGCGGGACGGGCAGTCCATCGCCCTGACGCCGCTGGAGTTCGACCTGCTGGTGGCGCTGGCCCGCAAGCCGTGGCAGGTCTTCACGCGCGAGGTGCTCCTGGAGCAGGTGTGGGGCTACCGCCACGCCGCCGACACCCGGCTCGTCAACGTGCACGTGCAGCGGCTGCGCTCGAAGGTCGAGAAGGACCCGGAGCGGCCGGAGATCGTGGTGACGGTGCGCGGCGTCGGATACAAAGCCGGGCCCAGCTGATATGTCCCGCAACGGTTCGGTCCCGGAGCGGGGTCGGGCCGTCGATCCAGCAGAGGGACATTCCGGGCGAATGTTCGATCGGTGGTCCGGTCGGCTGCTGCGCGGCGGCCAGCTGCTGCCGGACGGCGCGGTGAGCGGTTCCGTCCACCCGCTGCTGCGTCTCTTCGGCCGCTGGGTACGCCGTCCGCTGCTGCCGGCGCTGCGCCTGTGGCGGCGCAACATCCAGGTGCGCGTGGTCGCCTCCACCCTGCTGATGTCGCTGGTCGTCGTCCTGCTGCTCGGCGTCGTGGTCATCGGGCAGGTGCGCAACGGCCTGCTGGAAGCCAAGCGGCAGGCGGCGCAGAGCCAGGCCGTGGGCGGTTTCGGCGTCGCGCAGAAGCTGGCCGACGGCGCCGGCGACTCCCGGGCGGACGACGGCGCGCGCGGCGGAAACCGCGGCACCCAGGACTCCGCGACCTGGCTGACCAGCCTCGTCGAGCAGCTCGCCAGCGGCGGGCAGGGCGTCTTCTCGGTCGTGGCGCTCAGCTCGGGTTCCACGGTGGAGCAGCCGTTCGGCGACGGACGGCCCGACACCCGCGGCCCGCGCGCCTCAGGGGACGTGGACCCGGAGCGCAGCGTGCCCGCCGAGCTGCGCCGGACGGTGGACAGCAAGGCCGGCACCTACCGCCAGTACACCCAGATCAAGCGCATCGGGTCGGACGAGGGCGAGACCGCCCTGGTGATCGGCAAGCGGCTCAACGACGTCAACGGCAACCCGTACCAGCTCTACTACCTCTTCCCGTTCAGCCAGGAGGAGAAGTCGCTGAGCCTGGTGACGGGCACGCTGGCGACGGCCGGGGTGTTCGTCGTGGTGCTGCTCGGCGCGATCGCCTGGCTCGTGGTGCGGCAGGTCGTCACGCCCGTGCGGATGGCCGCGGGGATCTCCGAGCGGCTGGCCGCCGGGCTCCTCCAGGAACGGATGAAGGTCACCGGCGAGGACGACATCGCCCGGCTCGGCGAGTCCTTCAACAAGATGGCGCAGAACCTCCAGGTCAAGATCCAGCAGCTGGAGGAGCTGTCCCGGATGCAGCGCCGCTTCGTCTCGGACGTCTCCCACGAGCTGCGCACGCCGCTGACGACGGTACGGATGGCGGCCGACGTCATCTACGAGACGCGCGAGGACTTCGACCCCGTCACGGCGCGCTCCGCCGAGCTGCTGCGCGGGCAGCTCGACCGCTTCGAGTCGCTGCTCGCCGACCTGCTGGAGATCAGCCGGTTCGACGCGGGCGCCGCGGCGCTGGAGGCCGAACCGATCGACCTGAGGGACGTCGTCCACCGCGTCATCGAGGGCGCCGAGCCGCTGGCGGAGCGCAAGGGCAGCCGCATCCTGGTGCGCGGCGCCGAGCAGCCGGTGATCGCCGAGGCGGACGCCCGGCGCGTGGAGCGGGTGCTGCGCAACCTCGTCGTCAACGCCGTCGAGCACGGCGAGGGCAAGGACGTGGTGGTCCGGCTGGCGTCCGCGGGCGGCCGGAACGGCGCGGTGGCCGTCGCGGTGCGCGATTACGGCGTCGGCCTCAAGCCCGGCGAGGCGACCCGGGTGTTCAACCGCTTCTGGCGCGCCGACCCGGCCCGCGCCCGGACCACCGGGGGGACGGGCCTGGGCCTGTCCATCGCCGTCGAGGACGTCCGGCTGCACGGCGGCTGGCTCCAGGCGTGGGGCGAGCCCGGCGGCGGCTCGCAGTTCCGGCTGACGCTGCCGTGCGCGGCGGGCGAACCGCTGCGCGGTTCCCCGATACCGCTGGAGCCGGAGGACTCGCGGCGCAACCGCGGGGCGCGCCCGACCGCTCCGGCGCGGGGCGCCGTGACGCGGCCGGCCGCCATTCCGGCGCAGCAGGGCCGCGCCTCCGAGTCGGGGGCGCCTTCCGGGAGTGCGGCCGGTCCGGCGGCGTTGCCCCGGGGCGGCGCCCGGGTGGTGTCGGCGAACGGTTCCGGGAACGGGCAGGTGCCCGGCGGGCTCGTGCGGAAGGACGGCGCTCAGGACGGCCAGGACGGCCGGCTTCGGCCGCAGGGGACCGGGAACGGCGACGGCACGCGCGCCGCCCCCCTGCCCGGCGGTGACGGACCGGTCGGCGAACGAGGCGGGGACCGGGAAGGTGAGCTGCGTGGACGCTGATCGTGGAGGGCGGCTCGCCGGGAGCCCGCAGCCCGCTCCGGGTGCCGGGCTCCGCGGCCGGGGGCGGCGCGCGCGGTCGCTCGCGATGGCGCTGCTGTGTGGCGGCGGGCTGCTGGTCTCCGGGTGCGCCTCGATGCCCGCCAGCGGTGAGGTGCAGCAGGTCGACCAGGCGCCGCGGGCGGAAGGCGACTCCCAGGTGCGCGTCTACGGCGCGCCCCCCAAGGACGGCGCGCAGCCCATCGAGATCGTCAGCGGCTTCCTCGACGCGTCGACCAGCGAGGAGGCGGACTTCCGCACGGCCGGCCAGTACCTGGCCGCGTCCGCCAAGCGGACCTGGCGACCGCTCGCGGTGACGAACGTGCTCCAGGAGCGGCCCGAGGCCGAGCCCGTGGGGCTTGCCAACCGCGAGGACCCCAAGGGCTACACCGTCGCCCTCACCGGCAGCCAGATCGCCACGGTGGACCGTGCGCACGCGTACACCCCTCAGGAGAAGAAGTACGCGCAGACCATCCACCTGACCAAGGAGAACGGTCAGTGGCGGATCGACCGGCTGCCGGACGGGCTGGTGCTGGGGCAGTCCGACTTCCAGCGCATCTACAGGTCGGTCAACAAGTACTACTTCGCCGACTACCACTCGGAGGCCGGCGAGCCGAAGGCGGGCCAGAACGTCCTGGTCGCCGACCCCGTCTACCTGCGGCAGCGCACGGATCCGGTCACCGCCAGCGTGGAGGCGCTGCTGGAGGGGCCCACCGACTGGCTGCACCAGGTGACGGCGACGGCCTTCCCGGCCGGCACCGTCCTGGAGAGCGGGCTGTCGCTCGACGACTCCAACGCGCTCAAGGTGCCCCTCAACAAGCACACCATCGGCGCCGACCCGGCGCAGTGCCGCCGTATGGCGGCGCAGGTGTTCTTCACCGTGCAGGACATGACGCGGGCCTCGAAGATCAGCGAGGTCGAGTTGCAGGACAAGCGCGGCGACAGCCTGTGCGTCCTGACGCAGGGGCAGGCCACCACGGAGTTCGCGCCGCGCCGGATCGCCGGGCACCTCGCCCGGGAGTACTTCATCGACGCGGACCAGCGCGTGGTCAGCATGTCCGACACCGCCACCGAGCCGATGCCCGTCCCCGGGCCGTTCGGCACCGGCAAGACGCCGCTCGGCTCGATCGCCGTCGCGCACGGCGAGGACACCGCGGCCGGCGTATCGACCGACCACCGGTCGCTGTACGTCGCGCCGTTGCAGGACGGCGCCGAGCGCGGGGCCGCGCGGCTGCAGAGCACGGCCAAGAGCCGGGGCGAGGACTTCGGGCTGTCCGCGCCGAGCTGGGACGGCCTCGGCGACCTCTGGGTGGCCGACCGGGACGCCAAGGGATCGCGCCTGCTCCGGCTGCGCGCGGGCCAGGGCCAACCGGAGGAGGTCGCGGTGCCCGGCCTCAAGGAGCGCCGGATCAAGGCGATCAGAGTGGCGGCCGACGGCGTGCGGATCGCCGTCCTGGTGGAGGACAAGGGCCGGACGACGCTCCAGCTCGGCCGCGTCGAGCGGGGCGGTTCGCCCCGGCACCCGGCGCTGTCGGTGGAGGAGCTGCGGCCCATCGCGCCGCAGCTGGAGGACGTGGTGGCCGCGTCCTGGGCGGGCGGCAGCCGGCTGGTGGTCGTCGGCACCGAGTCCGGCGGCGTGCAGCAGATGCAGTTCATGGAGACGGACGGTTCCGCGTCCAGCGCCGAGACGCTGCCCGGCGTCAACGGGGTGCGGGCGGTCGCGGCGTCGGAGGACGAGAGCCGTCCGCTGATCGCCGACGCGGCCGAGGGCATCGTCCGGCTGCCGGCGGACGCCAACTGGAAGACGGTGGTCAAGAAGGGGTCGGCGCCGGTGTATCCGGGGTGAGCCCCGGGGATGAGGCCTGTTCGGGTGGCGTGGTGCCGGGTGGGGCCGATGGGCCTGGTGGGGCGGTGCCTGGGGAAGTCCTCGGCGCCGGGTGTCCGGCGGGAGTGGTGCGGTCGTGGTGCCGTGCGGGGCGGCGGAGCCGGCCGGGCCGACCACACCGTCCGGTGGCCCGGTGCGCGGTGGCCGTCTGAGCTGGAGAGCGCTGCCAGGCCCGGCGCGCGGTAACCGTCGGAAATGGGGGCGTGCCGCCCGGCCTTCCGCGTCGGAGCCGGGGCGCGCCGTCCGACGGCGGTCCCCGGCTCGCCGTAGCGCGCGCCGGGTGCGGGGCCAGGGATTTCCGGCGCCGGAGGCGGCCTCCAGCTCCCCGGCGTACGGAGCCGGTCGTAGACATCCGGACCCGCTTCCGGGAGTTATCCACAGGGCTGGTGGCGGTGCTCCGCACCCGGGACAGTGGAGTCATGACGGGGATGTGGCGGGAAATCGTCGGCCTGGCCCTCCCGGTCGGCTGTGCGGGGTGCGGCCGGCCGCGGACGGAGCTGTGCGCGGAGTGCCGGGGCGCGGTGATCGGGAACGGTTCGGTCCGGAGGGTGGGCCCACGGAGAGTGCGACCGCGGCCACCGCCCGTGGGGCTGCCGACGGTGTACGCCGCGGCCCCGTACGCCGACGCGGTGCGGGCCGTGGTGCTCGCCCACAAAGAGCGCGGCGCGCTGGCGCTGGCCGGTCCGCTGGGGGTGGCGCTCGCGCGGGCGGTGCGGGAGCTGCGGCCGGGTGGCGGCCCGCCGGTGCTGGTCCCGGTGCCGTCGGCCCGGCGAGCGGTGGCCCGCCGGGGCCACGATCCGGTGCGCCGGGTGGCGCTGGCGGCGACCCGTGAGCTGCGCCGGACGGGGCCGGGCGGCCGGGTGCTCGCCGTGCTGCGGCAGCGGCGGAAAGTGGCCGACCAGGCGGGGCTCGGTGCCGAGGAGCGGCGGGTGAACCTCGCGGGGGCGCTGGAGGTGCCGGCGGGCCGTGCCCGCCTCCTCACGGCACCGGTGGTGCTGGTGGACGACCTGGTGACCACGGGGGCCACGCTGGCGGAGGCCGCCCGCGCGGTTGAGGCGGCCGGTGGCCGGGTAGCCGGGGCTGCGGTGGTGGCGGCTCCCCGGAGCGCCGCCGATTTCAACTGGAACTGACCGGTGGAATCCGTCGTTGCAGGTAACGAGGGAAGAAATTCCCTCAAACGGAGCTGACACCCGTAAAGGGGTGCCGCCACTCGTCCGGGCGAGCTATGTTCGGTTGTGAGGACTTGGCAGACGCTTTGCCGCAGATGCCGGGACGGGTGCGGTACGTCCCCTTGTGGGACGGACGCGAAACGCACGAGTGGGGATCTTGTCGACGGGGGAGGAGGAGGTGAAAGTCGCCAAGTCCGAGGTTTCGGTACCCACCGGAGCCTGGTGCAAGAAGGAGTCACTCCGTGCGCTGTGCGGAGTGGTCCGGGAACGGAGTTCTGCGTGGACATCGTCGTCAAAGGCCGCAAGACCGAGGTGCCCGAGCGGTTCCGCAAGCACGTGGCCGAGAAGCTGAAGCTGGACAAGGTCCAGAAGCTCGACGGCAAGGTGATCAGCCTCGACGTCGAGGTGTCCAAGGAGCCCAACCCGCGGCAGGCCGACCGTTCCGACCGGGTGGAGATCACTCTCCGTTCCCGCGGACCGGTGGTCCGGGCCGAGGCCGCCGCCGCCGACCCGTACGCCGCGCTCGATCTGGCCACGGCCAAGCTGGAGGCGCGGCTGCGCAAGCAGCACGACAAGCGCCACTCGCGGCGCGGCAACGGACGCATCCCCGCGAGCGACGTCGCCGGCCGGATGCCGGACGCGGCCCGTCTGAACGGCATCGGCCTGCCGGACGAGAGCACCTCCGCCGAGGAGAAGGTGCCGACCACGAAGATGGGCTCGCTGGAGATCCAGGGAGAGGGCCCGCTGGTCGTCCGGGAGAAGACCCACGCCGCCGCACCCATGACCCTCAACCAGGCGCTGTACGAAATGGAGTTGGTCGGACACGACTTCTATCTCTTCGTCGACGCCGAGACCAAGCAGCCCAGCGTCGTCTACCGCAGGCACGCCTACGACTACGGCGTCATCCACCTGAACCCGGACTCGTACGGGGAACAGGACCCCGGTGGTGCCGGCGGAGCGCTCGGCGGCTGACCTCCACCGACGGGGCGCCCCCGGCGCGGCCGGGGGCGCCATCGCGCCCGCGCCAGGCAGGAGTTGGAAACGTATAGTGTTTGTGCCAGCCAGGGAGCATGTGGGCACGAAGCCGCGACGCACCGGGGAGACGGTTGTATGGCGTTGTTCGGGTCGGCCGCGAGGGGCTGCCGTCAACCAGCCTTATGTCCGTCTCCGGCCCCTCGGGCCGATGGGTTGACGGGGAGGAACGATGGGGGACGGTTTCGGACCCGTGCGTGACGTGAGGGACGACGACGGAGCCGCGGTCGCCGACGGGGACGACGGGAATACGGGCGCCTCGCTCGGGGAGCCGATCAGGGTCCTGGTCGTGGACGACCACGCGCTCTTCCGCCGCGGCCTGGAGATCGTGCTGGCGCACGAGGAGGACATCGAGGTCGTCGGGGAGGCGGGGGACGGCGCCGAGGCGGTGGACAAGGCCGCCGACCTGCTGCCCGACATCGTGCTCATGGACGTGCGGATGCCCAAGCGCGGCGGCATCGAGGCGTGCACGTCCATCAAAGAAGTGGCCCCCAGCGCGAAGATCATCATGTTGACGATCAGCGACGAGGAAGCCGACCTCTACGACGCCATCAAGGCCGGGGCCACGGGCTACCTCCTCAAGGAGATCTCCACCGACGAGGTGGCCACCGCCATCCGCGCGGTCGCCGACGGCCAGTCGCAGATCAGCCCCTCGATGGCCTCCAAGCTCCTGACGGAGTTCAAGTCGATGATCCAGCGGACGGACGAGCGCCGGCTGGTCCCGGCGCCGCGGCTGACCGACCGCGAGCTGGAAGTGCTCAAGCTCGTCGCCACGGGCATGAACAACCGCGACATCGCCAAGGAGTTGTTCATCTCCGAGAACACCGTGAAGAACCACGTCCGCAACATCCTGGAGAAGTTGCAGCTGCACTCCCGTATGGAGGCCGTGGTGTACGCGATGCGGGAGAAGATCCTCGAAATTCGGTGAGCGGGCCCTGACGCGCGCCCGGTGATCGTTCGTCCGTGAGTGCTCGCCTGCTGATCGTTCGTCCCATGAGTGCTCGCCTGCTGGTCGTTCGTCTCTGGGCGTGGGAGCCGTATGAGGTGCCGAAGCACCTCGCCGCCCGAGAAGCCACGGCACCCGGTAGCCGGGCGGGGCGGCCCGAGTGACCGGACCGCCGCCGCGTGTCACTCCGCGCGGAGTTCCGCCTCCAGCGCCGCCGCCAGTTTCCGGTCGTCGCAGCGGTCGATCCGTATGGAGTCGCAGTCCACCCACTCGGCGGCCTCGCGCAGCGCACGGGCCATCGGTGCCACGGCCGTGGAGCCGCGCAGGGACACCTGGCGCGCCACGAGCGTGCGGCCCTCGCGGCCCGGGTCCACCCGCCCCACCAACTGCCCGCCTGCCAGCAGGGGCATCGCGAAGTAGCCGTGCACCCGCTTCGGCCGGGGCACGTACGCCTCCAGCCGGTGGGTGAAACCGAAGATCCGCTGAGTGCGCGGGCGGTCCCAGACGAGGGAGTCGAAGGGGGAGAGCAGGGTCGTGCGGTGCCGGCCGCGCGGCGGGGTGGCCAGGGCGGCCGGGTCGGCCCAGGCGGGCTTGCCCCAGCCCTCGACCTCCACCGGGACCAGCCCCGAGTCCGCGACCACGGCGTCCACCTCCTCGGCCTTGAGGCGGTGATAGTCGGCGAGGTCGGCGCGGGTGGCGACGCCCATGGCGGCCCCGGCCTGGGCGACCAGGCGGCGGACGCACTCGGTGTCGTCCAGGTCGTCGTGCAGCAGGGGCTCGGGGATGGCGCGCTCGGCGAGGTCGTACACCCGCTTCCAGCCGCGGCGCTCGACGCAGACCACCTCGCCGGTGTCCAGCAGCCACTCCACCGCGATCTTCGTCTCGGACCAGTCCCACCACTCGCCGCCGTTCTTGGCGCCGCCCAGCTCCGAGGTGGTGAGCGGGCCGTCGGCCTTCAGGCGGTCCAGGACGGCGGCGCAGGAGCGGGCGGAGTCCTCCATGACGTGCCAGCGGTGGCCCTTGGCGCGCCGGGCGCGGCGCCGGAAGGCGAAGTGCGGCCACTCCTCGATGGGGAGGACGCAGGCGGCGTGCGACCAGTACTCGAAGCTGTGCGGCCCGTCGCCGACGGCGGAGCCCGTGCCCGTGCCCGTGCCCGTGCCGTCCGCGTCGTTCGTGCCCGGGGTCCAGTAGGCCGACTCCACCGTCCGGCGGCCGACCGCGCCGAGCCGGGCGTACGGCACCAGCTCGTGGGAGCGGGCCAGCACCGAGATGGTGTCCAGCTGGACGGCGCCCAGCCGGCGCAGCACCCCGCGGACGCCCGCGCGCCGGTCCGGTGCGCCCAGGAAACCCTGGGCGCGCAGGGCAAGGCGGCGCGCGTCGTCGGCGGACAGGACGGTCACGGGCTTCGGCGGCGTCACTGCTGTCATGGCGCACAGCGTAGGGGCGGCCACTGACAACGGGGCGGTGGGAACGATCACTGACGGGGTGGACGGGCCCCCGCCGGGGCCGGGGCCCCGCGTCTGCTCCGGGGCCCCGCTCGGACCGGGCCCCGCCAGGTCCGGGACCTGCGTCCGGCCTGGGGCTCGTGTCGCACAAGGCCCGCGCCCGGCCTGGGGCCCGCGCCCGGAGTAAAACCCGCGCTCGACCGGGCCCGCGCCCGGCGCAGGTTCCGCGCCCGGCACAAAACCTGCGCCCAGTACCAGGCCCGCGCCCGGAGCGAAACCCGCGCTCGACCGGGCCCGCGCCCGGCACAGGTTCCGCGCCCGGCACCGGACCCGCGCCCCCCCCGCGTCACCCGGGATAAGGCAGATAGGGACTCCCCGCCCCCGCGTCCGCCTCCGGCAGGTCCGACGGCAGCAGTGAGCCGATCCACGCGTCGCGTCGGGTCCCCTGGTGCAGCAGCTTGGAGCGGAGCACGCCTTCCATATGGAAGCCCGTTTTTTGGGCCACCGCCCGGGAGCCCTCGTTGCCCGCCTCCGCCAGCCACTCCAGGCGCTCCACGCCCAGGTCGACCAGGGCCCAGCGCGCCACCGCGCGGGCGGCCTCGGCGGTCAGTCCCTTGCCGCGGTGCTCCTTGGCCGTCCAGTAGCCGAGCTCGGCCTGGTGCTCGGGGGAGCCGGGCGGCGTCATCCTGATCAGCCCCATCGATCCCACCAGCGCGCCGTCGGCCCGGCCGATCACGGCGAAGTTGTAGGAGGTGTCCGTGCGCCAGCCCTCGGGGGATATGCGGCCGACGAACTCCTCCGCGTCCGCCATGCCGTAGGGCGAGGGGACGTTCGTCCAGCGGGGGATCTCGGGGTCCTGGCAGGCGGCGTACACGGCGGGTGCGTCGGAGGGGACGTGGGGGCGCAGCAGCAGGCGCTCGGTGGTGAGAGTGACGGGTTCCATGACGGGAGTGTGCGGATCCCGGAGATCGGCCGCGAGGGATTTTTCCGGCGGTCCGGCACCTTCCCGCCGCGCTGTACGTTTCCGTACGGAGTGCTCCCGCGCGCCGCCGCGCGGGACGTACCGGAAATGTCGTACGGATGGGACGTACGGGAGGTACGGGGTGGCCGGTGTCCCGTACGGGCATGGCCGGGGCGTCCCGTGGGGATGTGGGGGGAGCGTGTCCGTAAAGAAAGAAGCGTGCCTGTAAGGAAAGGGGATGCGGCCTTCGCGGTGACGGACCTCCCGGCCGGGCGGGGTCCTACCTTACGATGGCCGTTGCGGCGGGGCCTGCCCCTTGGAAAGATGCCGCGCCCGCGCACCCTCCCGCTGCCTGCGGCGGGGTACCCCCAGCGCCAGGCCCGACCGGCAAGGAGACCAGCCCAAGTGTCCGTCTTCAACAAGCTCATGCGTGCAGGCGAAGGAAAGATCCTGCGCAAACTGCACCGCATCGCGGGCCAGGTCAACTCCATCGAAGAGGACTTCACGGCGCTGAGCGACGCCGAGCTGCGGGCACTGACCGACGAGTACAAGCAGCGGTACGCGGACGGCGAGAGCCTGGACGACCTGCTGCCCGAGGCGTTCGCCACCGTCCGCGAGGCCGCCAAGCGCGTCCTCGGCCAGCGGCACTACGACGTCCAGCTCATGGGCGGCGCGGCGCTGCACCTCGGGTATGTGGCGGAGATGAAGACCGGTGAGGGCAAGACCCTCGTCGGCACGCTCCCCGCGTACCTGAACGCGCTCTCCGGCAAGGGCGTCCACCTCATCACCGTCAACGACTACCTGGCCGAGCGCGACTCGGAGCTGATGGGCCGGGTGCACAAGTTCCTGGGCCTGACGGTGGGCTGCATCCTCGCCAACATGACCCCGGCGCAGCGCCGCGAGCAGTACGCCTGCGACATCACCTACGGCACCAACAACGAGTTCGGTTTCGACTACCTGCGCGACAACATGGCGTGGTCGAAGGACGAGCTGGTGCAGCGCGGCCACAACTTCGCGATCGTGGACGAGGTGGACTCCATCCTCGTCGACGAGGCCCGGACGCCGCTGATCATCTCCGGCCCGGCGGACTCGGCCACCAAGTGGTACGGCGACTTCGCCAAGCTCGTACAGCGTCTGAAGCGGGGCGAGGCCGCCAACCCGCAGCGCGGTGTCGAGGAGACCGGCGACTACGACGTCGACGAGAAGAAGCGCACGGTCGGCATCCACGAGTCCGGCGTCAGCAAGGTCGAGGACTGGCTGGGCATCGACAACCTGTACGAATCGGTCAACACGCCCCTGGTCGGCTACCTGAACAACGCCATCAAGGCCAAGGAACTGTTCAAGAAGGACAAGGACTACGTCGTCATCGACGGCGAGGTCATGATCGTCGACGAGCACACCGGCCGTATCCTCGCCGGCCGCCGCTACAACGAGGGCATGCACCAGGCCATCGAGGCGAAGGAGGGGGTGGAGATCAAGGACGAGAACCAGACGCTCGCCACGATCACCCTCCAGAACTTCTTCCGCCTCTACGACAAGCTCTCCGGCATGACCGGTACGGCCATGACCGAGGCCGCCGAGTTCCACCAGATCTACAAGCTCGGCGTCGTGCCGATCCCCACGAACAAGCCGATGGTCCGCAAGGATCAGCCCGACCTGATCTACCGCACCGAGGTCGCCAAGTTCGAGGCGGTGGTCAAGGACATCGTGGAGAAGCACGAGAAGGGGCAGCCCATCCTGGTGGGCACCACCTCCGTGGAGAAGTCCGAGTACCTCTCCCAGCAGCTCAACAAGCGCGGCGTGCCCCACGAGGTGCTCAACGCCAAGCACCACGAGCGGGAGGCGTCCATCGTCGCGCAGGCCGGCCGCCGGGGCGCCGTCACCGTCGCCACGAACATGGCGGGCCGCGGTACGGACATCAAGCTCGGCGGCAACCCCGACGACCTCGCCGAGGCGGAGCTGCGCCAGCGCGGTCTGGACCCGGTCGAGCACGTCGAGGAGTGGGCCGCGGCGCTGCCCGCCGCCCTGGAGAAGGCCGAGGCCGCGGTCAAGGCGGAGTTCGAGGAGGTCAAGGAGCTCGGCGGGCTGTACGTGCTGGGCACCGAGCGGCACGAGTCGCGCCGCATCGACAACCAGCTCCGCGGCCGTTCCGGCCGTCAGGGCGACCCGGGCGAGTCCCGCTTCTACCTCTCCCTCGGCGACGACCTGATGCGCCTGTTCAAGGCCCAGATGGTCGAGCGCGTCATGGCGATGGCCAACGTCCCCGACGACGTGCCGATCGAGAACAAGATGGTCACGCGCGCCATCGCCTCCGCGCAGTCGCAGGTCGAGCAGCAGAACTTCGAGACCCGTAAGAACGTCCTGAAGTACGACGAGGTCCTCAACCGCCAGCGCGAGGTCATCTACGGCGAGCGCCGCCGCGTCCTGGAGGGCGAGGACCTGCGGGAGCAGGTGCTGCACTTCATGGACGACACCATCGACGCCTACATCCAGGCCGAGACCGTCGAGGGCTTCGCCGAGGACTGGGACCTGGAGCGCCTGTGGGGCGCCTTCAAGCAGCTCTACCCGGTCCAGGTGACCATCGACGAGCTGGAGGAGGAGGCCGGCGACCGCGCGGGCATCACCGCCGAGTTCATCGCCGAGGCCGTCAAGGAGGACATCCACCGGCAGTACGCCGCCCGCGAGGAGCAGCTCGGCTCGGACATCATGCGCGAGCTGGAGCGCCGCGTGGTGCTGTCCGTCCTGGACCGCAAGTGGCGCGAGCACCTCTACGAGATGGACTACCTCCAGGAGGGCATCGGCCTGCGCGCGATGGCCCAGAAGGACCCCCTGGTGGAGTACCAGCGCGAGGGCTACGACATGTTCACCGCCATGATGGACGGCATCAAGGAGGAGTCCGTCGGCTACCTGTTCAACCTGGAGGTCCAGGTCGAGCAGCAGGTCGAGGAGGTCCCCGTGGCGGACGCCGGGCCGCAGGCGCTGCTGGGCAAGGACGTGCGGGAGGCGATGGCGGGCGCCGCCGGCCGCCCCGAGATCCACGCCAAGGGCCTGGAGGCGCCGCAGCGCCCGGACCGGCTGCACTTCTCCGCGCCGACGGTGGACGGTGAGGGCGGCGTCGTCGAGGGCGACTTCGCCAACGAGGACGAGTCGGGCCGCGAGGTCCGCTCGGCCTCGGACGGCCTGACCCGCGCCGAGCGCCGCAAGGCGCAGAAGGGCGGCGGGCGCCGCCGGAAGAAGTAACGGCACCGACGGCCGACGGCGCGCGCCGCGCCGGACCGGGGCTCGTGGCGGGGACGCCGCGGGTCCCGGTTTTTCGTCGCGCTGTTGCCCGGCGGGGTGGGGGCGCCTGATGACGGGGGCGTGCTTGCGGGGCGTCCGGTTGCGGGCCTGTACGCGGGCGGGGCGCCCGGTCACGGCTGCCACACCCCGACGGTCGGGCCGATGTCCACGGCGGCGCAGCGCCAGCGGGCGTCCCCGCCCAGTTCGAGCCGGAAGGCGAGGGCGCGCAGCCGGTCCCCCGAGGCGATGCGGGCGAACGCCTCGATGGCGCCCCGGTGCGGCAGGAACCGGCCGCAGTCCTGGACGGCGGGGGCCGGCGCCCGGCCGTGCCGCCCGAGTGGCCGGAGCGGAGCCCGCGGGGCCAGCTCCACCAGGCGGTCGTACGCCTCCGGGAGCGCGTGGCCCAGCAGCGTGTGCACGGGGCGCTGGCCGCTGAGGGTGAGCAGCAGCTGGTGGGCGAACCACATGTGCGGCTCGCGCCCGCGCGTCCGGCGCAGCGCGTCGGCGGCGATCGCCGGTCCGGTGAGGGGGCGCCGCGCCGGACGGGGGACGGGGCGGGGCGTGCGGACGGGGGTGGTGCCGGGGACGGGGCGGGGCGTGCGGATGGGGACGGGCCGGGGAGCGGGGACCCGGGGCACCTGGGGCGCTCGGGTGGGGGCGGCCGGTGGTGCGGGTGCGAGCGTCGGTACGGGGGATGGTGCGGGGGCGGGCCGTACCGGTGGGGCGGCCGGTGGAATGGCCGATGGTGCGGCTGGTGATGCGGCCGGTGGTGCGAGGGCGGCCGGGGCCGTCGGTGCCGGGCCGGTCGCCGATGGGGTGCGGGGGCCGCCGGGGCGGCGGGTGTCCTGGCGGCCGGGCGGGGCACCGCGTGACGGCCGGGCCGTGGGCCGCGTGGCGTGGCCGGGGCGGCGGGGCGGGGTGCGGCCTTGGGAGGGGCGGGTGGTGGTGGGTGCGGTGGCCGCGGCGGCGTCCTTGGTGGTCGTCGGTCCGGGGTCCGTTCCCGGAAGGGCGGTGGTCGTGGTCTCGATGGTCGTGGTGCCGGTCATGTCGTCGCCCCCGTTCTGCGGCCCGGGTGGGTACCGGGCGGTAGCTTTCGTGGGCTCTTCTATCGGGGGTGGTGGGGCCGGGCAAGCGAGGGCGGGGCGCCTGCGGAAGGGTGCGGGGATTCACCTTTCGGTGGCTCCGGGCCGGTGGCAGAGGGTGTACCGGCTCCGGGCGGTGGGACGCGTGTTGACGGGCCGGGGCGCGGGCGCGGGGGGAGCGGGACCCACGATGGGGGACGGCCGCCCGTATGCTGGCTGACGTTCCCGGACCCGAGCGAAACGAGTGGAAGCGGCAGTCATGCGCGTCTATGTCCCCCTGACCCTTCCCGCTCTGGCCGCCGCGCACCGGGCGGGTGAGCTGGGCCCCGGTCCGCTGGACGCCTACGCGGTCACGCCCGGGCTGCGCCAGTGGTACGCGTCCGACGACGTCGAGGAACTGGAGTACGCGGCGCTGAACCGCGCGGCGCAGGCGTCGCTGCGCCTCCTCGCGGCCGATCCGGGCGCCGCCCGCCGCCGGGTCGTGGTGGCGGTGGACGTGCCGGACCGCGCGGCCGTGGCCGACCCGGACCGCGGGCAGGACCCGTCGGCGCTGGGCGAGGTGCGGCTCGACCACGCGGTGCCGATGGCGAAGGCCGCGGCCGTGCACGTGGACTCCGACGACGCGGAGGACGACATCGCCGCCGCGGCGGCGGCGCTGGACGCGGCGGACAAGGGCGACGAGGACGCGCGATACACGGTGGACGGGGCCGAGGACCACGACCTGATGTGGTTCGGCGTGCAGGAGATCCCCCAGTTGGTGGAGTGAGACGCGCGGGACGGCGCCCCCCCGGCCCTCACCAGTGCGTCCTTTCTCCGTCGTCCCGCTTCGTGACGGGGCTGTCAGTGGTTGGTGGGGTGGAGTGGCGTGCCGTTCCCCGGAATCGTGGTGCCCGGCTTCACAGGTGCCCCTCGCCTCCGTCGTCCCGCTTCGTGACGGGGCTGTCAGTGGTCGGTGGGGTGGAGTGGCGTGCCGTTCCCCGGAATCGTGGTGCCCGGCTTCACAGGTGC
>NZ_JBEXNM010000090.1:0-7338 GCF_040611095.1 Streptomyces sp. NPDC003077 | reverse complement strand
GCCCCTCGCCTCCGTCGTCCCGCTTCGTGACGGGGCTGTCAGTGGTCGGTGGGGTGGAGTGGCGTGCCGTTCCCCGCAGCCGTGGCGCACGGCCCCATCGGCGCCCCCCGCCTCCGTCGTCCTGCTGCGTGACGGGGCTGTCAGTGGTCGGTCGGGCGGAGTGACGTGCCGACCCCGCAGCCGTGGTGCCCGGTCCCATCGGTGCCTCCCGCCTCCGCCATCCCGCTTCGTGACCGGTCTGTCAGTGGTCGTGGGTAGGTTGTCGGCATGGGGACGCAGCAAGCGACGCACATCGTCTGGGACTGGAACGGCACGCTCTTCCACGACATCGACGCCGTCATCGGGGCGACGAACGCGGCCTTCGCCGAGCTCGGCATGGCGCCGATCACCTTGGACACCTACCGGGAGCTGTACTGCGTCCCGGTCCCGCGGTTCTACGAGCGGCTGCTGGGGCGGCTGCCGTCGGACGCGGAGTGGCTGGTCATGGACGCGGCCTTCCACCGCCACTACACGGAGCGGCGGGCGGCCTGCGGCCTGGCGCACGGCGTCGAGCGGCTCCTGGAGACCTGGCAGACGGCCGGGCACAGCCAGTCGATCCTGAGCCTGTTCGGGCACGAGGAGCTGGTACCTCTGGTGCGCGGGTTCGGGATCGAGTCGCGCTTCATACGGGTGGACGGGCGGACGGGGCCGTCCGGGGGAGGCAAGAGCGCGCACATGGTGCGCCACCTCGCGGCGCTTGAGGGCGTGGATCCGGGGCGCACGGTCGTGATCGGGGACGCCGTGGACGACGCGGTTGCGGCGCGCGAGGCGGGCGCGCACGCCGTGCTCTACACGGGCGGGTCGCACAGCCGGGCGAGCCTGGAGGCCGCCGGGGTGCCGGTCGTGGACACCCTCGCGGAGGCGGTGGAGACCGCCGGGCGGATAGCCGCCTAGGAGGGGGAGCAGGCGGCCGGGCACGGGACGCGCCCGGCGTCGTTCACGGGCGACACCTGCGCCCGGTGTCGTTCACGGGTGACACCTGCGCCCGGTGACGGCTCCGGCGGCCGGCCCGCCCGAAGCTCCTCGCGGCCAGGTGTCCCGTCGGCTCCGGTGACGGGCCCGGCGGCCCGCCCGAGGCTCCCCGCGCCCCGGCTCCCGGGCCCCAGGCACCCGCCGCCCTCGCCCTCGGCCCGGCCCCCGTCCGCCCCGCCTCACCCCAACGGCACCTTCGCCCGCAGCACCTTGATGAATTCGCGCATCCAGCCGGAGTGGTCCGGCCAGGCGCGGGAGGAGACGAGGGTGCCGTCGACGACGACCTCGGCGTCGCGGAAGCTGGCGCCGGCGGCCTGCATGTCGGGTTCGAGGGCCGGGTACGCGGTGAGCCGCCGGCCGTTGAGGGCGCCGATCGAGGCGGTGAGCAGGGGGCCGTGACAGATCTGGGCGACGGGTTTGTCGGCGTCGAAGAAGGCTTTGAGGACTTTGCGGAGTTCGGGGTCGTTGCGCAGGTACTCCGGCGCGCGTCCGCCGGGGAGCACCAGGGCCGCGTACTGGCCGGGGTCCACCTCGGAGAAGGCCAGGTCGGCGGGCCAGGTGTAGCCGGGCTTCTCGGTGTAGGTGTCGAAGCCGTGTTCGAAGTCGTGGACGACGAAACGCAGCGTCTTGCGGGTGGGGGCGGCGATGTGGACGTCGTACCCCTCTTCGCGCAGCCGCTGATATGGGTAGAGAACCTCCAGGGATTCCGCCGCGTCGCCCGTCAGGATCAGGATCTTGGCTGCCATGTCATCCACCTCCGCGCGGTGTGCGCACCGCTCGCCGGTGCGGTTCAGCGCCATCCGGTTCGTACGCTCAACCTGCTCCGGTTGGCCGCGCTTGCCAAGACCCCGGCGGCGCCGTGAGGACGGTCGAACGATTTTGCGCAACCCCTCTCTGTCCGATTCGCCGAACTTGGGAGTGAGGTTTTGTCCACACTCCGCCCATGACGACACCCACGTCAGGAGCGATAGCCTTACACCGTGATCAGCGCGATAGTCCGCGGGGGCGCCGAGGCCCCTGCCACGCGCCCGGGACACCTTGGTGACCGGGCGGACGCTGGTCTTCGCCGCCGAACCCGCGTACCGGCCCCGTCGCCGTACCCGCGCCGAGGTTCGGCCGTCTCTCACCGCGGCACGGCGCCGACAACGACCGGAAACTCCCTTTCGCTGCGCCGGAGGAGTCCTCACGTGTCCAGTCGGGGTCGTGCCGTTTTCACGGATCTCATCCACGACGTCACGCAACGGCGCGCGACAGGAGCCAGAGGACATGCAGACCAAGCTGGACGAAGCCAAGACCGAGCTGCTCGCGAGGGCCGCCCGGGTCGCTGAGAGCGGCCCGGCCGGGGGGCAGTCCCCCGCCGAGGGACTGGACCCGGACACGCTCCTGGGATACCTCCAGCGGTACTACCTGCACACGGCACCCGAGGACCTGACGGACCGGGACCCGGTGGACGTCTTCGGTGCCGCCCTCTCCCATTACCGTCTGGCAGAGAACCGACCACAGGGCACCGCCAACGTGCGGGTGCACACCCCGACCGTCGAGGAGAACGGCTGGACGTGCAGCCACTCCGTCGTCGAGGTCGTCACCGACGACATGCCCTTCCTGGTCGACTCGGTCACCAACGAGCTGTCCCGCCAGGGCCGCGGCATCCACGCCGTCATCCACCCGCAGGTCGTGGTGCGCCGCGACCTGACCGGCAAGCTGATCGAGGTGCTGGAGGCCGGCGGGCAGCGCGGCGGGGCCGGCGCGGGCGCGGAGCGGGAGCTGCCGCACGACGCGCTCGTCGAGTCCTGGATCCACGTCGAGATCGACCGCGAGACCGACCGCGCGGACCTCAAGCAGATCACCGCCGACCTGCTGCGCATCCTCTCCGACGTCCGCGAGGCCGTCGAGGACTGGGAGAAGATGCGCGAGTCCGCGCTGCGCATCGCCGACGAGCTGCCCACCGAGCCGACCGCCGACGACGTGCGGGACCGCGAGGTCGAGGAGGCCCGGGAGCTGCTGCGCTGGCTGGCCGCCGACCACTTCACCTTCCTCGGCTACCGCGAGTACGAGCTGTCCTCCGCGCCCGGCGAGGACGGCGCGCCCGAGGACGTGCTGCGCGCGGTGCCCGGCACGGGGCTGGGCATCCTGCGCTCGGACCCCTCGCACCGCGACACCGACGACGGCCACCCCGTCTCGCCGTCCTTCAACCGGCTCCCCAAGGACGCCCGCGCCAAGGCCCGCGAGCACAAGCTGCTCATCCTGACGAAGGCCAACAGCCGCTCGACCGTCCACCGGCCGTCCTACCTGGACTACGTCGGGGTGAAGAAGTTCGACGAGCAGGGCAACGTCGTCGGCGAGCGCCGCTTCCTGGGCCTGTTCTCCTCGGCCGCGTACACCGAGTCGGTGCGCCGCGTCCCGGTCATCCGCCGCAAGGTCGCCGAGGTGCTGGAGAGCGCCGGGTTCACGCCCAACAGCCACGACGGGCGGGACCTGCTCCAGATCCTGGAGACCTACCCGCGCGACGAGCTGTTCCAGACGCCGGTGGACCGGCTGCGGTCCATCGTCACCAGCGTCCTCTACCTCCAGGAGCGCCGCCGGCTGCGGCTGTACCTGCGGCAGGACGAGTACGGCCGCTACTACTCCGCGCTGGTCTACCTGCCGCGCGACCGCTACACCACCAACGTCCGGCTGCGGCTGATCGAGATCCTGAAGGAGGAGCTCGGCGGCATCAGCGTCGACTTCACCGCCTGGAACACCGAGTCGGTCCTCTCGCGGCTGCACTTCGTCGTCCGCGTCAAGCCCGGCGCCACGCTGCCGGACCTGACCGACGCGGACGCCGACCGCATCGAGGCGCGCCTGGTGGAGGCCGCGCGCTCCTGGGCGGACGGGTTCGCCGAGGCGCTGACCGCCGAGGTCGGCGAGGAGAAGGCGGCCGAGCTGCTGCGCCGCTACAACCACGCCTTCCCCGAGGGCTACAAGGCCGACAACCCGCCGCGCACCGCGGTCGCCGACCTCCAGCACCTGGAGCAGCTGACCGGCACGGACGCGCGGGACTTCGCGGTGAGCCTGTACGAGCCGGTGGGCGCGGGGCCGTTCGAGCGCCGCTTCAAGATCTACCGCCGGGGCGAGCCGGTCTCCCTGTCCAAGGTGCTGCCGGTGCTCAACCGCCTGGGCGTGGAGGTCGTCGACGAGCGCCCCCACGAGCTGCGGTGCACCGACGCGACGGTGGCCTGGATCTACGACTTCGGGCTGCGCATGCCCGAGCGGATGAACGGCGACGACGCCCGCGAGCGGTTCCAGGACGCGTTCACCGCCGTGTGGACCGGCCGCGCCGAGAGCGACAACTTCAACCAGCTCGTGCTGCGCGCCGGGCTGAACTGGCGCCAGGTCATGGTGCTGCGGGCGTATGCCAAGTACCTGCGGCAGGCCGGCTCCACGTTCAGCCAGACGTACATGGAGGACACCCTCGCCCACAACGTCCACACCACGCGGCTGCTCGTCAGCCTCTTCGAGGCGCGGCTGTCCCCCGAGCGGCAGCGGGCCGGAAACGAGCTGACCGACGGGCTGCTGGAGGAGCTGGACGGCGCGCTGGACAAGGTCGCCTCCCTGGACGAGGACCGCATCCTGCGGTCCTTCCTCACCGTCATCAAGGCGACGCTGCGGACGAACCACTTCCAAGGGGCCACCGCCGGAAGCGGCGTGGACGGCCAGGACGGCGAGGACGGGGCGCCGCACTCCTACCTCTCCATCAAGCTCGACCCGCAGGCCATCCCCGACCTCCCCGCGCCGCGCCCGGCGTACGAGATCTGGGTGTACTCGCCGCGCGTGGAGGGCGTGCACCTGCGGTTCGGCAAGGTCGCGCGCGGTGGTCTGCGCTGGTCGGACCGGCGGGAGGACTTCCGTACGGAGGTCCTGGGCCTGGTCAAGGCGCAGATGGTCAAGAACACCGTGATCGTGCCGGTGGGCGCGAAGGGCGGGTTCGTCGGCAAGCGGCTGCCGGACCCGGCGGTGGACCGGGACGCGTGGCTGGCCGAGGGCATCGCCTGCTACAAGACCTTCATCTCCGGCCTGCTGGACATCACCGACAACCTCGTCGGCGGCGAGGTCGTGCACCCCAAGGGCGTCGTCCGGCACGACGAGGACGACACCTACCTGGTCGTCGCGGCCGACAAGGGCACCGCGACGTTCTCCGACATCGCCAACGAGGTGGCCGAGTCCTACGGCTTCTGGCTCGGTGACGCGTTCGCGTCCGGCGGTTCGGCGGGCTACGACCACAAGGGCATGGGCATCACCGCCCGCGGCGCCTGGGAGTCGGTCAAGCGGCACTTCCGCGAGCTGGGCGTCAACACGCAGACCGAGGACTTCACCGTCGTGGGTGTCGGTGACATGTCCGGTGACGTCTTCGGCAACGGCATGCTGCTCAGCGAGCACATCCGCCTGGTCGCCGCCTTCGACCACCGGCACATCTTCCTGGACCCGAACCCGGACGCGGCCGTCTCCTACGCCGAGCGCCGCCGCCTGTTCGAGCTGCCCCGCTCCTCCTGGGCCGACTACAACCCCGAGCTGCTCTCCCAGGGCGGCGGCGTGCACCCCCGCACGGCCAAGTCCATCCCGCTGAACGCGCAGGTGCGGGCGGCCCTCGGCATCGAGGACGGCGTCAAGAAGATGACGCCCGCCGAGCTGATGCAGGCCATCCTCAAGGCGCCGGTGGACCTGCTGTGGAACGGCGGCATCGGCACGTACGTGAAGTCCTCGGCCGAGTCGCACGCGGACGTGGGCGACAAGTCCAACGACGCCATCCGGGTCAACGGCGACGACCTGCGCGTCAAGGTCGTCGGCGAGGGCGGCAACCTGGGCCTGACCCAGCTCGGCCGGATCGAGTTCGCCGCGTCCGGCGGCAAGATCAACACCGACGCCATCGACAACAGCGCCGGCGTGGACACCTCCGACCACGAGGTGAACATCAAGATCCTGCTGAACGCCGTGGTCACCGACGGCGACCTGACGCTCAAGCAGCGCAACCAGCTGCTGGCCGCCATGACCGACGAGGTCGGCGCCCTGGTGCTGCGCAACAACTACGCGCAGAACACCGCCCTGGCGCTGGCCGGCGCCCAGTCCGCGAGCATGCTCCACGCCCAGCAGCGGTTCATGCGCCGTCTGGTGCGCGACGGCCACCTGGACCGGGCGCTGGAGTTCCTGCCCACCGACCGGCAGATCCGCGAGCGGCTGAACGCCGGGCGCGGCCTGACCCAGCCCGAGACCGCCGTCCTCCTCGCGTACACGAAGATCACGGTGGCCGACGAGCTGATCCGCACCGGCCTGCCGGACGACCCCTACCTCCAGCACCTGCTGCACGCGTACTTCCCCACCGCGCTGCGCGAGAAGTTCGCCGAGCAGATCGACGCGCACGCGCTGCGCCGCGAGATCATCACGACGGTGCTGGTCAACGACACCGTCAACACCGGCGGGACCAGCTTCCTGCACCGGATGCGGGAGGAGACCGGCGCCTCGCTCGAAGAGGTCGTGCGCGCGCACACCGCCGCCCGCGCGATCTTCAAGCTCGGCCGGGTCTGGGACGACGTGGAGGCGCTGGACAACCTCGTCGCCGCCGACGTCCAGACCCGTATCCGGCTGCACTCCCGCCGGCTGGTCGAGCGTGGCACCCGCTGGCTGCTCAACAACCGCCCGCAGCCGCTGGAGCTCTCCGCGACCATCGACTTCTTCAGCGAGCGGGTCGCCGGGGTCTGGGCCGAGCTGCCCGGGCTGCTGCGCGGCAGCGACCTGGAGTGGTACGAGGCCAACCTGCGCGAGCTCACCGACGCGGGCGTGCCGGAGGAGCTGGCCGTCCGGGTGGCCGGGTTCTCGTCCGTCTTCCCGGCGCTGGACATCGTCGCCATCGCGGACCGCACCGGCAAGGAGCCGCTGGCCGTCGCCGAGGTCTACTACGACCTGGGCGACCGGCTGCGGATCAACCAGCTCCTGGACCGCATCCTGGACCTGCCGCGCAACGACCGCTGGCAGTCCATGGCCCGCGCCTCCATCCGCGAGGACCTCTTCGCCGCGCACGCCGCGCTGACCTCGGACGTCCTGTCCGTCGGCAACGGCAGCTCGACGCCCGAGGAGCGGTTCAAGGCCTGGGAGGAGAAGAACGCCGCCATCCTGAGCCGGGCCCGCGCCACCCTGGAGGAGATCCACGGCTCGGAGGGCTTCGACCTGGCGAACCTCTCGGTGGCCATGCGGACGATGCGCACGCTGCTGCGGACGCACAGCTGACCCGGCGCGGGGCCGGTGGTCCGGTCCCGCGGAGGTGCTGACGGGGCGCCCCCGGCCTTCGGGCCGGGG
>NZ_JBEXNM010000089.1:27864-30817 GCF_040611095.1 Streptomyces sp. NPDC003077 | reverse complement strand
GCCCGCCCCGCCACGGACGGGGGCGGGCCGCGGACGGTCCTTCGAGGGCCGGGCCTGAGCGCCCAGCTCCTCCGGCCTTCGGGCTCGGGCGATCGACTCCGCCGGGACCTCGCACCTGGCCCCGCCGGACCGTCCGGTGCCCCTGGACCAGGTAGTACAGCCAGGCGGTCGCCAGTAGGTGGAAGGCGACCTGCGCGGAGAACCCGCTGACGGAGAAGGCAGCCGCCAGAACCGCGGACACACAGGCGAGCAGGACGCTGACCAGGTACACCCGGCCGACGACGCGGTGCGCGACGCGGTACCGGTTCTATAGCGCCCTTGCCGATGGCACCCGCAGGGGCGAGAGCCCGGGTCAGCCCGCGGAGTCGGAGGACGACGCCGGCTGGGGGACCGTCCGGGGGCCGGGCGCCGGACGGTGGCCGGTCGGGATGCGGATCTCCGGCATCAGGAGGAGCGCGGCCAAGGCCAGCAGCCCGGCGACCCCGCCGAGCCATGCGACGGCCGACCCGACGGCCGGGGCGGTGACCGCGCCCGCCACGTGCCCGGCCATCAGCGACTGACCGCAGGCCAGGCCGAACGCGCCGCCGAGCTGCTTGGTGAGCCCGGCGCCCGCGGTGGCCGACCCCATGTCGGCGTACGGGACGCAATTCTGGGTGGCGATGGTGAGCCCGCCCATGGCCGGCCCGGTGCCCAGCCCGGCGACCAGCAGCCAGACCGACGTCAGGAGCGGGGGCGTCGAGGCGTCCAGGGCGAAGAAGGCCGCCGTGCCCGCGGTCAGCAGCCCGGCTCCCGTCAGCAGCGACGGCCGGACGCGTCCGCCGCGCAGGATGACGGCGGCGGTGAGCCGGTTGCCCAGCGTCATGCCGACGAGCAGGGGCAGCAGCAGGAGCCCCGAAACGGTCGCCGAGTGGCCGCGCACGTCCTGGAAGTACAACGGCAGGAAGACCCCCGCCGGCAGCACCGCCACCTGGAAGAAGAACCCGGCGCTCAGCAGCGCCGCGTACCCCCGGTGGCGGAAGAGGCGCAGCGGCAGCACGGGGACGGCCGCCCGGCGTTCGACGGCGACCAGCAGCGCCAGCGCGGCCACCCCACCGAGCACCGGGCCGACCACGCGCGGGTCGGTCCAGGCCGGAGTCTGCGCGCCCACGGTGTGGCCCTTGAGGCTGAAGCCGATCAGGACCAGGGAGAGCCCGGTGGTCAGCAGCAGGATCCCGGCCACGTCCAGCCGCCCGGAAGGCACGGCCGCCGGGCGCCTCTCGGGCAGCGCGAAGGCGATGACCAGCGCGGCGGCCAGTCCGATCGGCAGGTTCAGCCAGAAGGCCCAGCGCCAGCCGACGTGATCGGTCAGCGCCCCGCCGATGAGCGGGCCACCCACCATCCCGAGGACCATCATCGCGCCCAGTGCCGTCTGCATCCGGATCAGGCCACCGCTCCGGCCGGGCGGGAAGAGGTCGCGGACCAGCGCCATCCCGAGGGTGAGCAGCGCCCCGGCCCCCGCCCCCTGGACGGCGCGGGCGACGACGAGCTCCACGATCGTCCCGGACAGGCCGCAGGCCAGCGAGCCGCCCAGGAACAGCGCGAGCCCGCCCAGCAGCAGCCGCCGGCGGCCGTGGAGATCGGAGAACCGGCCGTAGACCGGCACGCTGACTGAGGAGGTCAGCAGATAGGCCGTGACCAGCCAGACGTACCAGGAACCACCGCCGCCCACCTGCTCCACGATGCGCGGCAGCGCGGTGCCGACCACGGTGCCGTCCAGCATGGCGAGGAAGGCGCAACCGAGCAGGGCGACGGTCACCAGCACGCGGCGGCGGGGGGCGAGGCCGGGGTAGGGGTCGTGGGGCCCGGAGGGCTGGGATAAGTCGGAGCGGGGGTCTTCGGCGGTCTCGGCGCCGGGGGTCTTTGCGAGCCCCTGGGCATCGGTCCGGGGGCCTTCGCGGGCGTCGTTGCCGGGGGTCTTGTGTGCCTCGGACGCGGTCATCGGGAGTCCTTCGCGCGCGTGGGCCCGGGGGTGGGCTCGGGGGTTCCCTCGGAAGCGGGGGAGGGCTCCGGCCGCGGAGTGGTGGTGGTGTTGGTGTTGCGGGCCTGCGGGGTGGGCGCGGGCTGGGACGGGGCCGTGGTTCCCGGGGTGGTGAGGGCGCCGTGGAGGAAGAGCGTCACCAATTCCTCGGTGCTCAGGGGGTCGGGCGCGCCCGGGCGGCCGGCGGACATCAGGAGCATCTGGAACGCGTCCGCGAGCCGTTCGGGGCTCAGCCGCAGCGCGTCCCGCTCCGGGGCGAACAGGGCGGCCAGCGCCGCACGCGGCTCGGCCAGGCCCGCCTCGCGGTCCGGCACCTGGCCATGGCCCTCGGGTGCGCCCTGTGGCGGACGCTCGGGACGGCCTCCCGCGGACAGCGCGGCGGCGACGGCGCCGAGCCGCGTCATGAAGCCGCGCATCACGTCGGCCGCTTCGGTGAGGCGGTCGGCGAGCGGCTGGTCCAGGGAGACGGAAGCCAGGTGGGCGATCGTGTCGTCGGCCCGAAGGGCCTCGTCCATGCAGGCGTCGAGCAGCGCTTCCTTGTCGGGGAAGACCCGGAAGATCGTGCCTTCGCCGATGCCGGCGGCCCGAGCGATCTTCGCGGTGGTCACGGAGGCTCCGTACTCGACGACGAGAGGCAGTGCCGCCGCGACGATCATGGCGCGGCGCTTTTCGGGAGACATGGCCGGCGCCCGGCGCCGGGGAGTGGAGTCGGTCATGCCGCGACAGTACGGAGTGAGTACTCACTCCGTCAATGGATGCGGTCGCGGATGCGGGCGACCGACGGCCGGGGCGGGTGGCTGCCTTGCCGGACGGGGTGGGGTGTGGGGTGGTGTCGGGCCTGGGTAGCGCGGCGGCGGGGGCGCCGCGGGGGTGGTAGGAAGAGGGGGGGGGTAGGGAAGAGTGTTTACGGCTGTGGGTAGATATAGGGGGTGGCCG
>NZ_JBEXNM010000089.1:0-27854 GCF_040611095.1 Streptomyces sp. NPDC003077 | reverse complement strand
CCGGGGGGGGGGTGGGGGGTGGCGGCGGGCCGGGGTCCCGCGGCGGCGGGGCCGCCGCGTGGTGCGGCGGCCCCGCCGGGGCTGTGTGAGGTTGTGGTGTTTCCGCTACGTGCGTCAGTACGCGGAGTTGACGTTGTCGATGGAGCCGTAGCGGTGGGCGGCGTAGTTGGCGGCGGCGGTGATGTTGGCGACCGGGTCGGTCAGCTTGTTGGCCGTGCCGGGCACGTGGTACGTGTCGAAGGTGGGCTGGATGACCTGGAGCAGGCCCTTGGACGGGATGCCGTTGATGGCGTTGATGTCCCAGTCGTTGACGGCGTTGGGGTTGCCGCTGGACTCGCGCATGATGTTGCGGTGCAGGCCCTCGTAGGTGCCGGGGATGCCCTTGGCCTTCATGATGTCCAGGGCCTCGCGGATCCAGCCGTCCAGGTTGTCGGCGTAGGCCTTCTTGGCCGGCTTGGCGGCCGGCTTGCTGGCCGGCTTGTCGGCGGTGATCGCCTTGCGGTCCGTCGAGCGGTTGGCGGCTTCCTTGGCGGTGTGGCCCTGGGCGTCCACGCCGGTGACCTTCAGCGCCTGGGCGATCGAGGCGGCGGTGGTGGCCTGGTCGCCCTTCTTCGCGTCCGGGGCGGCACCGACCTTGGCGGTGGGCTGGCCGTCGGCGGCGACCGGGCGCACGGCCAGGGACTCCTTGCCGGTGGGCTCCACGGCGTGGCCCGGGGCGGCGGTGAAGGCCAGGGCGGCGATGGAGCCGGCGGCGGTCAGGGCCACGGCGGAGGCCTTGTGGGTCTTGGTAATGCGGGCGGAGCGAAGCAGGGCGGCAGCGTTCATGCGGAAAAGAACCTCTTCCGAACGGGGACAGCAGGCGGCCACAGACAAGGGCCGGAAAGCGGGGAGAAAGCCGGGCGGCGGACTGGCGTGAGCCGCAAGGGCGGCAAAAGACGCGGCGCTCGTTCCCGGTGCTCCACCATCATGCGAGATGCCCGAAATGGAAAGCAATGGGTCTTTCCCGAACCCGAAACTATCCCCCTTCGTAAACACTTCAACCAGCACGGTGATCAGCACGGGTTTCACCCCCGGACCCCACGGACTGGCCGCTACTAGCCCGGGCCGTAGCCCTGCCCGGCCCTGTGCCCGGCGTCACGCCCACGGCCCTTATCCGGGCCCGCCGGAAAGGCCCCGACCCGCCATTCCTGAGACCTGGACCACACCCCACAGCGGTGAAGGGAGTGGCCCGCGCCACTTTCCTTTCGGCTCCCTTTCGGCTCCCTTTCGGCCTTTTAGTGGCCCAGGTCACTTTCGCGTTCGATGTGGGGCCGCGCTTTCTTGCGGGGGCTATAGGTAAGGGGCTTTGCGTAGGGGAGGGGGCGATCGATGGAGGGCTCTTCGTGCGCGTTCCCCGGTCCCCGGGCCCCGGGTGGCGGATCCCGGCCAGCGGGCCCCGGGGCGGCCTGCCGTCCCGCGCAACCCCCGTGGGCCCTCCCCGGCCGGGCCGATCAGGCGGGAGGCGTGCGTCAGTGGCCGGTGGAGGAGGCGCGGGGTGCGTGGCGTCGGGCCCCGGGCGGCGTGGCACCTCGTTGACGAAGAACGGCGAAGCGGACCGTGGTCGTATGGCCACGGTCCGCTTCGCCGCTCCTCATTGCCCCTCTGTTACTCCTGATCGGTGTGCGAGCCCGCGCTCTGATCCGTCCCCGGGTCCTCCTCCGCCAGGCGCGGCGGGAACCCGCCCGTCGAGATCGGGCCCCACCGGAGCGGCGTGACGCGGATCAGGGACTTGCCCTGCCGCAGCATGGCCGCCCGGTACTCGTCCCAGTCCGGGTGCTCGCCGGCGACGGCGCGGTAGTACTCCACGAGCGGCTCCACGGAATCCGGCGGGTCGATGACCTCGGCCGCGCCGTCGACCTGCACCCAGGGCCCGTTCCACTCGTCGGACAGGACGAGCAGGCTCACCGACGGCGCCCGCCGGACGTTGCGGGCCTTGGCGCGTTCCGGGTAGGTCGCCACGACGATGTCACCGGCGTCGTCCACGCCGCAGGTCACCGGCGACCCCTGCGGGGTGCCGTCGGCGCGGCGGGTGAGCAGGATCGCGCGGTGGCGCGGGCGGACGAACTCCAGCAGTTCCGGCAGTTTCACCCGCGTGGTGGAGGCGAAGGAAGGGCTCATACGCGCGAGCGTAGGGCGTACCGGGTGCCCGGGAGCGTCACCACGGCGCACCGGATCGGCCATTTGCGATCACGGATGGAACGCGGACGGCGCACGGCATTCGTCGGCAGCGTTCGTCATATGGGCAGTGGCGGAAGACCGTGGTCGAAACCGGTCACCGTCCGCCGCGCCCAAGAGAGGGAGGGGGTGCGTGCGCGCGCCCAGGGAGGAGGGCCTGCGCGTGCCCGGGGCCGAGGAACTCCGCACCCCTCCTCACCCCCTGGGCAGTCGCTCCCCGCTGACCGCGTCCACGAGGAGGCGGTCCCCGAGCGCCGCCTTCAGGTGCACCGTCACCTTGTCGAGGACGAGCTGATCGGTACAACTGCCCTTCGGGTTCTTCAGCACCGACCAACCCGCGACCACCACGAACCGCCCGATCTCGCGTGCGTGCGCGCCGAAACGCGCGTCGCAGGCACCGTGCCCGACAGTCACCGTCACCTGCCGGGCGGTGGGGTCCTTCGGGCGGGTGGCGCCTTCCAGCGGGAGCAGGTGGTCGAGCCGGCGGGTGACCTCCGTGACCTGCGGCCAGTCGCGGGCGATCTGCTCCGCCCGTTCGTCGAACGGGCCGCGATCCGGGATCGTGCTCACCGTGTTCCCGTTCTCCGTACCGCAGCCCGAAACGATCATGACGGCGGTCGCGGCGGCGACAACCATCCGTCCCATCCGCCCAGTTGTCGTTTGCATGGCAACCTCCAGGGTTGCGAATGTGACGCGGAGCGCGGGCGTCGGGTTCCGTCCCACTCGCTCTATTGACCGAGTGTCAATGAGGCACCACCCTGCTGGGCAGCCACCGACGCCCACTCGGGAGGACCCGTGGAAACAGGTGCCGAAGCACACGCACGACTGGGCCGCGAACTTGGCGTCCCGCCGCCCCCGGGCTTCACCGCACTCGCCCCCGCCGACCTGGACTTCCTCACCGACGCGCTGCACCGCGAACGCGAACGCCGGGCGTCAGGCCTCGGCGCCGCGGCCGAAAAGGCCCTCAAACTGGTTCCCGCGCTAGCCCGCGGCCCCGTCCGCCGCATCCTCTTCCGCTGACGCCGACACCGACACCGTCATTGACACTGGCACCGACGCCGACCGGGACGTGATGACCATGGACACTCTCCAGCACCGCGCCGAAGCCCAGAAGATCGCCCGGTTGCTCGGCGTCGAACCGTCCTCCCTGGAGTTCCTGTACGCGCTGCCCGTCGAGGACGTACGGCAGTTCCGGGCCCATGCCGTCGACGCGCTGTACGACCGCGCCCCGGACATGCTCGACCGCATCGCCGCCGCCACGAAGCTGATCCCGACCGGGGTGGCCGCCGCCATCTCGCAGAAGGCGCTGGGCCCCCGGCTGGCGGCCTCGGTCGCCGGGCGGCTGGACCCGTCCCGCGCCGCCGGGATCATAGAGAAGCTGCCGATCGACTTCACCGCCGAATCCTGTGCCCACCTGGATCCGCGTCGCATCCCGACCGTCGTGGAACGGCTGGACGAGGAGACCGTGGTCCGCGTCGCCGTCGCCCTCGCCGAGCGCGGCGACTTCCTCACCATGGGCCGCTTCGTCGGCCACCTGAGCGACCACACGCTGGAACGCATCCTCCAGCACCTTGACGACACCGTCGTCCTGAAGGTCGGCTTCTTCATCGACCTGCCCGAACGCCTCGACGCCGTCCTGGACTTGATGGGCGAGCAGCGGGTGGCCTCGGTCATACGGGCGGCTGGTGACGCGAACGGGAACGGCTCCGGCGGCGATACGGCGGACACGGGCGGGACGGGGAAGATCCCCGACGCGGGCACGGACACGGCCTCGGGCACGGCCTCAGACCCGGCCTCGTACCCGGGCGTCGGGCTGTGGCCCGAGGCGCTGGCCATCGCCACCATGGCCGGTCCCGCCTGGCGCACCAGGATCGCCGCGCTCGCCGCCCGCCAGGAGCCGGAGCGCCTGGACGGACTCGTACGGGCCACCCACGCGCAGCACCTCTGGGAGGCGCTGCTGCCGCTGGTGGCCCTGCTGGACGAGGACGACCTGCGGACCGTGGCCGCGCTCCCGTCGCTGCGCGACCCGGAGGTGCTGGCCGCGATCGTTCCGGCCGTGGTGGCGACCGGTTCGTGGTCCGCGCTCCTGCCGCTGACCACGGAGTTGCCCGAGCCTTCCCGCAAGGTGGTGGCGGACGCGACAGGCGCCCTGCCGGACGCCGAACTGGAGGCGCTGGCCCTGGAGGTGGCGGAACGGGACCTGTGGGACGCGGTCCTCCCGCTGATCGCGCTGATGGCGGACCCGGCGAAGGAACGCGTCCTCGCACTACCGGCGTTTCGGGAGCGGGACACGGAATAGGAGCAGGATCTCTCGGCCTGAATTCCGGCTTGGCGTCCAGGTTCCGAGGGGGCGGCGCGATGACGCTCACGAGTCGTCTGCGAGAATGGGCGAGCCATATTCGTTCGCCCGCGAGGTGATCTTTTGAAAAAGGTGGCATTGCGTCCCTACGCACTGTTGCCTCGCCAGTACGACGACGCGGAGGTCCTCACCTCCACGGTGGATGCCTGGGGAAGAGCCCTTTGGCTGATCTGTCCCGGTGCCGAGCTCGTACCGAGTTCCTACGGACGGCCCTACCCCAAGCCTCGTCGTTACCCTTTCGACGCGCTTCTTGTCATCAATAACAAAGGCGCCATCCATGAACGCGTCCTTCACGATGTGAGGTTGCGGCCCGCAAATGTGGATTCGCTGCCCAATGGGCGAATCCTCTTGCACGGCTACGGTGACACGGGGGGTCTGAATTCCCAGATCTACGGTCGCGACGGCCGTCACCGGCGCAGTTTCGCCATGGGGAAGGCCGTCCAGCTCATGATGGCGGACCAACGTCACAACGTGTGGAGCGCGTACTTCGACGAGGGCGTTTACATCGACCCGATCAGCTACCCCGGCCTGGTGCGCTGGGACAGCGGTGGTAACCAGCAGTGGGGGTATGCGCCTCCCGAAGGCGTCGAACACATCGACACGGTGTATGCCTTCAACGTCGGTGACGGCGTCGCCTGGGCCAACTACTACCCGACGTTTCCTCTCGTCCGAGCCGAGGCCAATGGACACGTCCGGGTGTGGAAAACGCCGGTGGTCGCGCCCAGCGGAATAGCTGTTCACGGAGAGGAAGTCCTCCTGCTGGGCGGCGGTCGCGGACCCGGAGACCGAATACGGCGCTGCCGCTTGGGGGAACGGGACGCGGTAATCGTCGAGGAGGCGCAACTGACCATGCCCAACGGACTTCCTCTCAAACGGTACGCGCAACCGGTCGGCCGCGGCCGGCACCTTTACCTACGCTCTTCTTCGCGGCAGTGGTACGTGGTGAGCGCGTAGGCGAAACCGCCTGCCTGTGCGCTGAGAGCACAATCCGCCCTCGGCGCACAGCCGGTGGCTTTCCGACGGCCACCCGTTAGCGTCCGAGGCATGACCACACCCACGACCACACCCGCCCAACTCACGCCTGATATCTGGCATCTGGCCTTTCCCGTCGGCCACGTCTACATCGTCCGGCTGGCGGACGGCAGCAAGGACGACAGCGGGGGCGGGGGAGCGGACAGGGGAGCGGACGAGGGAACGGGAACGGACGAGGGAACGGGAACGGACGAGGGAACGGCAACGGACGAGGGAACGGCAACGGGCGGCTACGCCCTCGTCGACACCGCCCTCCCCGGCTCGGCCCCCGCGATCCTCGACGGGCTGGCGCACATCGGCGCCCGGCCGAAGGACCTGCGGCAGATCGTGCTGACCCACTCCCACGCCGACCACATGGGTTCGGCGGCGGACCTCGTGGCGGCCACCGGCGCCCGCGTGCTGGCCGGCGCGCTGGACGCCCCGGCCATCCGGGGCACGGCGCCGGAGCCCACGCCCGCGCTGACCGGCCCGGAACAGGCCCTGCACGAAAGCATCAGGGCCAACCTGGCCGAGTCGGGGACGCCGCCGCGGCGCGTCGCCGTGGACGTCGAGTTGCACGACGGCGACACCCTCGACGGCTGGCCGGAACCCGTCCACGTCCTGCACGTCCCCGGCCACACCCCCGGCGCGGTCGCACTCCACCTCCCGTCCGCCGGTGTGCTCTTCCCCGGAGACGTCATCGGCGAGGGGGAGGGGCGCCTGGTGCTGGGCCCCTTCAACGTCGACCGGGAGCAGGCCATCGCCTCCTTCCACCGTCTGGCGGCGCTGAAGCCCGGGACGCTCCTGGTCTCGCACGGCCGACCGGTACTCCGCGACGCGCACGCGGCCCTGGCGGCGGCCACCCCGGAGACCGACTGGCTCTGACGGAGGGCCATCCGAAGGCGGGGGAGGGATCGGCGAACCGACGGGGACGCGCCCACCCGTCCAAGGAGTGGTCCGGATCACGCTCGCGCATGTCACAACGGCCGGTCACGCGGTGTCTTAGGGGTGAACCCGAGAAGCGAAGGAGACACACCATGACGGGGAACACTCAGGTGGTCGTGATCGGCGGGGGCTACGCAGGCGTCATGGCGGCCAACCGCCTGACGCGGCGCGACGACGTGACGGTGACGCTGATCAACCCGCGCCCGACCTTCGTCGAGCGCATCCGCCTCCACCAACTGGTGGGCGGGACCCACGACGCGGTCGTCGGCTACCGCGAGGTCCTGGGCAAGGGCGTCGGCCTGGTGGTCGACACCGTGACGCGGATCGACGCCGACGAGCGCGCGGTGGCGCTGGCGAGCGGCGGCACGGTCGGCTACGACTACCTGATCTACGCCGTGGGGAGCGGCAGCGCCGACCCGGACGTGCCCGGAGCGGCCGAGTTCGCCTACCCGATCGCCACCCTGGAGGAGGCGCAGCGGCTGCGGCCGGCCCTCGACGCCGCGCCCGCGACGGCCCCGGTGACGGTCGTCGGAGCCGGTCCGACCGGCATCGAGACGGCCGCCGAGCTGGCCGAGCAGGGCCGCACCGTGACCCTGGTGTGCGGCCGGGTGCTCGGCCCGTACCTGCACCCGCGAGGCCGGCGCTCGGTCGCCGGGCGGCTGGCCGCACTCGGCGTGAGGGTGCTCGAAGGCCCCGGCACGAAGGTGACGGCGGTGACGCGCGATGCCGTGCGGCTCGCCGACGGCCGCGAGGTGCCGAGCGGGGTGACCATCTGGTCCGCCGGGTTCGGCGTGCCGGACCTGGCCGCGCGCAGCGGGCTGCGCACCGACGCACTGGGGCGCCTGCTCACGGACGAGACGCTGACCAGCGTGGACGACGCGCGCATCATCGCGGCCGGGGATTCGGCGGCGCCGTCGGACCTGCCGTTCCGGATGAGCTGCCAGGCCGCGGGTCCGATGGGCGCGACCGCCGCCGAGACCGTGCTCAGCCGCATCGCGGGCGAGCGGCCCGCGCCGCTCGCCCTGGGGTTCGTCGGCCAGTGCATCAGCCTGGGGCGCCGGGCCGGCATCTTCCAGGTCGCCCACCGGAACGACACCGTGACGAGTCTCCACCTCGGCGGCCGTCCTGCCGCGAAGGTCAAGGAGCTCATCTGCTCGGGCACGGTCTGGCAACTGGCTCGCGAGGGGCGCAAGCCCGGTTCGCTCAAGTGGACCTGGGCCAAGGACAACAAGCGCCAACAGGTGCTGCGGACCAAGCGCGACGCGGTGCCGGCCACCGTCGAACAGGCGGCTTAGCCAGGCACGCGGACACCGGTCGCCGTTGAACGAGCAGCGTCAGGCGGCGTGGCCGTTCCGGTCGACTACGAGCGGATCCGCACCTCATGCGTGCGGCGGCTGATCACTGTCGCGGGAGCCGCCGCACGCGTGCGTTCGTCAGCGCCCCTTGAGGAACGAGGGCCTGGGGCAGCGAACGAAGCGTGCGGCCCGTTCCGCGTGACGGTGACGTGACATGGCATGCCAGGGCCGACGCCCAGGTGACGCGCGCCACCACGCAGGGGCGTCACAAACCCGCGCGGACCGGTGTCTCGTCCATGGAGCACCGACAACAGCGCACAGACAGGAGAATCCGGTGAAGACCCAGCGCACAGCGGAGGAGACCGGGCGGCTGACCGGCGGCGGAGGCACGGACCCCGCCACCGAGATGTTCGTCGCCCATCGCAATCTGCTGTTCACCGTCGCCTACGAGATGCTCGGGTCGGCCGCCGACGCCGAGGACGTCCTCCAGGAAACCTGGCTGCGCTGGTCGGACGTCGATCTCGCCACGGTGCGGGACCAGCGCGCCTACCTGGTGCGGATCACCACCCGGCAAGCGCTGAACCGGCTGCGCACGCTCGGCCGTCGCAAGGAGTCCTACGTCGGCCCCTGGCTGCCCGAGCCGCTGCTGACCGCGCCCGACGTGGCCGAGGACGTCGAGCTGGCCGACAGCGTCTCGATGGCGATGCTGCTGGTGCTGGAGACCCTGACGCCGACCGAGCGGGCGGTGTTCGTCCTGCGCGAGGTGTTCGACGTGGAGTACGGCGAGATCGCCGAGGCCGTCGGCAAGAGCCCGGCCGCGGTCCGCCAGATCGCCCACCGGGCGCGGTCCCACGTCGCCGCCCGCCGCCCGCGCGAGATCGTCTCCGCCGCCGAGACCCGGGACGCGCTCGACGCGTTCCAACGGGCGGCCGAAACGGGCGACGTACGGGGCCTGCTGGGCATCCTCGCGCCGGACGTCGTCTACATGGGCGACGGTGGCGGCGCCAAGCAGGCCGCCCTGCGGCCCATCGTGGGGTACGACAAGGTGGCCCGCCTGCTCACCGCCGCACTGCGCAAGCTCACCGTCGCGGGCCCGATGCAGTGGACGCAGGTCAATGGCTGTCCGGCGCTCGTCCTGCGGCTCGACGGCGAGATCGACACCGTGCTGGCGGTACGCGTCGAGAGCGGCCTCATCACCGGGCTCTACGCCGTGCGCAATCCGGCGAAGCTGTCGCACATGCGGGAGGAGACGGCGCTGCGGCGGTGAGTCCCGGGGGCCGGTGAGTCCGGGGGTCGGTGAGTCTGGGGGGCCGGTGAGCCTGCTCACGGCGACAGCGAGGTCCGGGCGTCACGCGGACGCCGGGGAGGGCCGGGCGTCGCGCGGACGCCGGGGAGGGCCGCCGGACAGGGGATCCGGTGGCCCTCCCCGGCGTACCGGGGGCACCTCGGCGGCTGCCCCGAAGGGGGCCGCGGCGGGTGGTCACACGCGGGGCGAGGACGTGAAGGAGGTGCTCCGGAAGCCCTTGCCGTCGTCCGCCCACTCCAGGTTCAGCGACCCGGCCGCCACCGCCGCGGTGCGGCCCTTCCAGCTCACGGTGCCGGTCCGGTAGGAGCCGTTGTAGTTGCCGTTGCTGTCGGAGTGGTCCCAGCGGCTCTCGATCCCGTGGAAGCGCTTGGACGCCTTCACCTTGCCGGCGGCGCGGATCCGCACCAGGAAGTAGGCGTCGTTGGTGAACCCGCCTCCCAGGGCGCCGTTGGGGCCGTCCCAGCGGACGCGCGCGTAGGCGTACACCCGCCCCTTGGACCTCTTCGCGCACAGCGTGGTCGTTACGCGCCAGTTGTCCGGCCATGGCCCGTCGTACTGAGGCGTGTCCAGCTCGCGCGTCGAGGAGCTGCACCGGTAGCCCCCCGCCGACGCCGGAGCCGCCGCCACCATGCCCGCCGTCAACGCGGCAGACACCACAACAGAGACACTCGTCAGTTTTCGCATGCACTGCTCTTTCGCATGCACTGCTCAACGCTCGGCACGGGCTCGAAGCGACGGTGTCACGAAAGAACACTCGCCCGTGGAGGAGGAACGCTGCCGCCCTACGTGTCGCAATCGAGCACCGTCTGACACAGTCCGCAGCGCGCCCGCACGCGACCGCGTACCGGGACGCGGATGCGCTGGTGGCAGACGGGACACGGGAACGTCACCCGCAGGGGCGCCCGCCCGTCGAAGGCGTAACCGGCATCCCGCGCGTGGCCGTTGGCGAGCGGATCGCGCCGGGGGTCCTGGGCCAGCCGGCGGTCGCGGGCGTAGCGGTGGCGGCCCAGCCGTCCGGCGGCGGCCAGCGGTGGCTGCCGCTCGTCGCGTTGGGCACGGGCCCGGCCGGTCACGTACGCGTCGTACGCCTGCGGGCTGGAGAACCAGGTCGAGGGGTCCTCGCCGAAGAACAGCGCGCGTTTGGCCAGGACGTAACCGAACTCCTCGGGAGTGAGGTAGCCGAGCTTCTGCGAGAACCCGCCGTTCTCGTGGTAGGCGTCCAGGAGCAGCCACCCGGCGCCCAGGTAGGTGGTGGCGGTGTCGGTGAGGATCTCGTTGTCCCGGGTGCCGGGGAAGGCGAGGCCGAGCCGGTGCAGGTAGACGTGCATCACCTCGTGGGCGAGCGCGGCGCCGATGTCCTTGCGGTGGTTCTTGAAGCGGGCGTTGAGTTCGATGAAGTACTCGGGCCCGGCGGCGAGTTCGACGTTCGCCGCGTGCGCCATGTCCCGGAAGGCGACGATCATGCGCGCGTCCGGAAGCCGGAAGTGCTGGACCATGACCCGGGCCACCCGCTGCACCCCGAGGTACAGGTCCTCGTCACCCGGGAAGACGACCTCCGAGCGTGCCACGCTCAGGGGGAAACCGGCGATGCCGTCGTAGGAGAGGCGTTTGTAGAGGGCCGTGACGGCCGCCCGTACCGTATCGATGTGGGGAAAACCGTGCACGATCTCGCTGCCGGGCCCGCCCCCGTCTCCCGCTGCCACCCGACCACTGTACGGGGGCGCGCGGCCGTATGGCGGGGTGATGGGGACGGTGCGGAAGCCGCGCGACGGAGCGCTCTTCCGGGGCGGTCGGGTGGTCGGGTGGTCGGGTGGTCGGGCCCGCGTTACTCAACGGGGGAACGTCCTGCGGGGGAGGGCGAGCCCCCGTCACTCAACGAGGGGCGTCCTGCGGGGAGGACGAGCCCGCGTCACCGGACGAGGGGACGCCCTGCGGGGGAGGACGAGCCCACGCCCGCGGATCATCCGGCCTGGCCGTGTTCCATGCCCGGCCGTGTTTCACTCACTCGGCAGCACCTGACGTGCAAAAACAGCCGTCATGGAGCGCGGATTCGAAATACTTCATTCTCCATCCGGTCATGAGCGGCCAGAAGTTGGCCGGATGCACACTCTTGTCTCCCTGATCTCTCACTCCACATAATCCAAAGGCGCCACCCGGCTCATCCGTTCTGTACGGCTGTCTCACGTCGCACTGCTGCCACGTGACGCGCTGCCGTCGCTGCGGTGTGCCGCCGTCTCCTGAGAACCACGCCGACGGTGGAGTCCGGACCCCGAGCATTGGCATGGACCTGCTTATTGGCATGGACCTGCCATCCCCTGCACCTGTCGTCGAAGCGCCAGGCCGGCGTTCAACCCCCCACGAAGGGACGTCCGTTGAAGACCTACCTGAAGAACCTGAAGAGATCCGCCGCCGTCGGCGCCGTCGCCCTGGCCGCCTTCAGCCTCCAGCCCGGCACGGCCGGGGCCTCCTCCGCCCCCAAGTCCGGTGGCGACCCGAGGATCGTCGGCGGCACCCGGGCGGCCCAGGGCGAGTTCCCCTTCATGGTCCGTCTGTCCATGGGCTGTGGGGGCTCGCTCTACACGAAGGACATCGTGCTGACCGCCGCCCACTGTGTGGACGGCAGCGGCCCGGACACCTCCATCACCGCCACCGCGGGCGTCGTGGACCTCCAGAGCTCCAGCGCCATCAAGGTCAAGTCCAAGCAGGTCCTCCAGGCCCCCGGCTACAACGGCCAGGGCAAGGACTGGGCGCTGATCAAGCTCGCCAAGCCGATCAACCTGCCGACCCTGAACATCGCCCGCGACACCACGTACAACAAGGGTGACTTCGACATAGCCGGCTGGGGTGCCAACCGCGAGGGCGGCGCCCAGCAGCGCTACCTGCTCAAGGCCAAGGTGCCGTTCGTCGACGACGCCACCTGCAAGCGCGCGTACGGCAACGCGTTCGTGCCCGGCGAGGAGCTGTGCGCCGGCAAGCTGAACACCGGCGGCGTCGACACCTGCCAGGGCGACTCCGGCGGCCCGATGTTCCGCAAGGACAACGCGGGCGCCTGGATCCAGGTCGGCATCGTGAGCTGGGGCGAAGGCTGCGCCCGCCCCGGCAAGCCCGGTGTCTACACCGAGGTGAGCACCTTCGCCAAGGACATCGACCAGGCCGCGAAGCAGCTCCTCCGTACGGGCTCGCGCGGCTGACCCCGTACGTACCGCACGACCGGTGAGGCATCCGCGGGGCCCCGGCACCGGACACGCACGTCCGGCGCCGGGGCCCCGCGCGTCCCGTACGGACGGGCGGCGGCCGGGGCCCACCACATCCCTCCCGTTCGTCCCACACCGCACGCTGTGCGGCGCCGGCCGGCGTCCCGGCGGAGGAGCGAGCGCCCCGCGCGAAGAGCACGCGAAGAGCGAGTGCCCGCGCGACGAGTGAATGTCCCCGCGAAGAGCAAGCGCCCGCGCGACGAGCGAATGTCCCCGCGACGAGCGAGTGACCGAGCGAGAGCGAGCGACCCCGCGACCACCGAGTGCCCCCGCGAAGGAGGACGGAGCGCGTGAACGCAGAACCGACACCGGCCGGGCGGCGCGGCCCCAGCCGCAGAACGCTCGTCACCGCCGCGGCGCTCGCCGGGGCCGCGACCGCCCTCCCGACGGCCGACGGGGCACGGGCCGCGTCCCGGGACGGCGAGGCCGTCCTGAGGTCCGCCGCCCTCGACGTCCGGGTCGACACCGCCTTCCCGCGCGTCATCACGTACACGGACCGCGACCACGACACCGTCCTCCACGGGCAGGACGAGCCCACCACCCAGGTCCTGATCAACGGCACCGCCCACACCCCGCGGGTCACCTCCCGGGCCCGCGCGGACCGGATCGCGTACAGCCTCGCCTTCGACGGCGGGACCGAGATCGGCGTACGGATCACCGTCCGCGGATGGCGGGTCACCTGGCAGGTCACCGCCGTCCGCGACACCCCCGCGCTGCGGGTCGGCACCCTCCAGTTCCCCGCGCTGGCCCTGCTCAGTGCGCGCGACGACCAGCCGGAGGCCGCGCTGCTGGCGGCCCGCGTCGACCTGGACAAGAACCGCGACGGGGACACCCTCGTCCGGCCCGCCGACGGACCCGCCGCCGATCCCGCGCCCGTGGGCTGCGCGTACGGCGTGGTCGCCACCGGGGAGCTGGCCGCCGCCGTCGAGACCAACACCGTCCACGACCGCCCGACGTCCGCGACCGCGTGGGAGAACGGCCGGCTGTGGCGGCAGACCGTCCGCGGCGGTGGGCGGACGTGGGCACGGCTGGGCTGCGGCCAGTGGACGCACCGGGCGGCCGGGGCGGCCGTGGAGGACACCGAGCCGCTGCCGTACGCCACCGTGATCGTCACCCGCGACCGCAACGGCGACGGCACGGCCGACTGGCAGGACGCGGCCATCGCCCTGCGCGACATCATGGTCAACCCCTTGGGCGCCGACGAGCAGCACCTGAGGGTCGTCCCGCACATCCCGTTCAACTTCGCCAGCCAGGCCACCAACCCGTTCCTGGCCACCCTTGACCACGTCAAGCGGATCGCGCTGGCCACCGACGGGCTGCGGCAGTTCACGCTGCTCAAGGGCTACCAGTCCGAGGGCCACGACTCCGCGCACCCGGACTACGGCGGCAACCACAACCGGCGCGCGGGCGGCCTCGACGACCTCAACGCGCTCCTGCGCGCCGGGAAGAAGTGGAACAGCGACTTCGCGGTCCACGTCAACACCACCGAGTCGTACCCGGTCGCGAACGCCTTCTCCGAAACGCTGGTCGACAAGAACGACGAACAGTGGGACTGGCTCGACCAGTCCTACCGCATCGACCCCCGCCGCGACCTGCTCTCCGGCGACATCGTCCGCCGCTTCGCCCAGCTCCGGGCGGAGACCGACCCGGCGCTGACCACCCTCTACATCGACGTCTTCCGCGAGTCCGGCTGGAACTCCGACCGTTTGCAGCGGCACCTGCGCGAACAGGGCTGGCAGATCGTCACCGAATGGGGCCACGGCCTGGAACGGTCCGCCCTGTGGTCCCACTGGGCCAACGAGACCGACTACGGCGGCGACGGCTACCGCGGCATCAACTCCCGCCTCATCCGCTTCGTCCGCAACCACCAGAAGGACGTCTTCGCCGACAAGTGGCCCACCCTGCTGGGCGCACCCCGGATGGGCAACTTCGAGGGCTGGCTCGGCAAGACCGACTGGAACGCCTTCGCCGCGATCATCTGGCGGGACGCGCTGCCCGCCAAGTACCTCCAGGCGTACCCGATCGCCACCTGGGACGATCACGAGATCACCTTCGAGGGCCCGACCGCGACCGCCGTCTCCGACGCGACCGGCACCCGCCGCATCACCACCGACGACCGCCTCGTCTACGACGGCGGCACCTACCTGCTCCCCTGGGAACCCCGCCGCGCCACCCACCCCGCCAAGCTCTACCACTACAACCCCGAGGGCGGCACGACCACCTGGGAGCTGCCGCGCGGCTGGGCGGGCACGCGGGCGGTGTACGCGTACCGGCTCACCGACCAGGGACGCGCCGACCGGACCCGGCTCCCCGTCACCGGCGGCAGGATCACCCTCACCGCCGAACCCGGCCGCCCCTACGTCGTCGTCCGCGCCCCCGCCCCCTCACCCGCCCCGCACTGGGGCGAGGGCACCCCGCTCACCGACCCCGGCTTCCACTCCGGCACGCTCGCCGGATGGCAGGTCAGCGGCCCGGCCGAGGTCCGGCTCAGCGACCTGGGCGACTACGAGCTGGTGATCGGCGCGGGCGGCGCGGCGTCCGTCCGGCAGCGCCTGTCCCGCCTGCGGCCCGGGACGTACGCGGCGTCGGTCCAGGTGGAGGTCGGCGCGCACGCGGGCGAGCGCCGCCGCGCCGCCCTGGAGGTCCGCACCGCCGACGGCGTCACCGCCACCAACTGGACGGACACCTCCACCGCCGTCAACCACGTCGCCGCCGACCGCAAGCACGGCACCCGCTTCCAGCGCATGTTCACCCACTTCACCGTCCCCGAGGGCGGCGGCCCGGTCGTCCTGTCCCTGACGGCCGCCGCGGGCGAGGCCCGCGTCCGCTTCGACAACGTCCGCGTGGTCCGCGCCGAGCGCACCACCAAGCCGGGCACCCTGCTCTACGAGGACTTCCAGCACGTCCCCCAGGGCTGGGGCCCCTTCGTCAAGGGCGACGCCGGCGGCTCCACCGACCCCCGCACCCACATCGCCCAGCGCCACGCCCCCTTCACCCAGCGCGGCTGGAACGGCAAGGCCATCGACGACGTCATCGACGGCACCGAATCCCTGAAATCCCGCGGCGAAAACCCCGGCCTCGTCTACCGCACCGTCCCGCACACCGCCCGTTTCCTCCCCGGCCACCGCTACCGCGTCACCTTCCGCTACGAAAACGAAAAAGCGGACCAATACGCGTGGATAACAGCCGTGGACGAACCCACCACCCGCGAACTGCTCCGGGCCCCACTGCCCGTGGCCACCGCACCCACGCCTTTCACGTACGAGTTCACGGCACCGGAGAGCGGGGAGGCGTGGATCGGATTGCGGAAGGTGGGGAGCGATGGGAAGGCGGAGTTCGTGGTGGACGGGGTGGAGGTGCGGGAGGTGTAGGGGTGGGGGAGGGCCGGACGTCAATGATCTGGTGAGGCCCCTTCGCCGGGACTTACCGTCACAAGTACATCCGCGTCAGCTGGCCTGCTCGACTTTCATACGCCGGTGGGCAACGACCTGTTCCCGCCCCGACGTCGAATACTTCGCACAAGGTGTTCCCTCAGTGGTTCGAGGTGTTCCCTTAGCGGTTCACGCGGAACCTAAAACACCTTCTGCGTCAGTCCCGCCTGCTCCGCCCGAGCCACCCGCTCGTCACCGGCCTCCGTACGCTCCTCCGCGTACCTCTCCCATTTCGCGGGCTGGATGAGCAGCAGCTCATGGGTGGCGGGCAGGACGAGGACGCCTCCGAACGCAAGATCACCCGCGACCCACACTCCGTCCTGCCCGCCCCGGGTCCAGTACCGGCGCCCCAGCGCGTTGACAGCACGCACCCGGAACGGTCGCGGCAGCACCTCGTCGATAATGACGAGCATGAAAACCTTGCCGTCTTTCTCGTCCTTCGCGGCCTTCCAGGAAATCCGCTCACGGAATTCCAGCGGGTACTCCCGCAGCACCCGCGCGCACTGAACCAATCGGCTGGCGCGCACATACCGGTAAATCCCAAGAATGGTCAGGAGAATGGCGATGGCCGAATACACCTCGACCAGAGGCACGTCCCGGACCGATCTCCATGATGCCGCCAGAGCCAAGAGGAACAGCGCGGCAATAATCAGAGTCCGCAGGAAGAGGCTCGTGATGAACCGCGCCCAGCCGCGTCGCACCAGCCGTTTCACGTCCGGGGCACCGGGTGTACGCGTGACCTGTTGTTCCGTCGCCATGGAGTCCTCTCCTTCAGGCCGGGCCTCTGCCCTCGTCGCCCATCAGGAGGCGGGGCGCGGTAAGGCGAACATGTGAGAGGTGTCCGGGTAGCCGTCCTGCGCACATGCCCGCCCGCCGGCTGCGAGAGCCGAGCCCCCTGGGGCGCTGCGGATTCTACGGGCGGGCCGAACCGCCGCTCTTCTTGGTGCCCCCGCCCGTTCGGTCCGGCCCTGTGGCTGGGCGGAAGCCTGGCGTCAGCAAACCAGCCGGGCGATTGGCCCGGCTGGATGGCTCGCGTGCTTGTGGTTCTGTTACTTCAGCGTGGTGAGGAAATCACGCCAGGCGTCGTGGGTGAAGACGATGACGCGACCGTCGGAGCGTTTGCTGTCGCGGACGGGGATGCGGTGGGGCGCGTGATCGGCGACCTCCAGGCAGTTGCCCTGACCACCGCTGTAGCTGCTGGCGCGCCAGCTCCCTTGTGCGAGATGGGCCGGTGCGTTCCGTTCTTTGTTCACCGGTTTCTGCTCCTTGGTCGGTCGATTCAGCACAGCGTGGCGAGGAAGGCACGCCAGGCCTGGTGAGTGAAGACGATGACGGGCCCGGTGGGGTTCTTGCTGTCGCGGACGGGGACGAGATGGGGGATGCCGTCGGCTATCTCGACGCATTCGTTGTGGCCGCCGCTGTAGCTGCTGCTGTGCCACTTTCCAGCCGAGAGGTCATACCTGCGGCCGGCGCTTTTCATACCCGGTACTCCTTGCGTTGTCGGTGAATGACGGCACGGGATTCGGCCGGGGAGAGAGCTGATGTGCGTGCGGCGTCGAACAGAGCCTTGTACCTGGCAACCTCGGGCTCCCTTTCCATCCAGAGGGAGTTGGTCGGGGTGTCCGCCAAGACCACGTCAAGGGCCCCGTCCTCGGGGAACCCCATCACCACATACGGACCGAACATACTCGCATGGGCTCCTCGGGAGAATGGCAGCACCTGGACAGTGATGCCAGGCGCGTCCGAGGCATCCAGGAGGTACTGGAGTTGGGGACCCATCACCTTCGCACCGCCGACCTCCTGTAGCAGAACAGCCTCAGAGATGACAGCCCACAGGTTCAGTGGGCAATGGCCCACCAGGCGTTCTTGGCGGGTGATTCTCACCTGAACGAACTTCTCGATCTCATCGGCGCTGTCCCACCGCTGGGAAGCCACCGTCAGTGCGCGTGTGTAATCGGGCGTTTGAAGCAGCCCCGGCACCAATTGGGCTTGAAAGGTCCTGATTGTTGCGGCCATCGCCTCCAGTGCGATGTAGTCGCGATAAGTGTCCGCCAGTACCGCACCGTACTGATTCCACCATCCATCCCGGCGCCGTCGATTTGCCTTCCGCGCCAGTGATGTCAGCCGTTCCCTTAGCTGGGTGTCCTTCACTTCGTAGGCGAGCAACATGGCGGCCAGATCGGGGAGGCGAAGCGCCACCCGACCGTTTTCAATTCGGCTGATCTTGCCTTTGGTGCAGTCGAGTGCTTCGGCCGCCTGTGCGGTGGTCAGACCCGCTGCATCGCGCAAATTCCGCAGCTCTTCTCCGAGCTGGCGTCCAAGTACGGTCGAAGGGCTGGAGGCGGTGCTCTTTTCCGGCATGAGACACCTGTAGCAGACCCCAAGATACCGAGGAAACGGAACTAACTCGAATGAGGGAAGTTTGAGTTGCTGGTGATCTGAAACGTTGCAGATTCGATGGGTGCGGCTCCATCCTTCCCAGCATGCACGCCGGAGTCCGCGGCCTCTTCGCCGCACCAGTGACGGACTGCCCGGCACATCGAGCCTCTGGGGGCAACTGTGACCGAACCGCACGAAACGATGTTCCGGCTGTGCCGCAGCCCCCGGAACGTCCCCAGAGCGCGAGGACTGCTGCGATCGACGCTCCACGCCTGGCACATCGACCAGGACGCCGCGGCGGACGCGGAGCTGGTGCTCTCCGAGCTGGTGACGAACGCCCTGCGGGCGCGCGCCCCGAAGGACCGGCAGGTGGAGGTGTGCGTGTCGCCGCTTACGGGTGCCGCGCTGGTGCGCCTGGAGGTGAGCGACGCGGGCGCGGGCCGTCCCGTGGTCCGGCCGCCCTGTGAGGGGGAGAGCTGCGGGCGCGGCCTCTGGCTGGTCGAGACGCTGGCGCGCAGCTGGGGCGTGCGGGAGCGCGCGTGCGGGATCGGCAAGACGGTCTGGGCGGAGCTGCCCGCACCGGGCCTCTCGAAGGCCGACGAGGTGAAAGAGCTCACGGCCGCGACCATCCAGCCGGGGCAGCGCGTCCGCATCCGGGACTCATGGCACGCCGTCCGCACCGTGCGGGGCGAGCGGTACCCCTCCGGCGCACTCGCCGTCGTCCTGGGGCTCGACGACGGCCCCGCCCTGCGGCTCCCCGCCGCCGAGCCGCTGCTCGTACGGGACGGGACAGCGCCACCCACAGGGGGAACGGACCTCACGGGCTGAGCGCGCCGGACTCGTCGGCATCGCAGTCGTACGCAGCGGACCGGCGACGGGCGGGCGGCTGTTCAGGCGCCGTACGGAACACCTGAGCCGACAACGCCCGCCCACTCACCCACGATCGAAGTAGTCGACCGCCAGAACGAGACCGATCAGAAGGACCGCCAGAATGACCAGCCCCACGAGGACGCAGCCGAGTCCCCGCAGCGTGTCGCGGATCGTCCGGCGCGCCTCGGCCCGCCGCGTCGCGTGCAGCGGTTCCCGGACGGGGCGGACGGCGCGCCAGAGGGCGCGTACGCACCAGAACGGCGACATGAAGAGGTAGCCGATGATGACGACCGCGTAATAGAGCGCCTCCACGATCTGCAGCACCGGGAAGACCACGAGCGCCACGGGGATCAGCAGCAGCACGAACCCGACCGACTTCCCCGCCGTCCAAGCGTCCCAGCTGGGCTTCTTGACGGGGGAGGAGGGCAGCTTCTTCCGTTGCGCGGGTTGCTGCTGCTGGGGCCGGCCTGGCTGGCCGGGCCACTCCGGCTGGCCGGGCCGGTCGCCCGAGGCGGTGGGAGGGGGCGTCGTCGTACTCACGCGGGTGACGGTAACAGGGGGCCGGAGGGGACCTCCCGAGGGGCGATCCGCGTGCGTCCTCCAGGCAGGCGGCCCGCGGTCGCTCAGAGAGGCGCCCCGCGTTCGTCATCTGGTCGGCGCTCCCGCCGGCACGACGCGCGGATCGGCCCCCGGTCGCTCAGCCCGCCAGCTCCCCCAGGAGCGCCCAGGTACGCAGCCGGTCGGCGTCGCCGGCGATCTCCGTGCTGGTGAACACCACCTCCGTCGCGCCGGCGTCCCGGTAGCGCCGCACCTCGGCGGCGACCGTCTCCTCGTCGCCGATGGCGGCGACGTCGACGGCCCGTTTGCCGCCGGAGAGCTCGATGACCCGGGCGTAGGACGGGATCTGCTCGTAGAACGCGAGCTGCTCGGCGGCCTTCTCCCGTACGGACGCCACGTCGTCGGTCACCACGGCGGGCACGAACGCCACGATGCGGGGCGCCGGACGGCCGGCGGTCTCCGCCGCCGCGGTGACGGCCGGGACGATGTGCTCCGCCAGGGCGCGCGGCCCGGCGAGGTAGGGCAGGATGCCGTCCGCCAGTTCGCCGCTGGCCCGCAGCGCCTGGGGGGCCATCGCGGCGACCAGCAGCGGCACCCGGGACCCCGCGCCGGGCACCCGCGCGGGGATGGGCGTCGTCGCGGTGAGCAGTTCGCCGTGGAAGTCGGCGGTGCCGGTCTCGGTGAGCTGCCGCAGGGCGACGAGGAACTCGCGCAGGCGGGCGATGGGCCGTTCGTGGGGGATGCCGAAGCCGGTCTCGGTCAGGAGCTTGGTACCGAGCGCGAGCCCCAGGTGGTACCGGCCGTGCGTGGCCGCCTGGGCGGTCTGCGCCTGGCTGGAGACGACCAGCGGGTGGCGGCCGAAGATGGGGATCGCGGACGTGCCCACCTGTAAGGCGGGTACCTCCCGCCCGACGATCGCCGCGAGCTGGGGCGAATCGGCCCCGAAGGTCTGCCCGAACCAGGCGGACCGCAGGCCCGCCGCCGCGGCCTCCTCGGCGAGCCGCACGGTGGCGTCCACTTGGTTGTCGGCATCGATCGCGTTGAGTGCTACTCCCACAGTCATGCCAGCGCCAACCGGCGGCGGGGGCCCGCGCATTCCGGTTCTTGTGTGACGGTTTCTTGTCGGCGGTGTGTACGCGCGGCGGGCAACGGGTCGGTGCTGCTCACAGGGACGGCCCACTGCTTCGTATGCGTACGCGCATGCGCGCGGGGCAGACGACGACCAGCCCCCAGCATCGCGATCCCCCCGCCGATACGTTTCTCCACAGCCTGGCGCAACCCGCGTGCGCGCTGTCACCGGCGTACGGCAGCATGACCCCATGCCCGCACTCCAGCGCGACGAGGCGCAGACCCGAGCCCGACTCATCGACGTCCACCGCTACGAGATCGACCTCGATCTCACCCACGGTGAAGAACACTTCGCGTCCAGCACGGTGATCCACTTTACCGCGCGGTCCGCGGGCGACACCTTCGTGGAGGTCAAGCCCGCCGAGCTGCACTCCGCCGTCCTGGACGGCCGCCCGCTCGACCCCACGAGCCTCGACGGCAACCGCCTCCCGCTGCTCGGCCTCGCCGAGGGCGCGCACGAGCTCCGCGTGGCGGCCACCATGCGCTACTCCCACACCGGTGAGGGCATGCACCGCTTCACCGACCCGGCCGACGGCCTGAGCTACGTCTACACCCAGCTCTTCATGGAAGACGTGCAGCGCGTCTTCGCCGCCTTCGACCAGCCCGACCTGAAGGCCGTCTTCGAGCTGAGCGTCACCGCACCGCCTGAGTGGACGGTGCTCGGCAACGGCATCGCCACCCAGGACACCGACGCCGGGCCGGGCCGCTGGAAGCTCGCGCCGACCCCGCCGATCAGCACCTATCTCGTCGCCGTCGCCGCCGGCCCGTGGCACTCGGTACGGACGGAGCACGCCGGCCTGCCCTTCGGCATCCACTGCCGCCGCTCGCTGGCCCCCTACCTGGACGCCGACGCCGAGGAAATCCTCGACATCACCCGCCGCTGCTACGACCGCTTCCACGAGATCTTCGAGGAGCCCTACCCCTTCGACTCCTACGACCAGGCGTTCGTCCCGGAGTTCAACGCGGGCGCCATGGAGAACCCCGGCCTGGTCACCTTCCGCGACGAATTCGTCTACCGCTCCGCCGTCACGGACACCGAGCGGCAGACCCGCGGCATGGTCATCGCCCACGAAATGGCCCACATGTGGTTCGGGGACCTGGTCACCCTCCAGTGGTGGGACGACATCTGGCTCAACGAGTCCTTCGCCGAGTACATGGGCTACCAGGTCCTCGCCGAATCCACCCGCTTCACCGACACCTGGACGGACTTCGGCATCGCCCGCAAGGGCTGGGGCTACGACGCCGACCAGCGCCCCTCCACGCACCCCGTCGCCCCCGCGCCCGAGGACGTGCCCGACACCGCCTCCGCCCTGCTGAACTTCGACGGCATCTCCTACGCCAAGGGCGCCTCCGCCCTGCGGCAGCTCGTCGTCTGGATGGGGGAGAAGGCGTTCCTGGCCGGCATCAACGACCACTTCGCCCGGCATCGCTTCGGCAACGCCACCCTCGCCGACTTCATCGACTCCCTCGCCCGCGCCACCGACCGCGACGTGCACGCCTGGGCCAAGAGCTGGCTGCGCACCACCGGAGTCGACACCCTCACCCCCGTCGTCGGCACGACCGAGGACGGTTCCTGGACGCTACGCGTCGACCAGGCCGGCAGCCGCCCCCACCACCTCGCCGTCGGCCTCTACGACCACGACCCCACCACCCCCGGCCGACTGGTCCCCCGCGACCCCGTGACCCTGGACATCCCGGGCCGCACCGAGCACACGGCCCCCGGCCCCCGCCCCGACCTCGTCCTCCTCAACGAGGGCGATCTGACCTACACCAAAGTCAGGCTCGACGCCGCCTCCTGGGAGACCGCGAGCCGCTCACTGTCCGGCCTGCCCACCCCGCTCTCCCGCGCCGTCGTGTGGAACGCCGCCCGCGACATGGTCCGCGACGGCGAACTCGCCCCGGCCGCCTACCTGGAGGCAGCCCGCACCCACCTGCCGCACGAAACCGACATAGCGATCGTCGACGGCGTCCTGTCCTTCGCCCGCCACCAGATCGCCGACGCCTACCTCACGACGGACGACCGGCACGCGGCACTCGGCACGCTCACCGACATCTCCCGCGACATCCTGCGCCGCACCGAGGGCTCGGAGAACGGCGACGGCCAGGGACTGCGCCTGGTCGCCGTGCGGTGCTTCATCGACAGCGCCACGACCCCGCAGGGCATCCAGGACTGGCTGGACGGCGACACCGTCCCCGGCGGCCCGGCGCTCGACCCCGAACTGCGCTGGCGCCTCCTCGGCCGGCTCGCCGTCCTCGGCGCCACCACCCCCGAGGCCATCGACGCCGAACTCGCCCGCGACCCCAGCGCCACCGGACAGGAGGGCGCCGCCCGCTGCCGGGCCGCCCTGCCCGACCCGGCCGCCAAGGAAGCCGCCTGGCGGTCCATGTTCACCGCGGACGAAGGGGACGAACTCTCCAACTACCTCTTCACCGCCACCGCCGTCGGCTTCTGGGCCCGCGAGCAACAGGACCTGCTGCGCCCGTACGTCAGCCGGTTCTTCTCCGAGGTCCCCGCCCTCGCCGCCCGCCGCGGCCCCGCCCTCGCCGAGGCCGCGGGACGCTACGCCTTCCCGAAGCCCTTCGTGGAACGGGAAACCCTCCGCCTGGGCGAGGAATGCCTGCACACCGCCGACCCGATCCCGGCCCTCCGCCGCAAGCTCGTCGACCAGCTCGACGACCTGCGCCGGGCACTGAACGTCAGGGGGGTGTGACACGAACGACGCCGGGCCCGGCGGGTGCGCCAGGGCCCGGCACCGAGGGCCGGAGAGTGGGTCGCCGTCGGCCCTTCGGCGCAGGCGTCGAGGGCTGGGGGAACGGGTTCGCTCGGTGATCCGGCGTGCGGAGGAAGCGGCGTCATGCGGGAACGGGCGGCCCGTCGGCCCGGTGGGCTTCTGCGCCGCGTGGGAATGGACGGCCAGCCCGCCCCGCCAGGCTTCTGCGTCGCGCGGGAACGGGCGGCCCGCTGGCCCGCCGGGCTTCTGCGCCGCGTGGGAATGGACGGCCTGCCACGCCTCCAGACTTTCACCGCCGGGCGGGAACGAACGGCCCGCCAGCTCGGCAGGTTTCCGCGCCCGTGGGAACGGGCGGCCAGCCCACCAAGCTCAGAGCCAGGCGGCAACGGGCGGCCAACCACCCCGCCGGGCTTCAGCGCCGCGCGGGAACGAACGGCCCGCCCACCAAGCTCGGAGCCCCGTGGGAACGGACGGTGCCACCCCTCGCCCAGCCCAGCGCCATGTGTGAACGGGCGGCCGGGCCACCCCCGCCAAGCCTCTGTACCCCGGCGCTCGCCCGGGGGCGCGCCCGTCCCGTGCCCCGTGGCGCGGGCGGGCGGTTCCGTCCGGTCCTCCCGGGTAGGGCAATACCACTTTAGGGTCGGTCTCGTTGGGTTCAGAGGGCACATCGCCCGCCCCACCAGGCCGCGGTGTGCTCACCCGCCGCGCTCCCGGAGGACCAGCCCATGGACACGCCGCACCTCGCCGGAGGGATCACAGGCCCCGCCGCCCTGCGGCCCCTGATCGACACCACCCTCGACGCGTTGTCCCAAGGAGCCGCCGCCCGGGGTGGGCCGCTCCCCGCCGGTGGGCCGGGCGTCGTGGCGGAGCGGCTGCGGAGCGCCGTTCACCCGCTCCTCCCCGAAACCGGCGTCGGGCCGCAGGCGGCGCTGCGCACCCTGGTCGCCGCGCTGGCCGCGGGTTCGGCCGACCCGGCGGATCCGCACTGCACGGCCCACCTGCACTGCCCGCCGCTCGCCGTGGCCGCCGCCGCCGACTTGGCCGCCGCCTCCCTGAACCCGTCCCTGGACTCCTGGGACCAGGCACCGGCCGCCTCGGCGCTCGAAGCCCTCACCACTCGTGAACTGGCGCGTCTCGTGCACCTCCCGGACCGGACCACTTCGGAGGACGAGCCGGAGACGGCCCGTTCCGTAGGCGGTCCCGCTGCACCGCTTAAGGCCGTTCCGGCCCGTTCCGTGGACGGTCCGGCCACACCGTGGGAGGCCGATCCGGCCCGCTCCGTGGGCGGTCCGGGTTCACCGTTCGAGAACGACCCGGCCCGCTCCGTGGACGGCTCGGCCCCAGCCTTGCGCGCCGCATGCCGCGCCACCTCAGCGCCTGAGCTCACCGAGGCCCGCCTCACCTCGTCCGCCGGTCACCGTTCGACCGCCGGTACCACCTCGTCCGCCGGAAGCCTGATCCCTCCGCCCCGCCGGGAGCTGCCCCCGGCCGAACGCGGACCCGACGCCCTCGTCACCACCGGCGGCACCGAGTCCAACCAACTCGCCCTCCTCCTCGCCCGGGAGGACGGGCGCGTCCGTCGGCTCCCCGCTCCGGTGCAGGTCGTCTGCGGGGCGAACGCGCACCACAGCGTCCACCGTGCCGCCTGGCTGCTGGGCCTCCCCGAGCCCCTCACCCTCCCCACCCCCGACGGCGTCCTCGACCCGGAGGCGCTCGATGCCGCGCTGACCCCGCTGCACCACCCCGTCCTCGTCGTCGCCACCGCCGGTACCACCGACACCGGGGCCATCGACCCGCTGCCCGCGCTCGCCGCCGTGGCCGACCGGCACGGTGCCCGCCTGCACGTGGACGCCGCCTACGGAGGGCCGCTGATGTTCAGCCGGCGGCACCGAGGGCTGCTCCGCGGCCTGGAACGTGCCCACACCGTCACTCTGGACCTGCACAAACTCGGCTGGCAGCCGGTCGCCGCGGGCCTCCTGACGGTGCCCGACGCCGCCGCCCTGGCCCCCCTGAGCCACCGGGCGGACTACCTCAACGCCGATGACGACACCGAGGCCGGGCTGCCCGATCTCCTCGGCCGTTCGCTGCGGACGACCCGCCGCCCCGACATCGTCAAGATCGCCGTCACCCTCAAGGCGCTCGGCCGCGGCGGACTCGCCGACCTGGTGGACCGCACGATCGCCGCCGCCCGCGCCTTCGCCGACCTCATCGAGGACCACCCCTCCTTCGAGCTCTACGCCCGCCCCACCATCAGCACCGTCCTCTTCCGCCCCACCGGCGCCGACGACACCGCCGTCGCCGCCCTCCGCCGCCGCCTCCTGCACGACGGCCGCGCCGTGCTGGGACGCGCCACCACCGCCTCCGGCCTGTGGCTCAAGGCCACCTTCCTCAACCCCCACGTCCAGCCCGGCGACCTGAAATCGCTCCTGACACTCGTGGAAGGCACCCCCCACCGATGAGCAGCGACACGCCCCACAGTGAAGCCGTCCCGTCCCCCGAGACGCCCCCGCTCCCCCCTCCGGCCGATCCCGACACCACCTCCGACCGCACGCCCGACACCACTTCCGACACCACCTCCGACCCGTCTCCGGCTGTTCCCGCCCCGTCGTCCCCGGCCACCCCCACCAGTCCATCCCCGGCCGCCCCCACGGCCCCGGACGCCCCCCCCACCACAGCAGCCTCCGAAAACGGCACGCCATCCGGCACACCACCCGCCACGCCCGCCATCCCCTGCCCCACACCCGAGGCCACCCCCCGAGCTCCCGTGCCCCCCATGACCTCAGCCGCGTACCGGACCACCGCCGAAAAGAACCCCCACGGAGCGACCCCGCCACAGCCCCCCACCCCCGAAGGACCGCTCGACCTGGTAGGGATCGGGATCGGACCGTTCAACCTCTCCCTGGCCGCGCTCGCCCAGCCGCTCGGCCGGCTGCGCACCGCCTTCTACGACCAGCGCCCGGCCTTCCACTGGCACCCCGGCCTCCTCCTGGAGGGCACCACCCTCCAGGTGCCGTTCCTCGCCGACCTGGTGACCCTCGCCGACCCCACCAGCCGGTGGACGTTCCTGAACTACCTCCGGGCCCGCGACCGCCTCTTCCCCTTCTACTTCGCGGAGAACTTCCACATCGAGCGCGCCGAGTACGACGACTACTGCCGCTGGGTCAGCGAGTCCCTCCCCGGCCTGCACTTCCGCCACCAGGTGGACGCCGTGCGCTGGAACCCGGAACGCGAGCTGTTCGCCGTCGACTTCACCCAGCTCGACGAGGCGGGCGAGGCCGAGGCCCTGGGGCGCAGCTACGCCCGCAACCTGGTCCTGGGCGTGGGCACCGCCCCGTACCTGCCCGAGTCCCTCAAGCCGCTCGCGGACTCCGCCGCCGTGCCCGTCATCCACTCCGCCGACTACCTCGACCACCGCGAACGGCTGCTGAAGGCCGAGCACATCACCGTCATCGGCTCCGGCCAGTCCGGCGCGGAGATCTTCCTGGACCTGCTGCGCGCCCGCCCGGCAGGCCGGGAGAGGCTGCACTGGCTGGCCCGCACCCCCGCCTTCGCGCCCATGGAGTACTCCAAGCTGGGCCTGGAGCAGTTCACCCCGGACTACACCCGGTACTTCCACGCGCTGCCCGAATCCGTCCGCAACGCGCTCGTCCCGCAGCAGTGGCAGCTCTACAAGGGCATCGACCGCGCCACCATCGGCGCCATCCACGACGAGCTCTACCGCCGCACCCTGAGCGGCGGGTGGCCGGACGCGGTACTGACCCCCGGCGTCACCGTCCGCACGGCCGGCCGGATCGGCGCCACCCGGATCGAACTGCACCTGGAACACGTCCAGCAGACCGTCCGCAGCCGGCTGACCACCGACGCCGTCATCCTCGCCACCGGCTACCGCGAGCGGAACCTCACCACCCTGCTCGCCGCCCTCGACCCCTACATGCGCCGCGACAACGCCGAACGGCCGCGGATCGACGCGCGCCACCGGCTCATCCTCGATCCCTGCGTCACCGGTTCTGTCTACGTCCAGAACGCCGAGCGCCACACGCACGGAGTCGGCACCCCCGACCTCGGCCTCGCCGCCTGGCGCAGCGCCATCATCCTCAACTCCCTCACCGGAGGTCCCGCCTACCCCCTCCCGCCCCGGACGGCCTTCACCACCTTCGGCCTCCGGCCGGCGCCCATCGGCGACGTGGACGGGGTGCCCCAGCCGCCCGCCACCCCGCTGACCAGGCACCTCTGAAGCGGTCCGCGGCAGGAGGGGCCGCGCGGAACGGGCGAGGCGCCCGTTCCGCGATTCGCGTCCAGCAGCGCGCCCACTTCTCGTACCGGGTGGCGCAGTGAGGAGTAGGGCTTGCCGTTGATGAGGGCTTGCCCCTCG